>JBBSTD010000051.1:0-47216 GCA_038236215.1 Cytophagales bacterium | reverse complement strand
GTAGTCAGCAATCGAGCAGACAAACGCTCGCCGAATGTCGCCTTCCAACGAAACATAGCCGTCTCTGCTTTGCTACGACGATGGTAGCTAATTTGCCGTTTCCATTCCCCTAGGCCTACTAAATTAATCTGCGTAAGTGATTCATTACGAGGATGAATCAGATCATTCCCTGCTTCATCTGTCCAGATGACTGCATTGGATCGGGGCGGTATCACCGGCTGAATATGGCGCGTTTCCAACTCATCATAGACCTTGACCTGATCATAAGCACCATCTCCACTCAGCTTAGCAATAGGCCACTCAATAGCTGCCATTAAAGACTGCACCATATCAGCATCACTAATGGAATTAGCTGTCAACTCAACGGCATGAATCTGATTAGTCGATTCATCCGCTGCCAGATGGAGCTTACGCCAGGTACGTCGTTTATCCGCTCCATGCTTTCTTACTTTCCATTCTCCCTCGCCGTATACTTTCAGTCCAGTGCTATCTACCACCAGATGAATCGGTTCAGGCGGGGTATCTAATGGTTTAGGGGGCGCGGAGAAGACTTCTAGTCTCGCCTGTCGACGACAGATTTGGCTGTAGCTGGGCACTTGCATATCCATCTTCATAATCGCTAACAGACTCTGAATCAGCCCTTGTGTTTGCCGAAAGGCGAGTCCGAAAACCGCTTTGATACTTAGTGCCACTTCAATACACTGATCCGAGTAGCGAAAAACTCCTCCACGCGTACAAGGCCCTTGATAGTACCACTGAGCCCATGTATCTTCATCGAGCCAAAGGGTAATAAACCCTCTGTTAATCAATGCCTTATTATATTCTGGCCAGTTGGTTAGTCGGTACTTTTCTCTTGAGGGTGATGACTCTTTTTGTGCTTTTGGTGGCAGGTTGTCTGCTTGAGTGAAAAAGTGTATTTTTGGCATAGCACCGGGCCGTCAGGCGGCAGCTTTGTAGGTTTGGCGATCTCAAAGTTCGCCATTCCGGTGCTTTTTTATACGGTAGAGCTACCCTTCAGGAACCATGCAACAAAGCCAGCCGCCACCACAAATAGATTATATTCTATATTCACAAGGTGCGCCATAAAATACTGATAGTCAGATGTTTACTCAGAAGTAAAACGGGGCTAGCAACTAAAAATACTCTCCTTTGCAACACTTTTATATACTCATACACATAAGTCGTTGATAGTCAAATGACTTAGACATGTCCTCTCTCTGCAAAAGTCAATATACATGAAGGCAGTTTTTTTATCTAGGCTGTGTCATTGTCAAAATAGCAATTTACTATTCCGCCACCTTTGAAAGCGGATAATGCGTGCTTTAGGTTTGTTTTTTAGTTTAGTGCATGGTCTCAGACAATGGCGCATTGTTGACGTGGCGGTTGGTGTAGGTGTTCCTCACCAAAATTGGTTCTTGGATGGTGTTGGTTGCTGACCTACCTTTGAGTTCTCAAATGGGAGTAAAGCTTCGGTTTTGCTTCTTGGCCCGGCTGGTGGTGCAGCCGGGCTATTTTTTTGCTTCTACATTTTTTCTCTGTTTCATCTTTTTACAGCTTCTCCTCCAGTTGGTCAGTGGCAACTAAGTCCAGCGAATTTATAGTAGAAGCCGAATGACGAAGAAAGCCCGTTTTGGCACAGAAGAATATTAAGGCCGTATAAAAGTGGTCATACCAATGAGTTTAGACACTAACAAACAACCAGCAACATGAATGCAGACGAACAAACACCTGACCCGGAGCAACTAGTTGACGAGGAGATAGATGAGCCGTACATGCAAGTGATTTCGACAGAGGAATTTGTGGAGGCTGTAGAGGAAGCCGCTAAAAAAGAAAAGGAATGAAAACTGGCTACGCCTTGTTTTCGGCAACGTATTTATCCAGCAAGGCGAGCCAGAAATACGACTAATTAGTTCTCCAAAACAGAAATCGCCCGGCAGTGAGTCCTTGGACCAGCTGCCGGGCGATTCTTATTTTATCTCAATCCGTTACTCCACCGAAATCATCGACACGGCTTTAGCTTCCAGCATGGTCTCTCCCATCAGGTAGCAGTCGGCGGCACGGGCGGCTTCGCGGCCTTCCGAGATAGCCCATACCACCAGTGATTGCCCCCGGCGCAGGTCACCAGCCGCAAACACCTTCGGGTTCGTTGTGGTCTGGTACTTAACGGCTTTCACGTTGCCGCGTTCATCATACTCGACACCGAGGTCGTCCAGCAGGCCGTTGTGTTGCGGGTGCAGGAAACCAGCCGCCAGTAGCGCCAGTTCGCAGGGAACGTCGCGCTCCGAACCGGGTAGTTCCACCATTTGCATCCGGCCATTTTTGTTTTCCCAGGTCAGGTCGACCAGCCGCAAGGCTTTCAGGTTGCCGTTCTCATCGCCAATAAATTCTTTGGTGTTGATGGACCATTGCCGCTCACACCCTTCCTCGTGCGAGGTGCTGGTACGGAGCATCATGGGCCAGTTGGGCCAGGGTGTGCTTTCGGCCCGGTCCTGCGGGGGCATGGGCATCAGTTCAATCTGGGTTACGCTGGCAGCCTCATGGCGGTTAGACGTGCCAACACAGTCGGAACCGGTGTCACCACCGCCAATAACCACCACGTTTTTACCCGTCGCCAGAATATCGCCATCGGTATAGGTCTCCCCCTGATGGTCTACTTCCACCGGACGTTCGGCATTCCGTTTGTTCTGCTGACTCAGGAACTGCATGGCGGGGTAAACCCCTTTCAAGTCCCGACCCGGAATCGGTAAATCGCGGGGCACGGTTGAGCCGCCAGTGAGCATGATTACGTCGAAGTCATTCAGCAGATCGTTCGCTTTCAGATCTTTACCTACGTTAACGCCCGGCTTAAATAGTATCCCTTCGGCTTCCATAACGGCCAGCCGACGGTCGATGGTCCATTTTTCGAGTTTGAAGTCGGGGATGCCGTAGCGCAGGAGTCCGCCAATCTGGTCGGCGCGTTCAAATACGGTAACGGTATGCCCTGCTTTATTCATTTGCGCGGCAGCCGCCAGCCCCGCCGGGCCGGAACCCACAATGGCTACCTGCTTACCCGTCCGTTCTGTCGGGATTTTGGGCGTTACGTATCCCTGTTTGAAGGCTTCTTCGGCAATTGATTTTTCGATAAACTCAATCGCCACGGGTGGCTTGTTGATACCCAGCACGCACGACGCTTCGCAGGGAGCCGGGCAGATTCGGCCCGTAAACTCCGGGAAGTTGTTGGTACTGGCCAGAATCTCGTAGGCATAGGCCCAGTTCTGTTCGTACACGGCATCATTGAACTCAGGAATGATATTGCCCAGGGGGCAACCGCTGTGGCAAAACGGCGTGCCGCAGTCCATGCACCGGGCAGCCTGCCGCTGGGTATCCTGCGGGGTGAACTGCACCTCAATTTCCTTATAGTCATGAACCCGCTGCTGCGGGTCGCGCTTCTTGGGTAGTTCGCGCGCAAATTCTAAAAATCCGGT
Source organism: Cytophagales bacterium (assembly GCA_038236215.1). Lineage (GTDB taxonomy): Bacteria > Bacteroidota > Bacteroidia > Cytophagales > Spirosomataceae > Spirosoma. Next base: position 43,752 of record JBBSTD010000051.1, on the reverse strand, counting down.
AGGTTTTCCCATTCGTTTCGTTACAACAGGTATTTTTTGTCAAATACGTCTTCCCACGTCAGTACGAGGGATGCATTGGCCTCGCCGGTCTCGATTTCAGCTTCTTCCCGTGCCTCGGTCAGCGACTCATCCCAGATACTGTCAACATAGGTTTTATTCAGCGATGGCGTATACTGCTGGAGTTTAACGATTTCAAAACGGGCATTCTGAATACTAAGCAGCCAGCTTCTCGTTTGCCTTTCGGGCTGAATGTGCCACTTGATAATATGCATCATCAGTCTAATTAGCTGACTTTGCAAGGCTCTTTTCTCTGAACGCGCCATCGTTTCAATTAACTGCACCAAACCTTCTTCGACATCAGTTAGGTTACCCTCGTCGAACGATTGTTTAATCTCCTGAGCGGCCAATAGCTCGGAGTGGGCGGTAAGTTCATCCCAGTTTTTCATCGTGTTCAGACCTTTTTCAATGCAAAGAAAAGTAGAAGGGGTGATTTGTTCATACAAGAGCCATTTCTGAAACGTGAAGAATCGCTTTACTTTCTTCAATCTTTTTGACCTGGTTTGCCATGAGCGTTTCAACGCCAATCGTTCGCCCCTGAGCATTCACGAATTCTACCTCAAAACCTTCCCGGCGGCCATGTATCATCGCCACTGTCCCGACATCGCCCCGAACCAGGCCAAGGCTGGGAAGATCTATTAATAAAGCCACCAAGTTACATTCATCAATCATTGTCTCATTAGTTTGGCTATGCCGTTACTAATTTAGGGATTGTTTCGCCATTATTGACAAACCAGACCGTTCGTAATGGATACGATTTCCCATTCGGACACGGTAGCCAGCCTTCAACGACATATCGTTTACCAAAGTCAGTTTCAATAATTTTGGTAACCTCCGACTCCAAAACAAGTTCCAGCAATGCTTCTTTCAACGCGTCAGGATCTTATTGGTTATAGCCCACAAGTTCATAAAATGCGGCTTTGCCTTTATTCTGCGGATGAGCACCGTCCAGAAGATAGATAGTCAGTTTTCTCGCAGTAACTTCGGCCTGTTCGCCGTTTGGGAGTTTCATCCGCTACCCCTGCGTCAAATCCACGGTTATATCCTGGTACACGACACTCTTATCGCGAAGCTGATCGGCCAGCGAAATACCCCGCCCGGCTAATGCCTGTCGGAAATCGCCCGGCATCACTTTCACGAACTGCCCAATCTGATTATCCCAGTCCTGAATCAGGGTTAAGGCTACATTGCTGGTGGTATATTGAAAATGCTTCTCAACGTACTCCCGGAGAATACCCTGGTCTTCTTCGGTCAGGGTTTCCAGATCGACCATGTCCGGGTTTACTTTGGCCGCAAACGTACCGTCCTGGTCATACACGTACGCGACCCCACCCGACATACCGGCGGCAAAGTTGCGCCCCGTCTGCCCCAGAATAACAACCAGACCACCCGTCATATATTCCAGACCGTGGTCGCCCACGCCTTCTACCACCACTTTGGCCCCTGAATTCCGGACGCAGAAACGCTCCCCGGCCATGCCCCGGATAAAGGCTTCGCCCGACGTGGCTCCGTAGAACGACACATTACCGACGATGCTGTTGGCCTCCGGTTTAAACTGGGACGCCCGGTCGGGATAAACGATGAGCTGAGCACCGCAGAGTCCTTTTCCGAAGTAATCATTGGCATCGCCTTCCAGTTCGAGTTTGATACCACTCGTGGCAAAAGCCCCAAAACTCTGACCGGCCGTTCCCCGGAGTTTGATGTGTATCGAACCCTCTGGCAGGCCCGGACCACCGTACACTTTCGAAATTTCGTTGGACAGCATCGTACCAATGCTCCTATCGATGTTCTGTACCGTAAACTCGGCATAAACCGATTCGGATGCGCCAAGTGCGGTATCGTCCAGTAAGGGTTTTGCTACCTCAATCAGTTTCCGGTCGAGTACATCATCCAGGTAATGGTTTTGCTCTTCCTGCTGATACAGGGCCACATCCAGGTTGGTTGGCTCTTTGTACAGGAGCGCATCGAGGTTTAGGTTCTTGTATTTCCAGTGCGGCAGGTTGTCGCGAAGTTCCAGCATCTGTGCCTGTCCCACCATTTCGTTGATGGTACGGAAGCCCAGTTCGGCCATAATCTCGCGCAGTTCCATAGCCAGGAACGTGAACATATTCACGACGTGCTCCGGCTTACCCGTAAACAGGGCGCGTAGTTCCTTGTTCTGCGTGGCCACACCCACCGGGCAGGTGTTCAGGTGACACTTCCGCATCATGATGCAACCCGCAGCCACCAGAGCCGCCGTAGCAACCCCGAACTCTTCGGCACCCAGCAACGCGGCAATCGCCAAATCGCGACCGGTACGCATCTGCCCGTCGGCCTGCACTGTTACCCGACCGCGCAGTTTGTTCTTAACCAGTGTCTGATGCGCTTCGGCCAGCCCCAGTTCCCACGGCAGCCCCGCGTGCCGGATACTCGACAGCGGAGAAGCACCCGTACCACCATCATGACCCGAAATCAGGATATGGTCGGCGTGGGCTTTGGCTACGCCGGTGGCGATGGTACCCACCCCGGCTTCCGATACCAGCTTCACGCTAATACGGGCGGCCCGGTTGGCATTTTTCAGGTCGGAGATAAGCTGAGCTAAATCCTCAATCGAGTAAATATCGTGGTGAGGAGGGGGCGAAATCAGGCCCACACCGGGGGTGGAGTGGCGCGTCCGTCCAATCCAGTCATCGACTTTGAAACCGGGCAACTGACCACCTTCGCCGGGTTTAGCCCCCTGCGCCATCTTAATCTGTAGTTCGCGGGCGTTGGTGAGGTAATAACTCGTTACGCCAAAACGGCCCGAAGCTACCTGCTTGATTGCCGAATTCATGCTATCGCCGTTTTCCAGTGGCGTGTAGCGCAGTTCATCCTCACCGCCCTCGCCCGAATTGCTTTTGCCGCCAATGCGGTTCATGGCAATGGCTAAGGTCGTATGCGCTTCCCACGAGATAGAACCAAACGACATGGCCCCCGTAGCGAAGCGTTTGAAGATGCTTTCGACCGGCTCCACTTCGTCCAGCGGTATGGGGGTACCTTTTTTGAATTTCAGCAGCCCGCGCAGCGTAATGGCCTTTTGCGTCTGATCGTCAATCAGTTTGGAGTATTTCTTAAAAATAGAAAAGTCGTTTTTCTTCGTCGACTGCTGTAGCAGGTGGATGGTGTCAGGATTAAAAATATGCCGTTCACCCCGTTGTTTCCACTGGTAAATACCGCCCACCTCCAGCCGGGGAGCCAATACGGGCATATCGGGGAAAGCCACCGAGTGCCGCACCAGAATTTCGCGGGCAATTTCGTCCAGCCCCATGCCGCCAATGCGCGATATAGTACCCGTAAAATACCGGCTAATGACGTCGTTATTCAAGCCTAGGCACTCGAAGATCATGGCTCCCTGATACGATTGCAGGGTTGAAATCCCCATCTTCGAGAAGATCTTCAGCAACTCACCGTTGACGGCTTTAATGTAGTTTCGGTAGAGTTTATCGAGGTCGTAGTCAACCGTCAGCAGTCCTTTCTGCTTCATGTTGGCAATAGTTTCGAAGGCCATGTACGGGTTTACGCCCGATGCCCCGTAGCCAATAAGCGTAGCCACATGGTGCGTTTCCCAGGCATCGCCCGCTTCCACCAACAGACCAACCTTACCCCGTAATCCCTGACGAATCAGGTAGTGGTGAATGGCCGAAGTAGCCAGTAGCGATGGAATGGGGGCGTGACTGGAGTCGATGGCCCGGTCCGATAGAATAAGGATGGAGTACCCATCATGAATGGCATCTTCGGCGTAGCGGCAAATCCGGTCCAGAGCGCGTTCGAGGGACTGCCCTTTTCCATCGGCGGTGAACAGGCAGTTGATCGTTTTGGCCTGGAACTTAGGCCGGTCAATAAACCGTAGTTTATCGAACTCCTTGGTGGTCAGCACCGGCTGATCGAGTTCAATCTGACGGCAGTGTACCGGCGATTCACTCAGCAGATTATACGTTGCCCCCACAAAGGAGATGAGCGACATAATAGACCGCTCCCGGATGGAGTCGATGGGGGGATTAGTTACCTGGGCAAATAACTGCTTGAAATAGTGGCTCATGTGCTGGCTCTGCTCCGACAGAATAGCCAGCGGCACATCAGTACCCATTGAGCCGAGGGCTTCCTTACCCGTCTCCACCATCGGGGCCAGAATCATCCGAAGGTCTTCGGAGGTAAAGCCAAAAGCCTGTTGCATCCGGAGCAGTTTAGCCGGGTCATAATGACTATAGGTCCGGATGGGTGTTTCTAAATCCTGTAGCTTTATCTTGTTCTGGTCGAGCCATTCCTGGTAGGGCTTGCGGCCACACAGTTCGGCTTTTATCTCTTCGTCCGACACAATTCGCCCCTGCTCCATATCGACCAGGAACATTTTACCCGGCTGTAAACGCCCTTTCGACACCACCGTTGCGGGATCGATATCGAGTACGCCTACCTCAGACGCCATAATCACGATATCCTCATTGGTAACCCAGAACCGGGAAGGGCGCAGGCCATTCCGGTCGAGGGTAGCCCCTACGATGCGGCCATCGGTGAACGAAATAGAAGCGGGTCCATCCCAGGGTTCAATCAGGGCCGCGTGGAATTCGTAAAATGCCTTACGGACGGGGTCCATGTCGTCATTACCATCCCAAGCTTCAGGGACGAGCATCATCATGACGTGAGGCAGCGAACGGCCACTCATCACCAGCAATTCAATGGCATTATCCAGGTTGGCGGAGTCCGACTGCCTGGGGTCGCAGATGGGCAGCAGCATATCCATTTCATCCTGGGTAAACTTGGATGACTTAAGCAGACCTTCGGCCGCCTTCATCCAGTTTACATTGCCCCGTACCGTATTTATCTCGCCATTGTGGGCAATGTACCGGAAGGGTTGCGCCAGTTTCCAGGAGGGAAATGTATTGGTTGAAAAGCGAGAGTGGACAACGCCAATGGCTGAAACAACCTCTTCCTGCTGAAGATCCGGGAAGTAAGGCTCCAGTTGCAGGGTCGTTAGCTGCCCTTTGTAGGTGATAGTCCGGCAGGAAAGGGACGAGAAGTAAAAATGGTCAACGCCGTTTATCGTTTCATTGATAATACGGGTGCTGGTATTCCGTAAAATGTATAGTTTTCGCTCAAAGTCATCGGGGTTAGTTATTTCGGAAGGCCGTTTAATAAAGACCTGCTCCATTTGGGGCTCAGCCGACCGCGAGCCATTACCCAGATCACTATTGTTGACGGGTACGACCCGGTAGCAGAGCAACTCCAGGCCAATCTTTTTCATTTTCCGGTTCAATATGGCACGGCACTCTTCGCGCAGCCATACATCTTTGGGAAAATAGACCATACCCACGCCATATTCCAGCGCGGGGGGGAGATGAATGCCCAGTTTGCGGGTTTCGTCTACAAAAAACTCATGGGGTAACTGGATAAGCAGTCCTGCTCCGTCGCCGGAGTTTGGTTCAGAGCCAACGGCTCCCCGATGCTCCATCCGCCTGAGCATCTGTAACGCATCGGCAACAATCTGGTGAGACTTACGACCTTTGATATGGGCAACAAAGCCGATACCGCAGTTATCGTGTTCGAATTCGGGGCGGTAAAGGCCCGCCGGCTGGTCAACCTGATCAGACATGGTCGTAACAGTGTTGGGTAAGGCCCTTTCTTCCTACTCCTGTTAGGAAAATAGCAAAAAAAAGCAGCGATAATTGAGAAAATCTAAAGTAACGGATAGCCTGGCTTATGCTTATATGTGTAGCTAGCAACCGGGCTGACGGGCGTTTGTAACAAAGTCATGCAATATAGTACTAAAAAAAATTGGCAAAAACAGCTTTTCCCAGAATTTAATAGGTAATAGGACTAATTGTAAATTTGGTTATAAATGTTCTTGAAAAGTGAATACCGAGGCAATTACATGTAGGCTTACCAACAAGCATACAAGAGGGCAGGAAACGCGCAGAAGTCGGCTTGACAAGGTGAATTTCGGCGCGTTTTTGGACAGATTATAGGCTGAAATAGCCGACCAGTCAGCACGTAGTACGTCTTACAGTATACCCCGATTTCAACACTGGCTGAGTTTCCTGCCGCTAGAAAAGCAGGTCACCAATGAGGACTTTACTACTTGCTCCAGATTATGCCCGAAACTAATGCCCAGTACTAGGATTAGTAACCAGTTGTGGTAGGATATGCGTTGTTTAGGTTGTGAGAACCAGAAATCCCTCTCATAGCTATACGGAGAGGGATTTCTGGTTCTGATTCGGGCCCGAAATACGGAGTAGGTGATTTTTATAAAAGTTAACGCGATATTCACCCTTAACTCGCCTATCATTGACGCCGGGAAAGCGGGTTAATCGTCTACCTTGCCCTATCAAAAAGAAAACTATTGGCATTTTAACCTACTTTTTATGGTCTGTAAATCTAAAGCCCGCTACACAAAAATCAAAATAATGCACTGGTTATCAGGTATTTTACACACATTGCTCCTGTTGTTCCCAATCAGCACCGCACTGGCTCAGCAACCAACCTCCACGACACCCCCGCCCAGAAAGGTTAGCCAATTTACTCAACCTGACCCCATTGATTTCAACGACCACGAGGGATACGTATCGCTATTTAACGGGGAAAACCTGAAAGACTGGGACGGAAATCCGAAGTTCTGGCGGGTTGAGAACGGACTTATCGTAGGTGAATCAACGCCCGAAAATCCAAGTGGCAACAGCTATATCGCGTATCGGGGTGTTGAGGCCAAAGATTTCACCTTAAAGTTTGAAATCAAAGTAGAAGGCGACGGCGGCAGCGGTATGCAGTACCGAAGCCGGACAGGACTTCCGTGGCTGGCGCCCATTTCGCCAAAAGTGACTGCCAACGTAGGGCCGGTCAATCTGAACTGGATGATGACGGGTCCACAGGCCGATTTCTGGCCCAGTCAGCCGTGGACCGGACAGTTTTACTCGGAAAATACGCCCATGCGAATTCTGGCCTGGCGGGGACAGGTAGTGGAAGGATTTGGTACTAAGCGAAAACGCTTAATGGGGATTATTGGTGACCGGGATACTCTGGCAAGCAAGCATATCAAACCCAATGACTGGAATCAATATACCGTAATTGCCCGGGGTGGCACATTCATTCATATTTTGAATGGTCAACTGATGGCCGTTATGATCGACGATGATCCGACTTCCTCCAACAATCAGACGGGTCAGATTGGCATTGAAATCGAAGCCACTACCAAAGTTTCGGTACGGAATATCTGGCTGAAAAAGCTAAACTAATTCTTTGGGGAACCATAAAGGTAGCTGGAGTAATCCTCAGAGATGGCAATAGTTCTCCTGAGGACGGTTCTTCCGAATCGTACCGGTTCACCGACGCGGGCATGAGCCGCCCCTATGTTTCGCTACGGCTCACGTACCTAATCTGGGAAAACATACGTTTAGCTGACCAGGATGCCGGAGTAGAGGAATTTCAAACCCACAGGTAGATCATTTTAGTTTAAAAAGCGGAACAAAGGCCCAAACCTAATTGCCCAACATGCGCTCAATAGCCCTGAAAAATAATTGTTAAATTGACACAGGATGAGCAACGCAAATAGTATCGGTCAGTAACAAGAAAAATCATTAGTTAACCAGGAGAACACATGACTAAAAAGCGGTTATTTTTTACAGGGGGATCGGGAAAAGCAGGAAAACACGTCATTCCCTACCTTCTCGACCAGGGACATAAAGTGATGAATGTAGACCTAATGCCTTTGGATCATCCGGGGGTAGACAATCTGGTCGCTGACATTACGGATTCCGGACAAATGTTTGATGCCATGAGTTCGTATGCGGGCTTAGATGAGTTGGAATCCGGTAATGGCGTACCGAAATTTGATGCGATAGTCCATTTTGCTGCCGTGCCTAGGATCTTACTCAAACCCGATAATGAAACGTTTCGGATCAACACCATGGGTACCTATAATGTGATTGAAGCGGCTGTTAAGCTGGGCATCAAGAAGATTATTATTGCGTCCTCCGAGACTACTTATGGTATCTGTTTTTCCGATGGCAAAACCAACCCTAATGTGTTGCCATTGGAGGAGGACTATGACGTAGATCCCATGGATAGCTACGGTTTATCGAAAGTTGTCAATGAGAAAACGGCACGCAGCTTCCAGCGACGGTCAGGGGTTGATATTTATGCCCTTCGCATCGGGAATGTGATTGAGCCGCATGAGTACGCTGAACTGTTTCCCCATTATTTCAAAAACCCTGAGGTGCGACGCAGGAATGCGTTCTGTTATATTGATGCGCGTGACCTGGGACAGATTGTGGATTTATGTTTGCAAAAAGATGACCTGGGCTATCAGGTCTTCAATGCCGGAAACGATCAAAACGGGGCCATTATCCCCAGCAAAGAATTGGCTGAACGATTTTTCCCTGGTGTGCCCATTACTCGCGAACTGGGGAAAAATGAAGCCTTGTTTTCCAATCGAAAAATTCGTGAAGTTCTAGGGTTCAAAGAAGAACATAACTGGCAGAAATACGTGAAAATGGACTGATTGCTGGTTTGTCAAGCTTTTTGCTGAGTCTGTAAGGCTCCCTAGGTGCTGTAAAAAACTCCAGACTTAGGACCAGTTTCTTAGGCACCCCTATTTCCTAGCCGAGCCAGTGAACACGTTGGCGATAGTAGCCAACGTGTTCACTGCACTTCAGAGCGGTGCGGGTTGACTGGTTCCTCTTCCAAAAAGTAGCTTGGAGCAATGCGCCCAACAGTCAGCTTCCAGGCGTGCCAACAAGTCGATATTTTATTCATATATTTATACCATTAATACAAAGACAGGTAAACCAACTAGTGAATGAGTAACAACGATTTTCAAACATATGATAACTCCTTTAAAAATCTGGTCATGAGCGGCCTGGGAGAAGGTTCCTTTTTAAAAGCCCGTAGCTTCGAGACATTGGTGATTGCCGAACGGAATCAAACTCAGGGTATTAACCCGGTATCCAAGATGCTTAAAATGCTATCGGCGGCCAAAGCTGTTTTAAATACGGCCCTGCCCCAGCTTGACCGAATCGCTGGATCTCCGCCTATCAAAACCCATCTAGTGGGTTGGAAAAACGAGATCGATGAGGCTAACTCGTCAATCGAACTGGGGCAGATTTGTCTGCGCATCAGCAGCATAGCCCGGTTACCCCTCCCGGTTTAAGTTGACCCACTGCCTTAAGCGGCAACTTTTGATGGACAAAACATAATAGTTATTGATTTAGAATCGTCTTTAAAATGGCCCTGGCAATCTGCCGGGGCTTTTTTTTGATCCGGAGATCCGGTAAGCCCCATTATGCACGACTACTCTACTGGCCATTAGCGGTTCTATTCCCTATGAACGTTTACTCATGGAAGCATTGGGCTAAAAGTCCCATGAAATTCAGAACGCCGTAGCTGATTTTCAAGCATAAACCCCAATCCAGCTGACAACCAGTTCCCTTGAACCGTCTGTCAGCGCTTCAAAATCGAACGAGGCCGCTATGGTACCAGTAGACAATGAAAAGATATGCTCGAACTTTTCACACCCGAATCGGGACAGTCATAGTCATGTATTACAAACTAATTCATCGAATCAGAACCGCTTCGTAAAGGTCCCTGTGCTTGATAACTTCACCCGTGCCTTTTACAACGGCTTTGAGGGGGTCCTCAGCAACATGAACCGGCAATTTGGTTCTTGCTGACAGGCGCTTGTCGAGACCATGCAGCAGCGCTCCGCCCCCCGTTAGATGAATTCCATTGGTATAAATATCAGCCGATAATTCAGGGGGTGCCATTTCCAGTACTTTCATCGTGGCCTCTTCAATTTTTGACACTGATTTTTCCAGGGCATACGCAATTTCACTGTAGGTAACCCTAATTTCTTTGGGTATGCCCGTCATTAAGTCGCGCCCCCGCACTTCATAGTCCGAAGGCGGATTCGCTAACTCAACAAGGGCCGAGCCAACCATCATCTTTATCTGTTCAGCAGAGCGTTCGCCAATGAATAAGTTATGTTCACGACGGACGTAATCGACGATATCGCGGGTAAAAACATCGCCCGCCGTTCGGATGGATTGTTCACAAACAATCCCGGATAAGGCAATGACGGCAATCTCAGTAGTGCCTCCCCCAATGTCGACGATCATCGTACCATTGGGTTGCGTAATATCGATGCCAATGCCGATGGCAGCTGCAATTGGCTCATAAACCATGTACACTTCTTTGGCTCCCGCATGTTCGCACGAGTCTCTTACGGCTCGCTTCTCGACCTCTGTAATGCCCGACGGAATGGAAACTACCATTCGGTGCGAGGGTGCATACAATGGCCTACTCGTTTCAAGCATTTTGATTAATCCACGAATCAGCAGTTCTGCAGCCGTAAAATCGGCAATAACACCATCCCGGAGCGGGCGGATAGTCTTGACATTTTCGTTGGTTTTCTCATGCATGAGGCTGGCTTTATGCCCGATGGCCATCACCTTACCGCTGATTTTATCAATCGCAATAATCGAGGGCTCATCCACCACAATACGATCCTTATAAATAATGAGCGTATTCGCCGTACCTAAATCAATGGCGATATCACTTGTCAGAAAATTAAATAAATTCATAGGTCAGTAACGCTTGAATGCGGGTAGCAGGTACAGTTTTTTACAATTAGGAGCGAATGAACCTATTATTTGGGTAGATTAGTAGACTAGGGGCAATATTATTCCAAAAGGCACATCGGAAAGGGCTGAGCGAGCATGATCCATAAAGTGGGTCAGGTTAGCAGTCATAATTCGACACATTTTATGGATCACTCCTATTGTGTAAAGAAGGTCGCTTTCTATAAAGAGAACGGATTGAAACTCACTAAGCTAAAGAATGTCGTGTACTCCCTTCTGACCAACGTTGTGTCCATACTCTTTTATAACAAGTTTGATTCCTGCGTATTCCAAATTATTGACGCAACTACTGTCCACCAGGATGGCTATTAAGGAAAAAATTGCTTCGAGAGCGCTTTCTATACTGCCTGGGCTAAGAATATCTGTTATAAATAACTGATTATCCAAAACTTACAGTATGAATAAAACTCACATGATCAGGGCAGAATACAGGGGCTAAGTAGTGCCTTTGATGGGTCTCTGTCCTTTTACCTTCCAGATTGTCGGGAATCAAGCGTGTAGTAAATAAACCATTTAGCGAATTGCTCTAAACTCTGAGTCAACTAGTAAACTAATGCTATTCACGTAGTTGTGATTTAGAAGCTGCTCAAGTTATTAATCCTTCTGATACCTCTATGTGGATTCATTATAACAAAAAAACATGCCTAATAGGCATGTTTTTTACAATGATTATCTTACAGTATCTTTCGATTAAACCATTTCGACGTTCACGGCATTTAAGCCCTTCTTACCGGTCTCAACATTAAATTTCACCTTGTCGTTCTCCCGGATTTGATCTACTAAACCTGAAGCATGGACAAAAATATCCTCTCCACCGTCATCGGGGTTAATGAAGCCAAATCCTTTGGTTTCATTAAAAAATTTCACAGTTCCTGTTTGCATAATAATTTATAAAGAAAGGCGAAGATCGCTAGAAAAAACTACAATTCCTAAATTTGTGTACGAATATCAGGAGATTGTTTGTGAATACAGTTTCGGGATGCACCCGGCCTTGCCCAACAGCCGATTTGCCGGGTAGTTATTTTGGTATTACTGTCACAATTACCCGTTTGTAGCGGGTTGAATCAGGCATTCCCTTATCGGTTACTTTCACGAGAAAATGGAGCGTTTCTTTTTTCGTTACGTCGGTTGCTGTCACGAATACGCCGTGTACATTCTCCACCGATGTTTCTGCTTTCTTTTTGCACGAACCGGCTTCGTTGATAGTGGAAACACAGGAAACTTATATTGTCGCGATTGGGAGTCAGTCAAGTCTGTGAGATACATAGGACAGTAGTTTGTGAGTTTGCACCCCAAAACTACAGACTGACTCCCGTGAAACGTTAATCAACCTCTACGTGGATATCCCATTGGATACACAAAGCCCATACCTGCTCTATTTGGGTCAGGTCAGTCTTTTGTTTTGGAGTTAGTTCCCTGTTGATTGTTCACTTTGACACTTTCATTGCAAGCTAAAACCAAGTGGTAAACTGGAATAAGCACGTACCACCCGCTCTTGCCTGTGTCATGCTCTAGCCGGATGGCAACGGCAGCTGGCGGGTGGTACGTGCCATATGACATGTATCTTACCCGATTTCTCATTGAACCAACCCCCAACACCCCTGACTCAAAGTAGCGGCACTGATACTGTGAATTGAGCAGCTGTTTCGGTTACGACAACTTCGTGCGGACTTAGGTAACGATACAGGGATTTCAGGCTGTTCAACCCCTGCTGATTGGAGGTTTCAACGAAACTCTTCCGCTGTAGGTTATTCTGCACGATCAGCGTGTCGGTTTCGGTGTAGATCAGAATGGTCAGCGGGCAGTCGTCGCTGACGATGTTGTGCTTGATGGCGTTTTCGAACTGGTTTTGCAGCGTAACGGATACAATCCGACGAGTCTCAGTGAGTCGGAGTCTATGTTGATGCGGATGTGCAGGCCCTCGCCGAACCGGGTTTTTTGCAGGTCTATGTAGTTCTGGGCGAACGTCAACTCATCCTGAAAGCTGACGAGTTCGGAGTCTTTATTTTACAGAATATACCGGTAAATCACCGACAACTTTCGCAGAAATAAAGAAGCGTCTTTGGGTTTGGTCAGAATGAGGCTGTTGAGCGAGGTCAGGCTGTTGAACAGAAAGTGGGGGTTGAGGTGATTAATCAGGTTGTGATACTGAATTTCGGCCTTGTCGCGTTCCAGCCGCGTCATCTGAATTTGAAAATGATGCAGCCGCGCCGACTGCCGGAGCCGGTACCGGTATAAGCTGTACAACAAAGCTAACCCCAGAGCCGCCAGCATAACCTGAAACCAGCGGGTATTATAAAAAGCCGTATCGACATGAATAGCCAGCGTGGTTTCCCGGCTTTGGCTTTCGCCCGCCGTGGCCAATACCCGAAAGACGTACTCCCCACCGGGTAGTTTGGTGTAAACGGCGTTGGTTTGGGTACCGGACTCGTTCCAGTCATCATCGTAGCCATCCAGTTTGTACCGATACCGTTGGTTCGCCGAAACCGCCAGCGTACTGAACTCGATCATAAAGGAGTTGTCGACCGATTTAAGTTGGATAGGGATCGTTGGGCCGTGCAGCATTAGGGTGGTGTCATTCAGCCGGAGCCGGTTTAGCAGCACGGGTTCCGGTCGGCGGGCGGGGTGTAGGTTTTCGGGTTTGAACTCAACCAGATGGCCTTTCTAAGCGGACAGAAGGTGACCGTTCCGCATCGGAAACAGGTAGGTGCTGTACATAGTCGTGTACGCATTGATGGGCAGGCTGAAGTTAAACACCTGTTTTTTGCCCGCTGTAATCACCGAAAATAGATTCAGGTTAGCTTCGTGCCGTAGACCAGCTTTCCGTTGTGATTTACTCGGGGAAGGCGCGGGTAGCGTTAAAACCAACATCGGGCACCGAAGCCGCCACCATTACCCGCGTCATCGACGAGCTACAATCAACCGGCGATACGGATGGAAATGGCGGACTTCGACTGGCGTATAAAGTGGCGAATAAAAATTACCTGCGGGCAGGCAACAACCGGATCATTCTGGCTACCGACGGTGAATTCCCCGTCAGCGACGACGTGATTGGCCTAGTCCGTGACAATTCCCGGCAGGACATTCACCTGACCATCTTTACCTTTGGCCGAAGCCCCCTCACCGGCCAGAACTTACAAAAGCTAAGCTAGGCCGGGGGCGGCACCTACGCCCACGTGACCGCCAAAACCGCCGACTTACAGCTAATTCTGGAAGCACAGGCCAAAAAAACAGCCGTTTAAATAGGGATAGCGTAATAGCTGTTTTACGGGCCTGAACTGGCTCACAGGAAGTAAATGGATAGGTGACCCTTTGTGAAAGCAAGAAACTTACAGGAACAAGAACCGGATATACACGCTATGCGGCCCAGGAGAAAACGTCCAGTGCCCTTAGTTGGTCGTACCTCATTCGTAACAGGAAACTTTGAAGGGAATTTTAGGCCCGTGCTTTTGGCTCGAATTTCTTGGGAGCGAACAGAAATCCAAATGCCTCGCTACCCTCTTTCGTATGAACGCGGTGGTGGATATAGTGGGCGTGCATAATCCGGCGCATATAGGGATGTTTCGCCGAATACTTGATCTTGATTCGCCGGTGGACGATAATGTCGTGAAATATGAAGTAAAAAGCGCCGTATATCATCACACCAATACCGATCCAGAGCAGAAACCACAGGCTTTCAACCCGCATACCAACCGCAATGGTAACAATCGAAACAACGCTGAAAACAACGGAGAAATAATCATTTTTCTCGAAAAAACCCTTGTGATGGTTATGATGGTCTGCGTGCCAATTCCACATCAGGCCGTGCATAATATATTTGTGGATGAACCAGGCGGCTCCTTCCATAAGCAAAACAGTGGCAACAACAATCAGAATTTCAAGCCAGATCATAACAGATAACGGAGGGGTGCATGCTTAATTTGAACGCAAAAATAAAGAGTAAAGTTTGCAATTGACCGCCGGGTTAAGGCATCTGGGACGCCGTTTTTTCCCGGGCTTCAGCCAGCTTCCACCAGGGTAGATATGGGTAGGCGTGGTGTTCCTGGTGATACCCAAAAAAGTAACAGCTCAAAAAAGCCAATGTGTGATTCAGTTTCTGGCTGCGGGCGTTGTGCGGGGGCGTGTGGTGTTCGCCCCGGTGGGGCAGGTACGTCCCAAAAATGAACAACTGAACAGTGCTGAGCCAGGCCGGTATTATCCAGAACGTAATCAGGTTTTCCACCGGAAACCATAGGTAAAGTGTGGTGGCAGTTGCTGCCATTGCCAGCACCTGCCAGATGGATATATATTCGAGCAGAAAGCTCAACCACCATGCCAGCAGATTCGGGTTACCGCTATGGTAGTCCGGGTCTTCATGCGAGGCTGGGTGCTTATGGTGCAGATGGTGCTTCTGGTACAATTTATCGTAATTGTTGTACGCGAAGAGGAGCGCCGAAAAACGGCCAATCCAGCGATTGGCACGAGGATACTGTGGAGCAACCAAACCGTGAATGGAGTCGTGGGTGGTAATGAAAACGCCCGTGAACAGATGTGTTTGAATAAGCACGAACAGGTAGACGAGCGTGTCATACCAGCGGATGGTGTAATTAAACAGAAACGCCAGCATAAACACCCAACTGGCCAGAATAGCCACTGCGATAAAAATTCCTTTTGTGCCGATTTGAACCGGCTTTATCTGAATCGTTGAGATCATGTATATTATATACACCGGATAACCGGCTATACCATAAAGATTTGTTGGTCCAAATTGTTCAGGACGGTTAATCTACACAAGGAATTAGTACTGCTTAGTAACTTAGTGGTGGTGAATTAGGTATCTTTTTGCATGGTATTGGAAACGATCTAAAATCCCCTTAAATACAGAAAAAGGCATTCCATAAGAAGATACTTTTGTAGTGACCAAACAAAAAAACGCCCTTCTCAGATACCTCACCCCTAAATTAAACAGAAAACTCACAAGAAGTACCCTGCTGAACTCTCCAACAACCGCCCTGGCCTTTAGGTTTGAAGGCCGGTAAAATTCCTGGATTTTGTAGCTTGCCGATGATGATGATAAAAAGCTATAATGCTCCCCAAAAGCGGGATAGGCAGGATAACTTGAATCAATTAATTTAGACCTACAAAATGCTCAAAAATGACCAACTTAACCCGTCGCGTCCACGATGCAACCTTCAAGACCAAAAGGGGCAGCCCGAGCGGTGGTCCGGGAAGCCCTCAAAAGGAGCCAAAACGCTGGCCCAACTCAGCAGCGACCGGGACGCCGGACCGTTTTGACATTCATGCCCGGCAAATTACCGAACGCTCCGGCGTCCCGGTGGAACGGCAGGTAATCGACGGAATTTCCAACGTATCCGAGTCACCAACCAGCAAACCAGTTCTCAATATCGAGCAGCGAGAGCAGATCAAAAATCCTCTTTTTCAACAGAAACGAACCCTTAAACAAAGTATTCATGACGCACCTGGTTCGCACCGCTACCCTACTGTTTGCCTTATTTTTTGGCAGTAGCAACCCGACGTTCTCTCAGCCCGCGCCGGTTGCCGGTAATTACGAAACGACGCTGCTGCCCGGTGAGGAGTGGTGGGGAGGTCTCAGCCATGATGCCGGTAAGATGCCCTACACCAGCCAGACTAAACTCACCCGGGATATGTGGGGCAACAACGATGATAATCAGGCGCAGCCGCTGCTCATTTCCAGCCGGGGCCGTTACGTCTGGTGCGAAAACCCCATCAGCTACCGCTTCAATTCCGGTAAACTGACCGTGAGCAGCCGGACGGGGGCAGTAAAGCACGGGCAGGCGGGCAACGACCTGACCTCGGCATACCGATACGTGTCGAAAACGTTTTTTCCGCCCAACGGCCAGATTCCCGACCCCGCTATGTTTGCGGTGCCCCAATACAATACCTGGATTGAACTGAAATACGAACAGCAGGAAGATAAGATTCTGGAATACGCCCGACACATCATCGACAGTGGCTACCCACCCGGCGTGCTAATGATTGACGATACCTGGCAGACTAACTACGGTACCTGGGAGTTCTCGCCGGGCCGCTTCTACGATGCTAAAGGTATGATGGCGAAGCTGCACGCCATGGGCTTCAAAGTCATGCTGTGGATTTGCCCGTTCGTGAGTCCCGACTCCGAAAACTTTCGGTATCTGGCAAAAAAAGGGCTGTTACTGCTCCGTAATCAACACGGTAAACCCGTCGACTGGTCACAGGACACGCAGGATAATGCGGCCATTATACACTGGTGGAACGGCTACAGTGGGGTACTCGACCTGACCAATCCCGACGCCCGCACCTGGTTCAACGGCCAGCTGAACCACCTCGTCACGGAATACGGTGTCGATGGCTTCAAATTCGACGCGGGCGACGCCCGGTACTACGCCGACAGCGTGGTGTCGCGCAATCCGGCCACACCCAACGACCACACGAAACTGTTCGGGCAGATTGGGTTGCAGTACCCACTGAATGAATACCGGGCATCGTTCAAAATGGCGGGTACGCAGCTTGTGCAGCGGTTGAGCGATAAAGACCACTCCTGGGGTGACCTGCAACAACTTATTCCGGGTATTCTGGCACAGGGCCTGATGGGCTACGCCTTTACCTGCCCCGACATGATTGGCGGGGGACAATGGCTGGCGTTTTCGGATGAGTCGCGGTTGGACCGGGAGTTGATTGTACGCTCGGCGCAGGTACACGCCCTGATGCCGATGATGCAGTTTTCGGTGGCCCCCTGGCGGATACTGACCCCGGAGCAAAACGCCATTTGCCTGAAAGCGGCCAAACTCCACCAGCAGTTTGGTCCCAGAATCGTGGAACTTGCCCGGCAGTCGGCAAAAACGGGCGAACCGATTGCCCGCTCGATGCGCTACAACTACCCCGATGCCGATTATGGCCGTATTACTGACCAGTTTATGCTGGGTACGGAGGTTCTGGTGGCCCCTGTGGTGCAAAAAGGGGCCAGAAGTCGGGCCATTACGTTTCCCGCCGGTACTTGGGTGGGCGATGACGGCAGTACCGTGGTGGGCCCAGCCGTAAAAACCATCGCCGTTCCCCTCGACCGGTTGCCGTACTTTACCCGTAGCCGCTAATACCATTGATTCTAATACGTCGGCGGAACAAGATATTATCCAACAAATCTGAATCTGCGAAGAATAAAATGGATAGCTTTTAACCGTTCATCAAAGTGGTGTTCAAGCTGAAAGGTACCAGCCATTACCACGTCACCATCACCCTGCCGGCTTACGGCTATTTGACGTACCGGGGTAATTAAAGCAGTGGGGCCACCATTCGGGCAATCTTCTGGCCCAGCCGCCGGATACGTGGCCGCTGCTGCCACCTGTCGTAGTCGATACGCTCCGAGTGGGACAGGTCATCGATAAACGCCTGCTTGAGCTGGTTGGCCAGGTCCGTATCGTAGACGAACGCGGCTACTTCGAAATTCAGGTCGAAACTGCGGTAGTCCATATTGGCGGTACCCACCACGGCCAGTTTTTCGTCGGTCACCATTGTTTTGGCGTGGACGAATCCCTTCTGATACCGGTAAATTTCGACGCCCACGCTCATCAAATCGCCATAGTATGAACTGGCGGCCGCGTTGACCAGCCGAGAGTCAGATATACCCGGCACCAGCAGCTTTACCCGCACGCCACTCAGGGCGGCTACCGTCAGCGCGTCAAGCAGGCTGTCGCCGGGAATGAAGTAGGGCGTAGTCAGCAGAATTTCGGTCTCGGCGGAGTTGATGGCCTGCAAAAAATCGAATAGCAGCCCCGGATGCCGGGAGTCGGGACCGCTGGCTCCAATCTGCACCATAGCACCGCCATGGTCGGGTTGATCGGCGAGGTTACTGCCGAAGAAAGAGGAGTCGATGTCCACTGGCTCGTCGGCGCAGAAATTCCAGTCGCACAGAAACAGGTGCTGCAAATAATAACAGCCCGCGCCGTCGATGCGCAGGTGCGTATCCCGCCAGAACATCTGTTTTTCCTTGTTGGTCGGGGTTTTGCCCCGCGAACCGATTGGCCCGCTACCCCGCTCCGGCGAATCGACGCGCCTGCCGTGCTGGTCGGGCTGGTTGATGTAGCGGTCAGACACGTTGATACCCCCCACGTAAGCCGTGCACCCGTCAATGACAACGATTTTCCGGTGGTTGCGGTAGTTGAGTCGCTGGGCAAAATTAGGCAGGGTCAATTTATAGAACGGATACGCCTGCACCCCGGCTGCCTGGAGTTCCGGCACCAGCTTTTTGGTGATGGCCCGACTGCCAAAATCGTCGTAGATAAATCGCACCGGCACCCCAGCCTTCGCTTTCTGAATCAGAATATCTTTGATGGCATTACCAATCCGGTCGTCGTCGTAGATGTAATATTCGATGTGGATATGGTGCCGGGCCTGTTGCAGCGCATCGAGTAAATCAGGAAATTTAGTCTCGCCATTAAGCAGCAGGGTAACCCGGTTATTACCCGTTAGGGGGCTGGAGTTGTCGCGTACCATCAACCGCGCCAGTTTGCTGTATTGCTGTACGTCGTTGGTGGCCTGCTCCATCTGCTCGCGGCTACTTCTGACGATATGCTCGTCAATTCGCATGGCCAGCGTTTCGTTGCTGGTGAGTTTTTTGCTGTACAAACTCCTGAGCCGAAGATTGGTGCCTACCGTGAAGTACACAATCATGCCTGCCACGGGCAGAAAAATGGTCAGTAACAGATACGCCAGGGTTTTAGTAGTGGTGCGGGTATCGTAAACAATACGCAGACAAACGCCAATGGTAAGCAGGATGTACAGACCCTGACCAATCGACAGCCAGTTCAGTTCAGTCAGGTAATGCATGGCCGTGGTTAGTTAGGGGGAAAGGATTGTCGCCAAAAATACGCCGTAGATAGGCGGTAATGACCGGTTGGGTCCAGCCTTCAAAGCGGCCCCGCTGCACCACCAGCCGGTTGGTGGTCTCGTTGCCCAACTGATACCGGAAGGTGAAGGGGGCGGTCGGCTGTTGCCAGCCCCCAACCTGCCCAAACCGGAGCACATTGATTCCGAGCCCTCGACCCGTCGGACCGTTCCGCTCAACGGTATAATAACCGTCCGCAAATTCAATAAGCCGGGCTACTTCTGCCGATGTGCTAACTCCCGACAGCAATGGCTTCTGCTGCGGGAAAAAGGTGAAGCCTGTTCGGTGATCGGGCTTTTCAAACGCCGACCGATACCCTATACTATACCCCAGCTTATTCGTTGCTACCACGTACCACAAGAGGCTGTTGAACGGGGTGGGCGTAGCAAAAAACGATGTTCCTGACAGGTTGGCCGCTAACAGCGATTCCCGGATGCCCCGGCTGGCAATGGCTTTGCTCACGGAAGCAGCTCCCACATAGGCCAACGCCCAGCATAGCCCCGCGATGGCCCAGACCCGACCGGCATTGTACCGACGGTTATACCCTATCAGTACCAGCGTGCTCACCAGCAGTGGCAGGGTGAAGAGCGGGTCGAGCACGTACAGCAGATGTACCGAAAACCGGGCATGACTGAACGGTTCCAGCAAGCCGGTGCCGTAGGCATTGGTGGTGTCGAGCAGGTCGTGGAGACATAGCTGCACCAGGAAGAAAACGAACCACTGCCAAACCGACACCCCGTTGCTTCGTTGCCAGCGGTGGACCATCCACGCCAGGCCCGCAGCGGCCACAAGGGCAACAGGCAGGGAATGCGTCAGGCCCCGGTGTGCCAGTAGCCCTTCGGAAGTAGGCAGCCATAGATTGGCGATGCCATCAATGTCAGGCAGATTCTGGGCAATGGCTCCCCACAGCAATGCTTTTTTGCCCAGTGGTTTGCCCAGCATCAGTTTACCCATGCAGGCACCCAGCGTGGCATGCGTCAATGAATCCATAGCGTAAAGTCGTTCATCAAGGTAAAATGACCGGCTGCTCCAGGGTACGTATCCGGGTAGCCGTACAGCGATCTGTACAGACTTTCCTTTTCAAGCTACCCACTCGCTCAGGACGGTTGAAACAGGATAAGTCATCCAAACGTCTTCTCGTGTCGAGTCTAAAAACGGGAGTGTCAGGTGAATCTATTACAGGGAATTAAGAAGCGCTTTGGCGGGATTCAGCACGTCAGCCGCCGATGTAGTGGTTAGGGTAGACATATCGAACTGGCTCAACGCTTTTTCGAGTTGCCGGGCTTTGTCAGCCTGGCCTTTTGCCGCAAATTCATCGCGTAGGATACGTATTTTTTCGTAATCCTGAATGCCTTCAATGAGTCGCTCAAAGCGGATGGAGGTTCGGGGGCCGGGGTAAACGATGTACGTATCACCAGCGGCCCAGGTCCGGAAACGGGAATCCAGTAAGGGGTCTTTTACCCAGCAGTTGTAGGCCCAGCGCAGGTAACCATCGTACCCTTTGTTGGCCGCATACCAACTGATAAACGTCGCTTCGGCCGGGGGTGAAAACGTGAATGTATTCGGATAGTGTTCAACGCAGCAGGTATAGTACGTAGTGTTAAAGCCAGCCTGCTGACGGCGTTGCATGGTCGGGGCATCAATTGTCTGGTTTGTGGCTACGGAGTAGTCAATCAAGTCCGCTGCCAATTCGGGGTGGTAGTTTCCCGCCAGCGAGACCCGAAAATTTGTATCGACCCCTTTGATTAATGCCAGTGCCTGCTGCATGGCTTTCATCGGCCGCTCATCCATGGCGATGGTTGTTTTTTCAAACCAGCCTTTTTGTTTCAGGTGTCTGGCAAAGTCGGTTAGCATGGGTCGCCAATGCGCTTCGTATTCGGGCGTACCCGTTTTAGCGATTATGAACGCATCTTTTTGGGTAGCCTCATCGTAATAACTGAATTTCAGATTCCAGGGAATCATGCTGTAACAGTTGATAAACTTATTGATGCCCAGGTCCATCATGTAATTTACCCACTGGTCGAAAATCGTATAATCGTACGCCCAGGTGCCGTCTTTCTTTTTGGTCCAGTTCACCATCGACCCGTACACATCCTCCGTCTGACTCTGCCAGGGGTCGTTAATAATCGTGGCCGTAATGGATTTTTGCCCGGCGTCGGCCAGCATTTTCATGTACGGCCGCATGAGATCCATGTGCTCCTTCGACCATACTTTCACGCCGTGTACCCGCGCCACCGAGTACGGATTCTGCCATAAATCCAGATGAAACGTCCAGTCTTTCGGAGCGGGCAGCGTACGATTCTGTACGTCGATGCTGTACGACAAAACGATTGGTTTGGGCATTGACGGACTGGTGGCGGTCAGAGTGCCCACGTAACGTCCGGTCAGGGCCGTAGCCGGAACCGTCACACTCAGCCAGACGGGTTGAGCGGTTTGCTGCGGCACGTCCCGCACCTGAACCAAGTCGATGGGGTCCGCCACCAGGGACGAATCATATTTACCAACCGGACGCTTATCGCAGTTATCCCCTGTCGGATTTGACGCATCCGTCATGACGAACCGAATGAAACGGGCCGAAACCTGACTTGCCGGAATGGTACTGCCTTTATCGTCTTTCAGGTCTGACCAGCTCAGTTTCACCTGGGGCATCGCGGATGTACTCCAGAGCAGTGCCTGCGTGTGTATTTTCTCACCTTTCCAGGCAGTGGCCTTCCAGCTGGCCTGCGCCAGTGACGGGTCTGGGACCATGTGTTTGCCGTACCGAACGTCGGCGGTGGTAAAGCTGAAATGGTGCCCGGCTTTTACGGATGACCAGCTGGTTTTATCGACTGGTTTCGGGTCGGGTAATTCCTGGTACGAAACCAAATCTACCGACTGGGCCAGTACTTTACCGGTCAAGAACAGAAGAAAAAGGAAAGTGGCTGCTAAGGCTCTCATGGAGGTTTTATCGGAATACTGAATTAAAGATGAACACAAACGTAAATTGTATATATGGAAATTTACGTTTTCTACTGTACTTCTACACCGCTAGCAGCCGAGTTGTCATTCGGTACCGATCATCAGACTCAACAGGACGGACCTGCCAGAAATAACCACCGCCCGGTGAGTACGGGGCAAAAACAAAGTCCATATTCACCGGGCGTTTTTACACAATTACCCATCAAACAACTCTCTTATCGAACTTTACACGAATGCAGTTTATTGATAGATAACTACTTAGTCTGATTTGCCCGCCGGTAAGCAATAACCCGTTTTCGCAACGACCTTCGTACCGAAATATGTTTCTTCCGGTGGTTTTGCTCGTCCCGCCCCGCCTGATACGCTGAGAATAACTGTTCATAATCCAGAATACTGACAATCTGATTATCAGCGGATACAACGGCCAGCATATCGACTTGTCGGCTGGTCATCAGGTCAACAGCGGCCTGTAACGAACTACCGGGCGAAATGGACGCGTACCGACTGCCCGCCAGGACGTCGCTTAGCCGGGCTTCCTGATCGGGATGGGAAATGAGCATGGACAAACTTACCAGGCCAGTAACCTGCTGATTGCTATCAACGACCACAAACCGCTGACTTTTGGTGGCTAACTGCCGCAGATAGTGATACACTTCGGGCAGGGTACTGGTATCGGTCAGAAAAACGGTATCGGGCCTGGAAACATCACCAACGGTCCATTTCTCGAGCCAGTCGGGCTCGTACGATTCGGGGGTTTTTGTACCCCGGCGGGCTATCTTCTCGGTCATGATGGTGTTCTCCATCAGCAAAAACGAGATGCTGTACGAACCGGCACAGGCGGCCAGCAACGGCAGCAGGCTGTTGGCCTGTAGGGTCGTTTCCAGCGCAAAAACGATGGATGTCAGCACCGCCCGGCTTGCCCCGGCAAACAGGGCCGACATACCGACCAAAGCCGACAACGAAGGATTGATGTCCAGTTCAGGAAACACCAGCCCTACGGCATGGCCAGCCAGGGCACCGGCAGCACCACCAATGGTAAGCAGGGGGGCCAGCGTACCACCAGAGGTACCGCTGCCCAGCGAGATAGCCCACGAGAGGAGTTTGAACAGACACAATGATACAACAACTGCCACCGGCATCGACCCTGACAGAATATCGGTGATATTGCTATAGCCAACCCCCAGCGTTTTTGGGGCTATATAACCGATGATACCCACTGCCAGTCCACCCAGCGCGGGCCACCACATCCAGTGAATGGGCAGTTTTTCAAAGCCATCTTCAATAAAATACACCAGTTTGGTGATACCCACCGAAAGAACCCCGATCAGCAAACCAATGCCGCTATAAGCCAGCAAAGCGGCATTACTGGCTTCGGGAATGGTACCGGCAATGGCAAAAACCGGCTCGGTGCCAAACAGTAAATGATGACCGGCGGCTCCGGTGATGCAGGCCAGCGCAACGGGAATAATTGACCGGGCCGAGAATTCGAACAGCAGTAACTCGATAGCCAGGAAAATAGCGGCCAGGGGGGTACCAAAGATGGTAGCCATCCCCGCCGTAGCCCCGGCAGCCAGCAGTGTTTTTCGCTCCGTATCGCTAATGGTGAGGATCTGACCAATGGTTGATCCTAATGCCCCACCCGTAGCAATAATAGGTCCCTCTGCCCCAAATGGGCCACCCGTACCAATCGAGATAGCGGCTGAAAGAGGCTTCAAAAAGGTGATTATCGGTTTAATCCGGCTTTTGTTGGTTAAAATCTGTTCCATTGCTTCAGGAATTCCATGACCCCGAATGGCTTTGGACCCATAAAAGGCCATCAGGCCTACGATCACTCCCCCCATAGCCGGCAACCCAATAACCCACAGGCCCAGTGTGGCATCGGCCGGGCTGCTCTCGGCCATTGACCAGCGCCCGAAGAAGGAAAGGTTGGTAACCAGATTAATCAGAAAAACCAGCATTCGGGCAATCAGGGCTATACTACCGGCTAGCCCTATACTCAGCAGGGCTATAAAAAGAATACGTTTTTTTGACCCGTCCAGGAGCGGCTTCAACGGTGAATCGTCGAGCACCAGGTTCAATGAGGTGGAAATGGGGATGGGTTCGGGATGATGCCGATGCATATGTAAAGAAGTAACTGATTATGATTTATATCATAATAAATGAATAAAATTATGAAATAGTTTACGATTGTTTGTGACTTAAGTCATCATTTGGTTCGGTGTATGCTTAAACTAGTCGTACGAAGGCAGTACCGGGTTGTTCGCTAGGTGATGTGATGTATCGACAGACGCTTGTTGAACCCGTTGATCATTTCTGGACGTTCGTAGGGGCTTTTATCGCCATTGCAGCGGTTTACAGATACTATGGCAAGAATCAAGGTAGTTCAGGCCAGGTAGGTACTACCTGGCCTGAACTACCTTCCCGTCGCTAGCTGAGCGGAAATAAACAGGATTTACCCCGAGTGACATCACGCCCATCCTGTTCCGCTAAACGGGTACCGTCTGTTTGAGATACGTCGTTTTGGTGAGCAGGGGGAAACACAATTTTTCACTGATGCCAACTTCCAGCAGTCACTTTTGGGCATAAAAAAAGAGCGGTAACCAGGCCTGGTTACCGCTCTTTTTTTATGCCCAAAAGTGACTCGAGTACTAGTGGTTAATTTTTTTCGCTTCGCCACTAATGGCTCGGCCAGTTGCCTTGGTCGCTTTGGTAACAGCCCGCCCAGTTGCTTTTGCACCGGTGGCCACGGCCTTCCCTGTCGCCTTGCCTGCTTTGCCAACGGCTCTTCCTGTGGCTCTACCCGCTGTACCAACGGCGTGCGCTCCATCAGCAACGCCGGTTTCGGCTTTATCGCCAACCCGCTTAACATCTTCTCTGGTTTTTTCTTTACGGGCCGCACGAGTAGCGGCCTGGTCAGTCTGGGCCAGTGCGCCGGTCGTTAATGCCGCGCAAAGAGCAATCGATAAAAGCAGTTTCGTTTTCATAACCTTTTTGTTTGATGGTAGCGGAGCCCTGCTCCAAATACGTTAATTGCACCGGCGACATAACGTTTTACCCCGGCTGTTTGTTTTTTCGAGATGCCATAGACATTGACCAATGGATTTCGTTACCGCCACTTTTCACTGGCTCATTTTTAGGGTCAGGGCAATTTTAGTTGCTCATCGTACTGAAAGTGTCTGTGTAAGAAGCTGTTTGAGTTACTCTTTTTACCTGTAAAATGCGCTTTTCCGTCAGGTTTAACCCCGAAAAATCACTCCTTTCTATCACTAAAATTTAACTCAAACAGCTTTTATGCGACCGCTAAAACCGGCTCATCGGGACGTACCTTCTTTGTACTGCCCCGGTAGAACACGTAGAAAATCAGCGGAAAAACCAGAAGCGTCAGCACCGTAGCCGTTATCAGTCCGCCGATGACAACAATGGCCAGGGGTTTGGACGTTTCCGAGCCGATGCCCGTCGAGATGGCCGCTGGAATCAGACCAATGGCTGCCATCATCGCCGTCATCACCACGGGCCGCACCCGCGAGAGTACGCCCTCGGCGATGGACTCGGGCAGCGACAGGCCGTTCTTCAGGTTTTTCTTGAAGACCGAGAGCAGGATCACCCCGTTCTGGATGCAGATGCCGAACAGGGCAATGAAGCCGATACCAGCCGAAATGCTGAAGTTGACGTGCGTGATGAGCAGGGCCGCAATACCGCCGATGATGGCAAACGGCACGTTGACGAGCACCAGCCCGGCATCTTTGGCGTTGCCGAAGAGTACGAACAGAATCACGAAGATCATCACCAAACTGACCGGCACCATCTGCCCCAGCCGTTTGGTGGCCCGCTGCTGATTCTCGAAGTCGCCCGCCCACTTGGCCCTGTAGCCGGGCGGAAACGTAACGGCAGCGGCAACTTTCCGCTGCGCTTCGGCAATGGCACTGCCCATGTCGCGGCCCCGCACGGAAAACTTCACGGCGGTGAACCGCTGGCTGCCTTCCCGAAAAATCAGCACCGGCCCGGTCTGGGTATACACTTTGGCAATTTCCTTGATCGGAATCTGGCTGCCATTCTGGGTCGGCACCATCAGATTGGCAATTTCGATCTCACTTTTGCGGAAAGTTGGTTCGTAGCGGATACGGAGGTCGAATTTACGTTCGCCTTCGTAAATCTGGGTGGCCGCTTTGCCGCCAATGGCCATCTCGATTACCGCCTGAGCATCGGCTTTGTTGACGCCGTAGAGGGCCAGTTTATACTCATCTAATTCAATGCGCATTTCGGGCTGACCCAGGTTTTTGATTACGCCGAGGTCTTCGATGCCACGCACCGTAGCGAGCTGCTGCTGCACCTGATTGGCTTTCTGCGACAGCGTGGCCAAATCATTGCCGTAGATTTTGACGGCAATGGAGCCTTTCACGCCCGACACAGCCTCGGCCACGTTGTCCATGATGGGTTGCGAAAACCCAAAGTCGATGCCGGGAAAGACTTTTAGCTTGTCCTGCATTTGCCCGATCAATTCCTGTTTTGTGATAGGGCGTTTCCAGTCGTCTTTCGGGTAAATATCGACCAGGAACTCCACGTTGTAGAAACCCGTCGGGTCGGTACCGTCGTTGGGGCGGCCCGTTTGGGAAATCACGCCCTTTACTTCGGGGAACTGCCCGAATACCCGGCGCATCTGCGTCGTCAGCCGTACCGATTCGGGTAGCGAAATACTCATCGGCATCGACGCCCGTACGTAAATCGATCCTTCGTTGAGTTCGGGCAGGAACTCGGTGCCCAGCAGGCTGAATCCCATTAAACCCACTACCACCAGAACCGCCGTGACCAGCAGGCTGAGTTTTTTATGGGCAAACGTAAACGCAAACGACTGCGTGGCAATGCGCGTGATAAACTTAGTGAAGTGATTGTTCTTCTCGCGGACGTTTTTGTTGAGCAGGATACTGGCAAGCACCGGTACTAAAGTCAGCGTGAACAGCAATGCACCCAGCAGCGCAAAGCCCAGTGTCCAGGCTAAGGGCGAGAACATTTTGCCCTCCACTTTCTGGAATGCAAAAATGGGAATCAGGCAGGTGATGATGATGGCTTTGGAGAAGAAAATGGCCTTGCCCATCTCCGTACCCGTTGCCCGCAGCAGACCCATTTTGGCCGCTTTGTTGAACTTCGCCATGCCGTCGCGGTGCGCTTTGGCGTCGAGCGTTACGAAAATGCCTTCCACCATCACCACCGCCCCATCCACGATAATACCAAAGTCGATGGCCCCCATCGAGAGCAGGTTGGCGTTCATGCCCTTGAGCCGCAGACAGATAAAGGCAAACAGCAACGCCAGCGGAATCACGATGGAGACCGTGAGCGTCGTGCGCCAGTCGGCCATGAACAGAAACACGATCACCGTCACGAAAACGATGCCTTCGAGCAGGTTGTGCGTTACCGTGCGCGTAGCAAAGTTAACGAGCGTTTCGCGGTTATAAAACGTGTTGATCTTCACGTCCGACGGCAGGATGCTGGTGTTCAGTTCCTGGATCTTGGCCTTCACCAAGTCAATCACTTCCGTCGGATTTTCGCCTTTGCGCATCACCACCACGCCCTCTACCACGTCGTTCTGGTTGTCGCGTCCAGGCCGCGTCAGGCCGGCCTGTCCCAATCGCGGCAGGGCCGACTCGGCCACCTGTGCCACATTACGCACCATGATGGGCGTTCCGTTCACGTTTTTAACCACGATGTTTTCGATGTCGCGCTGGTTTTTGAGCAGCCCGATTCCCCGCACGACGTACGCTTCGGCGTTTTTCTCGATCACGTCGCCCCCCACGTTCACGTTCGAGTTGGCCACCGCCTGGTAGAGTTGCAGGGGCGTGATGTTGTAGTCGGTCAGTCGGCGTGGGTCAACCTGGATTTCGTACGTTTTGGCTTCGCCCCCGAAACTCACCACGTCGGCCACGCCCGGAATGCTCTTGAACTGCCGGTCGAGCACCCAGTCCTGAATCGTTTTCAGTTCGCGGACGGTGCGGGTGGGCGACTGGAGCGTGTACCGGAAAATCTCACCCGTGGGGCCGTAGGGCGGCTGCACATCGGGTTTGGCCCCGTCGGGTAGTTCGACACCCGGCAGGAGATTGTTGATCTGCTGCCGGGCAAAAATATCGTCCACGCCATCGTCGAACATCACGTTAACCACCGACAGCCCAAAAAGCGTGGTCGAGCGGACATCGGTCTTCTTCTGGACCGAGTTCAAGCCAATTTCTACCGGGATGGTTACGAACTTTTCCACCTCCTCCGCCGAGCGGCCCGGCCACTGCGTTATAATCGTGATGCGGGTGTTGGTGACGTCAGGGAAGGCTTCAATCGGCGTATTCTGGTAGCTAACGTAGCCACCCACAACAATCAGCCCGGTCATGAAGAAGATAAAAAACCGGTTCTTCAGCGAGAATGTCAGAATGCTTTTAATGAACTTGTTCATAGTTTTCTCTCGTGTAAACCTGCAGGCCGACCCGGCCTACAGGTTTAGTTAATTGCCCAGTGCGGTGTAAATCAGGAGTTGGTTCTGGGTCACGACGCGCTCCCCGGCTTTTACGCCACTGTTGAGGTAAGTGGTACTACCGATGGTTTTGAAGGGGTCCACTTCGCGCACAACGGGCTGGTTGCGGGCGTTGACGATGACTACGAAGTTGCGGCTTTCGGCAAACACGATGGCTTTGGCCGGAATAGCCACCCGCCGGTCGTTGCCCGCATACTGGACGCTCACGTTGGCGAACATCTCCGGCTTGAGCGTATTATCTGCATTTGAGAGCGTGATGCGAACTTTCTCGGTTTTACTGTCGGGGTCAAGCACGTTGAATACCTTGTCGATGCGCCCCTGGTACACGCGGCCGGGGTACGACAGCGTGGTGATGTGGGCCATATCGCCCTCGTGGACGTTGGCTAAATCCGATTCATACACGTTAGCCATTACCCAGACGTGATCCAGGTTGGAGATGGTGAACAGATTTTCGGGATCGTCTGAGCGCAGTTCCATGCCCGGCGAAGCCGTTTTTTCGACTACGAATCCGCTCACGGGCGCTTTCACAATGTAGACTGACGAGCCGCTGCCACCCAGAATGCTACGTCGTTCGTTCACCCGGTTCACCTCCCCTCTGGCGGCCTGTAGCTGTTCGCGGGTGGCTACCACTTCGCGCTGGGACGACAATCCACCTTTGGCCATGTCCTCACTTACCTGATTGTTTTTCAGGGCCACGGCTAACTCCCCTCTGGCGGTAATGGCCTGCTGCGCTACGTCGGCCATTTCACCCGACCGGATGATGGCCAGCGTCTGGCCTTTGCGCACGTAATCGCCGAGGTCCGACTTAACCGCTTCAATGTGACCGCCCACCAGCGGAAACACCTTCACGACCTTATCCTGGTTGAAGGTAATTTTACCCGTCAGGACAATCTCGTTGGTCACCGGGATCATTTTGGCCGTGTCGAATGTAGCCGACGCGAGCAAATTGACCGGCTTCTCCGGGTTGCCAGACGCGTTGGTCGTAGTTGCGTCGGATTGACAACCGCTCAGCAGCGTACCACACAGGGCGACGGCGGGCAAAATCAGATAGAGAATGCGAAAAAAATGGGGTATTTGCATGATAGTAAAGTGAAATTTCGGTTGACTTAGTGGGAAAATGGATCGCTGCCGACGGCTAAACTGAGTTCTTCGAGCCGCTGCATCCGGTCATTCTGGAGCTGAATGAACTGAAGCTGGCTGGTTTTATAGGAGTCGAAAAAGTCCAAAAACTCAACCACATTGATGTTTTGCTTGCGGTAGTTGAGCGTGACACCTTCGATGAGCCGACTAAAATCGCTGTTAAAGCGACGGTCGAAGGTGCGGTACAGCAAGTCGGCCTGCCGCGCTTTGGTCAGTGACCGCTGCAATTCACTCTCCACCTGAAGTTTGTAGGCCGACGCTGCTTGCTGGCTGCTCTGGGTACGAACGCGGGCTGCCTGAATGTTGCCCTGATTCCGGTTGAAAAACGGGAGGCCCATGCCTACGCCCACACCGAAATAATTGGGGATGTAGCTACCGTTGCGGTCGAAGGTGCCCTGCACCATCAGATCGGGAACGGCCACCGCCCGCTGGAGGGTGAGGTTTTGGCGTTCGGCCGTCACCTGATCGCGGTAGCCGCGCAGATCGGGCCGGTTGCGTTCGGCAGCGGCCACCAAACTATCGAGCGCCAGCCGGGCCGGGTCACGCCGGGGGTCGGGGTCCATCGCATCGGCAATGGGTTGGATGGGCTGATCGGGGGCGGTGTTGAGCAGTACCGACAGCGTGGCCTGATCATCGGCAATCAGGGCCAATCGCTGCTGGCGTTCATTGGCTAAGTTAAACAGGTACGCCTTGAGCCGGGTCAGATCCTTCAGTGGCACATTGCCCTTGTCGTACTGCTGCTGGTAAAGCGCAACGGTCTGGCTGAGCGTACTGCTTTCCTGTTCATAGACGCCCAACGCCTGCTGCTGGTAGTACAGATCGTAAAGAGCTGACCGCAACTGGTATGAAAGCGTCCTGAGCAGGTCTTCAAAACGGTCGGCAGCTATTTTTGTGTTGGTAGCCGCCAATGCCAGTTGTTTGTTGCGTTTCCCGGCCAGCAGCAGCAGTTGTTGCACCTGAACAACTTGCTGGGAGTTGTTCTGGCCAACGGGCATAAACTCGCGCGTCTGCCGGTTGTAGGGCATCTGCTCAATGTAGATGGTTGGGTTGGCGAACAGTTTGGCCTGTGCCTGATAGGCCCGGTATTCGTCAATGCCTAAGTGGGTAGCCAGCAGCGACAGATTATGCTGTCGGAACTGGGTCTCAGCCTGGGGGAGCGTGAGCCGGAGCGAATCAATGGTGGACCGGGCGTGGCTAACTTGTGGCCCGCTGAGGAGCACAAAAAGCAGCCCTGTCAATAGTCGTTTCATGCCTGCGTAGCGATTTGTGCGTAGTAATGCACCAAAAGTAGCCGCAGGATGAACGGAGGGGGTGATCAATGCGGGGAAGCGGGCAATATGCCGGGTCAGGCGGGCAAAATAGGGTAGCAGCTTAATGGGTAACCATTCATCGCTGCTCTAACCAGCGGACGAAATCGCCCGCTTTGGCTTTGCTGATGATGACCGGCTCCGGCGTGGCGGAATTCAGCCGGATGGCGAGCTTCCGGTTGAAGTACGGCTCGAACTCCCGAATGGCGTCGTAGCGGATGATAAACTGCCGGTTGGCCCGGTAGAACAAGGTCGGGTCGAGAAGCGTTTCTAACTGGTCGAGTTTGTAATCGAGGACGTACTTCTCCCCCGACGATTTGTGCAGCCAGACGATCTCGTTTTCGGTGTAGAAGAACGCAATTTCGCTTACTGGAACGGGATAATATTTCCCTTTGTAATTCACTAAGAAACTGGAACGACGGGCGGGCCGCAACTGCTCGATGAGCCGCTGGAGCGGTTCGTTCAGGGTGGATGCTGGAGCGGGCAGGCTGCGCTGAAAAGCAGTTTGCAGCGTTCTGAACTTACTCAGGCTGCTGGCAACGGCTTTGCGGTCGAAGGGCTTAAGGACGTAGTCGATGCCGTTAGTAGAGAATGCCTGCATGGCGTATTCGTCAAAAGCAGTGCAGAAAATTACCGGGCAGCGAACCATTACCTGTTCAAACACCTCGAAACTCAGGCCATCCGCCAACTGGATATCGGAAAAAATCAGGTCGGGGCTGCCGTGTGTAGTCAGGAAATGAACGGCGTCTTCCACCGTTTCCAGCATGGCCAGCACGTCGATGGTTGGGTCGATGTCGCGCACATAGTGGCGCAGTTCTTCGGCCGTGATGGCTTCATCTTCCAGAATCAGGACGGTCATGGGCGGGCGGGATGATGGGTAAGAAAACGGTAAAAAACTGGCTGTCCTGCTCCAGCGTCAGGGGCGTTCCGCAAAGGTGTTCGTAGCGCCGGGTCAGGTTTTCGAGGCCCACGTGCGTGGCCGACAGCAGCGACTGCTTGGGCTGAAAATTATTGCGGAATAGCACCTGTCCGTCACGTTCTTCGACGCTCACATACAGTTTTCGGCTCTGGGTCAGCACGTTATGCTTCACGCAGTTTTCCATCAGCATTTGAAATGTCAGGGGCGGCAACACCGACCGGCGGGTTTCGGCCGAGAGATCAATGGTTAGCTCAATGGCATCGCGGAAACGGTTTTTGAGCATGAAATGATACGATTCGAGCATCAGCAGTTCGTCGGCCAGCACCACATCCTCTTTGGCGTTGCTTTGCAGAATGTAGCGGTACACCTCGGCTAATTTAATCAGGTATTCTTCCGCATCTTCGTTGCCGGTGCGAATCATACCTTTCAGGATGTTGAGCGAGTTGAACAGGAAATGCGGGTTGATCTGCTGCTTGAGTACCTCGTATTTAGCCTGAAAATTCTCTTCTTTCAATTTCGATATCAGTCCCATCGCCTGTTGCTGTACTAACGCTTTTTCGACTCCCCACGTAGTAATCAATGAAAAGGCCACGATCAGCAGCCCCCGCACTTGTAGTACGCCCGCAATGTTGCTGGTGCCGGTGCTTTCCATCCGATAAAACACGTCCAGCCCCGTCCAGCCCCGAAGCAGTACCTGGCCAATGAGCAAACAAATAATCACTCGCCCGCTGAACTCGTAATCCGGTTTAAGGAACCGATAAATAATGGGCAGGCCCCGGCGGTTGTTGACGTAGATGTTGAACAGCCAGATCAGCACCGTGAACACAAATGCCATTCCGAATGAGAAAGTCGCTACGTCCAGCTCCGGACGGGCATCAATCACCTCGTAGAACAGCAGCGATATCAGCCCCATGAACAGGCCCGTCACGACCGACACCTGCACCAGTATCTTGTTAATTTGCCGGTGCAGCCGTTCGCCGGAGCGATCCTGCTGACCCGGCTGGCGTACGCGCACGGCCAGAGAATGGGCGTCCGGCTGGTGATCTTGCCGGAACGGGTTAAAGGTACGGATCGCCATAAGTCTGAAAACTAAAGAAAGGGGTGAACCGGACAAAAGAATTGGCCAAAGATACAAATCAGGCTGTCAGTAGACCATGTTCCTGTTTATGATGGCCCGATTGGGACGTAGTTATTGAATTCTGTCCATGCGGTGGGGATTTTGGTAAACCAGGGTTTAGCAGGAGAACGAACAAAACATCATTTTCAACCTTACCACTGGTAGCTGTCTAAGGTCATTTTTACGCTATTCCGTTCACAATCAGACTAATACTGCTCCTGAAATAGTATCCGTTGTGATTGCGTACAAGAGAGTTTTTCCCGGTACTTAAGTACCCTCCTCAGAGAGTGGTTATCCACGGGTAATACACTACCAATAAGTTAATTAGGTCTTAATCCGTTTTGGCAAACACTTCCCGGTGAGATGGGTTGTAATTTTTTGTCCGTAGTAGCTCACTCCTTGTAACACCCCGTATGGTACCCCAATTTCTGTTTGCCACCGGCATTGAAAATAGCAATCCAACCATCAAGGGCGGAACCTATCGTCAGGATGAATTAGAAAAATGTGGCCATTATCAACACTGGAAGACTGATTTTGACCTGGTGGAACAACTGGGCATCCGTTTCCTGCGCTACGGCCCGCCCATTCATAAAACCTTTTTGGGGGTCGGGCACTATGACTGGTCATTCGCCGATGAAACCTTCCGCGATTTGCACCGACGTGACATTGTCCCCATTGTTGATCTGTGCCACTTTGGGGTACCCAGTTGGATTGGCAATTTCCAGAACCCTGATTTTCCGGCTCTTTTTGCCGGTTATGCCCGCGCTTTTGCCCAGCGCTTTCCCTGGGTTCAACTCTACACCCCCGTCAATGAAATGTACATCTGTGCGGAGTTTTCCGCCCTGTACGGCTGGTGGAACGAGCAACTCCGCAGCGATCAGGCTTTTGTCAATGCCCTCAAACTTATTGTCAAGGCAAACGTACTGGCCATGAGTGCCATTCTGGAAATAAGGCCCGACGCCCTGTTCATTCAGAGCGAATCATCCGAATATTTCCATGCCGAAAATCCGGCCGCTATCAAACCGGCTGAGATTATGAACGCCAAGCGTTTTCTCTCCCTGGATCTGAATTACGGACGGCGGGTTAATTCGGAGATGTATGAATACCTGATGGATAACGGCATGACGCGCGACGAATACCACTTCTTTCTGGGTAATAGTCTGAAGCAGTACTGCATTATGGGAAATGATTACTACCAAACTAACGAACACCGGGTATCGGCCGATGGCAGCACCCGGGGTGCGGGCGAAGTGTTCGGCTATACGGTTATTACCCGCCAGTACCACGACCGTTACCGGCTGCCCGTTATGCATACGGAAACCAATTTATGGCAGGGGCCCAATGGGGATGAAGCCGTTAACTGGCTGTGGAAAGAATGGGCCAATGTGCTGCGGGTACGCAATGATGGGGTACCTATAGTTGGCTTTACGTGGTATTCACTCACCGACCAGGTTGACTGGGATTCGGCCTTACGGGAAAATAATGGCACCCTCAATCCACTGGGCCTGTGTGACCTTAACCGGCAGATTCGACCGGTAGGGCATGCCTACAAACAGCTGATCAGCGATTGGAAACAGGTGCTACCCGCCCAGAGTGTCTGTTTGCAGGTACCCATCATTATGCCCAGCGAGAGCGAGCAGCCCTGGGCCCGTCAGAAGAAAGAAGAGGCTAAACAGGCCCGC
Source organism: Cytophagales bacterium (assembly GCA_038236215.1). Classification (GTDB taxonomy): domain Bacteria; phylum Bacteroidota; class Bacteroidia; order Cytophagales; family Spirosomataceae; genus Spirosoma. Next base: position 8,537 of record JBBSTD010000051.1, on the reverse strand, counting down.
CAGAATGTCACTAATTCAGTAACCAAAACCAATCAGCCAGAGCCGTAACCCTTATGTGATTTCAGGATAAAGTAGCCATCGTAACCGGTGGAGCCAGCGGCATTGGCCTGGCCGTAGCAAAAAGACTGGCTTCGGAAGGAGCCCGGCTGGTACTGGCGGACTTAAACGAAGCCAGCCTGGCCAGGGCTCTGCCCGAGGTAACTACGGCTGGTGCCCCCGCGGTATGGGGCAGCGTCTGTAATGTGGCCCAGGAAGACCAGGTAGAAGCCACCGTAAGCGGCACGCTGGAGCGGTTTGGCCGATTGGATGTGATTGTTAATAACGCCGGACTTATGCAATTCAAATCCATAGAAACCCTGACGGGTGATGATTGGCTGAGCATTCTGAGTGTTGATTTGCTGGGCGCGTTTTATTTTACCAAACAGGCCTTTCTGCACATGAAACCGGGTGGTACAGTCGTCAACGTGGCCAGTATCCACGCCATTGAGACGGAAACACTGGTAGCTGCTTACGCTGCGGCAAAAGCAGCCGTCTTATCGCTCACGCGTTCTTCGGCGATAGAAGGCAAACCCAAGGGATTACGCATCAATGCCGTCCTGCCTGGGGCCATTGATACGCCCATGTTATGGAATAATCCGAACGTAAAATCAGGGGTCGAGAAAATTGACCGGGCGGACGTGGGCCAACCGGACGATGTGGCGGCATTGATTGCCTATCTAGCCTCGGATGATGCCGCTTTTGTGCAGGGAGCGGAAGTTCGGGTGGATGGTGGACGGCTTGACCGCTTATAAGCGCCCCCACATGAGTAGCGGTATAGTAGATTTTTTTTGACCCGGTAGGGTAATTGGCTCACGAGTTCTTCGGTGCTCCTCAAATCCTGGACAGGTTTTGGGGAGCACCATACCTAAACGCAATGCCTCGGCACAGGATGAATCCAATCTTCGGCAGATCCAGGCCTTTTTTGCTCAGTATGCTCTCGATTATCGGGTGATTGCCTGTGCGTTGATGCGTTTTGTGCCGACCCGAAAATCCCCTTTACATTCCACCGTCCTGGAAACGGGCCGGGCCGTCGGTCAGCAGTTTTTTCATCGGCCACGTTTTGGCATCATCGAACGACAGTGCTGCGAACAGGCCATAGCCCCGGTAGTTGTTTCCCGCCAAATAAGTACAGGGCCTACCACGCTGGCCCGTATCTTTTTCAAAAAGGGATGATTGAACCATCTTGAAAATGTTCATATCCAATAGAACTACAACGACTCACCAGTGGGCGTGCGGCTATCCGACACACGCAGCGCGATACTGACGGTTGGTATTACGCGGTAAGAGGATGAAATTGTTAAACCAATTGCTTACGGGCTAATTTGATTAGAAGTTTGTACGCTGACTGTTAGCTTTGCGTAGGACAGCCGAGAAAATGAGCCTATGGATACAAGACGGGATTTTATAAAAAAAGCGGCCCTGCTGGCGGGCAGTGCCGGGTTGGGTGACAGCCTATCGGCATCGATTCAAAAAGCCTGGGCCATCGCTCCGGCACCCGGCAGCACCTACCGCGATGCCGAACACGTAGTTATTCTCATGCAGGAGAATCGCTCGTTCGATCACTGCTACGGCGCGTTGCGGGGTGTTCGGGGCTTCAACGATCCACGCGCCATTACGCTGCCCAGCAAAAACCAGGTCTGGCTGCAAACCAATAAGGCAGGCGAAACTTACGCCCCGTTTCGGCTCAACCTGCACGATACAAAAGCCACCTGGATGAGTTCACTCCCTCATTCGTGGGCCAATCAGGTGGATGCCCGTAACGACGGCAAGTTCGACCGCTGGCTCGACGTGAAGCCTTCCGGCCACGAGGAATACGCGCACATGCCCCTTACGATGGGGTATTATGACCGGCAGGATATTCCGTTCTATTACGCTTTGGCTGATGCCTTCACGGTCTGCGATCAAAATTTCTGCTCCGCGCTGACGGGTACCACCCCCAACCGGTCGTACCTCTGGAGCGGCACCATTCGGGAAGGAGCCACCGCACCCGCCCGCGTGCGCAACGAAGAACTGGATTACGAAAAACTCGCCGATTGGGCCACCTTTCCCGAACGGCTGGAAGCCGCCAGTGTATCCTGGCGGGTGTACCAGAACGAGATCAATCTGGCCAGCGGGCTATCGGGCGATGAAGAAGCCTGGCTGGCCAATTTCAGTGACAATCCGCTGGAGTGGTTCTCGCAGTACAACGTCAAATTCTCCGCCAGTTACCAGCGCTTCCGAACCGAGCGGCTGGCGAATCTGCCCGGCGAAATTGCTACACTGGAAAAACAAGTACCCGCCCTATCCGAAACGACGGACGACGGAAAATCGCTCCGGCGCGCAATTCAGCAAAAGAAGACGATGCTGGAGAGGCTGATGCAGGAGGGCGATCAGTTTCACGCGGATAAATTCGCCACCCTTCCGGCGCGGGAGCAGGCCCTGCACCGGAAAGCCTTTACCACCAATGCCAACGACCCGCACCACCGGGAATTGACCCAACTGGCATATCAGGACGGTGAGACAGACCGGGCGGTGTCCGTGCCAAAAGGCGACGTGCTGCACCAGTTCCGTACCGACGTACAAACGGGTCAGTTGCCCACCGTATCGTGGATTATTGCGCCCGAAAATTTTTCCGACCATCCGGGCGCACCCTGGTACGGTGCCTGGTACGTATCGGAAATGATGGATATTCTGACTCAGAATCCGGACGTCTGGCAAAAGACCATTTTCATTCTGGCCTACGATGAAAATGACGGGTATTTCGACCACGTTCCACCGTTTGTCGCCCCGCACCCCAATCAGCCTAAAACGGGTAAAACCTCGCCGGGAATCGACACGCAGAATGAGCACGTCAGTCTGGAGCAGGAACTGGCCCGTTCCGTGAAGGACCCCGCGCAGGGGGCCAGGGCCAGTGCTATCGGGCTGGGGTATCGGGTGCCGCTCGTCGTGGCGTCGCCCTGGAGCCGGGGCGGGTACGTTAACTCCGAAGTGTTCGACCATACGTCGATTTTACAGTTTCTGGAGGGTTTCCTAAGCCAGAAAACGGGCAAACCCATTGAGGAAACCAACATCACTTCGTGGCGACGGGCGGTGTGTGGCGATCTAACTTCCGTGTTCCGGCCCTACCAGGGCGAAGCTATCGAGTTGCCCGCATTCGTGGCCAGGACTCCATTCATTGAAGGAATTCATAAGGCAAAATTCAAGGACGTACCCCGCAATTTTCGCCCGCTCAGCCCCGCTGAAATTACCCTCATCAACCGGCAACCCGCGGAATCGGCGCTGATGGCGCAGCAGGAGCCGGGGGTTCGGCCCGCCTGTGCCCTACCCTACCAACTGCATGTAGATGGCCAGCCCGACGCCGGTGCGGGTCAGTTTCGCATCACCTTCTCGGTCCTGATGGAGCGGTTCGGTTCATTGTCGGCGGGCGTACCGTTCATGGTCTACGATATGGCTGACCACTCGGTACGGAACTACGCCGTGGTCCCCGGCGATCAGATGACCGATACGTGGCCAATTGGCGGGAGGGCTGACTACCATTTTCGGGTGTACGGCCCCAACGGTTTTTTCCGGGAGTACATCGGTAATGCCGCCAACCCGGTGGCACTGGTTCAATGCGCCGACCGGGTAATTGCTCCCGGCAAGGCTGAACTGGTGTTGAATCTGGAGAATCCGGCTTCGCAACCCCTCACCGTAGAACTGACTCCCAATGCCTACAAATTCTCCGTGGTGCGGCAGGTGCTGGGTGCGGCAGGTACAAAATCCAGCCGGGCAACGATGCGGTTTCCCCTGGCCGATAGCTTCGGCTGGTACGATGTCAGCGCTCGTCTCCTGAGTTATCCCTCGTTTGAGCAGCGGTACGCGGGCCGGGTCGAAACCGGAGCCAGCAGTTTCAGCGACCCGGTGATGGGAAGGGTGTAAATAACCTAATTAGCTAGTAGTCAATGAATAGACGATCTATACAGGCCGCCAAAATTATTCTCCTGTCAACCCTTGTTTTAATTACAACTACGGTCGGCTGGGGGCAGACCGGACAGAAGAAAGCCCTGTTTGTTATTGTAGACGGGATTCCGGCCGATGTCGTTGAAAGAACAGCGACGCCCAATCTGGATGCCATTGCTACAGTCGGTGGGTACGCACGGGCGTACGTTGGTGGCCAGAAGGGAACGTATTCGCAAACGCCCACGATTTCAGCGGTCGGGTACAACAGCCTGCTGACGGGTACCTGGGTGAACAAACACAACGTCTGGGACAATAGCATCAAGGCTCCCAACTACCGGTACTGGACGTTATTTCGCTACCTGGAAGATCAGTATCCGCAGAAGAAAACTGCCATTTTTTCTACCTGGCTCGACAATCGGACCAAGCTGGTTGGCGAAGGGTTGACCGCCACGGACCAGCTTCGGCTTGATTATTCCTTCGACGGCTTTGAACTGGACACGCTCCACTTTCCGCACGACAAAGAATCCCAGTACATTCATCAAATCGACGAAAAAGTAACGGACGAAGCCGATGCCTACATCCGGCAGCAAGGCCCGGACCTATCGTGGGTGTACCTGGAATACACCGACGATATGGGGCATCGATACGGTGACAGTGAGCAATTTTATCAGGCTATCCGGATGATGGACAATCAGATGGGCCGATTATGGAAGGCCATTCAATACCGGCAAAAAACGTTCGGCGAAGACTGGCAGGTGTTCATCACCACCGACCACGGCCGGACTGCCGATACCGGCAAAAATCACGGGGGCCAGTCAGATCGGGAGCGTAGTACCTGGATGGTAACCAACGCCAGTGGACTGAATGACCATTTCCGAAAAGAGGTACCCGGCATTGTTGATATTATGCCCACCCTGGCCCGGCATCTCCAGCTGTCGATTCCCAAAGAACAGGCCTTCGAGCTGGATGGCAGTCCACTGACGGGCAAACTATCACTCAGTCAGCCGGTGGCGAAGAAAGAGGGAAACCGGATCACCCTGAACTGGACGCCAATGGACCCGGAGGGCACGGTTAAAATCTGGCTGACAACCACCAATCTATTTAAGGAAGGCAGTCAGGACCGGTATTTGCTGATGGACGACGTACCCGTAAAAACCGGGAGCGTAGTTATCGATGTATCGAAACTGCCGACCGGTTTTTACAAGATTGTCCTGGAAGGACGCTACAACAGGTTGAATCAGTGGATCGTAGAGTAGAAAAAAGTATCTGTAGCAAACAGGTGATTGAAAGACCCTGGTGAAATCGCGTGGGTAGTTTAGTTGTTTGTGTCGCCCCCTATCACATCGGTGTTCGTCACGCCTTTGGTCTTCTTCTTCTTTTCGACCAGGCTCATTTTGCCAATCTTGTAGCTAAAGGTCACTTTGATATTCTGGTTGTAAATATTGTTAACACTTACCTGATTGAACACCGGCGAGTTCAGCGTGTTGCGGATGGTCATGCCGCCGAAGAAGTTGTCGGCAGCCAGGCCAATCGACCCGCGTTTCTTGGCGATATCTTTCCGCACTCCCACCGAGTACATGCCCATGCCACTCTGCGACCCCTGCAACTGCACCCGGTTGCCCCGGTAGCCGCCAAACGCCTGCACCGCCCAGCCATTGGGCAAACTCACCTGCGTTTGCAGCCGCCCCCCAATCACAAACCCCGAATTACTGACGAATTCAGAGATGCCTGTCAGGCCGGTTTGCTGCCCTTCGAGGTAGTTATAGTACAGGTCAAGACTACCGTTCAGCGTCCATTTTGAGGTAATGTAGGTGTTGCCGAATAGATTGGCCCCGAACGTCTGTTCCTTACCGATGTTCTGGTAGGTCGTAATAACGGCCCCAACAACCGAATCAGAAGGCATCGTGATACGCGTGATGGCGTTGCTCGACTGCCGGGTGAACACCGACAGGTTCAGGTAGCTTTTCTTGATGTTCGTGCTCAGGCTCAACTCCACGTTATCCGTAATTTCGGGTTTCAGGCTGGGGTTGCCGATGGTGATGTTCTGGGCGTTGGCAAAATTGACGTTGGGGTTCAACTGCTGCAAACCGGGCCGCTGAATGTGCTTGTTGTAAGCCAGTTTCAGGGTCGTGGCCTTGCCTACGCTCTTTGAGATGTTGACGCTGGGCACCAGATTAGAATAGTCGGGAATCAGGATGTCGCGCTCGGCATTATTGGCCGTAATGCTGGTGTGCTCGTAGCGGGTGCCGAGTTTAAAGGTGTACTTGTTGGCCGTAGCAAACGTGTACGAAACGTAACCCGCGCCAATGTTCTGATTGTAGTTCAGTAAACCTGCCGGGTTGCGGGTATCCAGCACAAATGCCCCCGTCGGACCGGCAATCTGGTACCGGAATGTGCTGTTCACTTCCCGGAGAATACCTTTTATGCCAAACTCGATTTGCTGACTTTTGCCGATGGGCTGCACATAATCAGTCTGGAAGGTCATCTCTTTGTTTACGTTTCCGTTCAGGTTTTGCTGCCGCCCGGTCACTTCCTGCGAGCCGTTGAGTTGGTCGGCGAAGAAGTTGTTGGTCAGGTTGCTCACGCTGTACAGCGTAGAAATGGACCACTCCTGCCCCGGTTTGAACGTGCGGATGTAGTCGAGGTTCATATCCACTGAGTTCGATAAATCGCGGCTATCCACGTTGCGATAGTTGGTGGCACTCAGGACATTGTTCGTGAAAAGCTGCGTTGTGTAATCCTGATTACGCTTGAAGTTGCGGGTACCGAAGTTGATACCCGCCGTGATGGACTGATTCTTGCCGATGTCATAATCGAAACCGAAGTTATACCGGCCAAACAGACCGTTGTCGAACGCATCGGCCTGTTGGTTGGTCCGAATGGCATCGCCGTTCTGCGTCGTGTTCTGATCCAGGGTCACAAAGGCTTTGTTGTAAAACGCCCGGCCATTGCCACCCAGCGTCACGCCTAATTTGCCGGTGCGGAAACTACTGCTGAGGCCCAGGTTAGAGCCGCGTAATCCCACCCCCGTATCGAGGTTGAGCGTGAAGCCCTGAATCGTCGATTTTTTGGTGATGATGTTGACAATACCGCCCGCCCCTTCGGCATCGTACTTGGCCGAGGGCGAAGTAATGACCTCTACCGACTGAATCAAATCGGCAGGAATCATCTTCAGCGCATCGGCAATGTTGCTGGCAATGATGGTGGATGGTTTGTTGTTAATCAGTACCCGAATGTTGCCGGTACCGCGCAGGCTCAGGTTACCATCGAAATCAACCGACAGCAGCGGCACTTTTCGCAGCACATCAGCGGCATCGCCACCTTTTGAGGTCAGGTCTTTTTCCGCGTTATAGACCAGCCGATCCACTTTTTCTTCAATCAGCGACCGTTCGCCCGTTATCGTCACGGCATCGAGCGTGGTAGTGCTGGTACTCAGTTTAATCACGCCGACATCGATGTTATCGCCCTTGCCAACTTTTACGCTGGCGATGGTTTTATCGGTGTAGCCAATAAACCGGATAACGAGCTTGTAGTCACCCTCGGCTACTTTGGTGATGGAGAACTTACCCTTGTCATCGGCAATGGTGCCATCGATCGGTTTGTTGGTGGTTTTGTCGAACAGGGCGATGGTGGCGTATTCGACCGCTTTGGTCAGGGCCGAATCGACCACGATACCGCTGATTTTGCTGTTGCCTTTGGGCGTTGTCAGCTCAAAACTCTTCGGTTCGTTGCTTTCGGTTCGTTGCCGCCCATTGCCATCGCCACTGGGTCGGCCACCACCCGGAGGGCCAAACTGAGCGAAGGTTGTGGTGGACGCTGTCAGCCCGCAAAGGCTGAGTGTCAGGATTAGTAGAAGTATAGGCTTGTTCATCGGGATTCGGTGTAAACGTTTGCGAATTGATGGAACAAAGCAACAACCCCTTTATCAACTATAAAAAAGCAATAGACCGGGAGGGCATAAACGTCGGCTGAATGCCCGTTTTACCGGATGAATGGGTTTTGCCGGTAAACCGGTTAGAAACAGAGCGTTCGTCGGCTGAAACCGATCAGCCGATGGAATATCAACCAGCCTGTTTCCAGTTGACGGTCGCCCGTGCGATACCTTCGGCTCATTAAGTCGGGTGATTCCCCCGGCCTATTTTTTTACGATGTAACCAAAACCAAACTACCCACCCCATGAATTTTGACACCATTTTTTTCGGCTGGACTAAGGATTGCGGATCGGGTGCGGCTGGAGAATTAGCGAAAGCCCCTCCCCACAACTATAGTGACCCCTTTATTAAATAATCTATTTAACTAATTGGTATACAAAGCAGTACATATATGGGCGATTCAATAAATTATTGACCGTTAGTACAAAAGTAAGGCTGTTAATACCCGGAGTTAATTAGTATTACTCGCTACTCAAATCATCGTACTACTAAACGTTCAGGCTATGAATAATTCAAGTTGCGAGATATAGGTCTTGCCAGCCTCTTGGGTAATTTTGGAGTATCTGACACTCTAAATCTTACTCAAGATGACTGACAAAACCATTGCAATTTACTGCTTCTTGGACGATCTATTCAAGATTATGGGCC
>JBBSTD010000050.1:0-47460 GCA_038236215.1 Cytophagales bacterium | reverse complement strand
TGCTGGCTTATTCGACTAAGCGGTACTTCTGGGTGTCAGATAACCTCTCTACGGAGTCCAACGCCTTTCGACGCCGACGAACGGCGTTGGACTCCGTAGATAAAAATTCTCCTAAAAGCTTGACACAGAATATATTATTCATTGAATTACTGTTATCTTTTGGCTTAAAATAACCGACGATGATGAAGTGGTTTGAGTCAATTTCTAAAATTCTGATTCGCTATTGGCTGATGCGGCATTTGTGGTTCTGGCTGGCTGTATGTATCTCATTATCCATAGTCCACAGTTCAATTCTACCTGAGCCAGCACTACTGGCTCAAACCACACTTATCTTTCTACCGTACAACCTGACGCTTGTTTATGTGGCTATGTACTGGGTATTACCGCCTATTTTCGAGAATCAACATCGCCCCTTTGCCTATCGTTTGCTGATTTATTTGGGTAGCGGTTGGGTGTTTACCTATCTGTACCGGGGCTACGTCGTGGTTCCCTTCCGAACAGGCCAGGTGGCAGCCTTCAATCCGTCTTTTCACCTGACTTTTATTCTGGGAGCCTGGATCACGGGACTGGTCATTGTGGGAGTAGCGGTCGGGATTAAGTTATTTCGATTCTGGTATCGGCGCAATCAAACGAATCAACAATTGATTCGCCAGACACTATCGGTAGAACTACAGATACTGAGGGCTCAGATTCACCCGCATTTTCTGTTCAACACGCTCAATAATTTGTATTCACTCACGCTAAAGCAGTCTCCACAGGCTCCCGATATGATCCTGAAATTAGAGAAGTTGTTGCACTATATGATTCATGAATGCAACGTCCCTGTGGTGACTTTGGAAAAGGAAATCGAGTTTATCCGCAATTACATACAACTCGAAAAGCTACGGTATGGCTCCCGATTAACGGTATCAGTAAACATCAGGGGCGAAAACGGTACCACGTTCATCGCGCCGTTGCTACTCATTCCCTTCGTTGAAAACGCGTTTAAACACGGTTCCGCAAAACAAATTGGCTCGGTCTATATCAACCTGGCACTAACGATAACTGATAACAGGCTTAGATTAAGGCTCGAAAATAGCTGTAATGAGCAACCCTTTCCTACCGCCAATGAAAACAAGGGATTAGGGCTGGTGAATGTTAGACAGCGATTGGCATTGGCCTACCCAAACGCCCATGAACTAACCATGATGCATGAAACGGATCGGTTTATCGTCGAATTCAGCCTTGATCTGGGCGGTCAGCGCGATCTTACACAGGGGCTTTCCTCCGTTTTACAGACTGATTCCTGAATAATGAATTCTCCCCTACCCAACAACCGGTTAACCCGTCATCTGCTGTTTTGGGCGGGCATAGTTCTGTTTTTCGGGTTGATAGATATAGCTGAAGATATAGCTCATTCAGGCTTTTGTTTCTGTCACTGGGTTCCTCTTTTGAGCGGATTGTTTCTGGCGCGCCTGCCCACTTTTCTCGCTTATGCGTACCCGTTGGCCTATTGGGTTTTTCCATTGGTATTTCGGGGGCAGTTTATCCGGTTCTTTGGAGGCTTATTGCTACTCAATCTGGTAGCGTGGTTTTTGCATGATTTACTGATTTACAGCTTTCAGTATACCATTACGCACTGGCTGCACCAGAAACTACCCTTTCAACACAATAGCTGGCTGTTCGATTCTGCCTTTCCGGGCCAAAGTTTTCATGCAGCGAACTTAGCCGCAGGGCTATTTATATGCCTGAAACTCTTTTGGCAATGGCAACAGAAAAACACGGAAAGCTACCAGCTTGAGCAGGAGAAGCTTCGCCGGGAACTGACTTTACTTAAACTCCAGATCAACCCCGACTTTCTGTTTGGCTCATTGCTTACATTACGCCAGCTTGCCTGCCAACAGTCCCGACAAGCCCCGGAAGTTGTGTTGCATTTAGCCCATTTCCTGCGCTATGTCCTGTACGAAAGTCAGGCTGACCAGGTGCTGCTAAGCAGAGAAGTGACCATTATCGAATACTATGTTTCGCTTCAGCAAACCATGCACCCCACCGGGCTGGACGTTTCACTCTCGGTACGGGGCCAGGAAAAAGGGCACACCCTTGCCCCGCTGCTGCTGTTTACTGTCGTTGAACAGGCATTCCGGCAACTACCTGACCAACTGGCGGCTATAAAATCCGGCGAATTGAGCTGGGTAAGTATCGATATAGCCATTGGCGAAACCCAATTAATATTGAAAGTCGTTCATGGGCAACCGGCAATCGCCCACCCCGACGATGTTGTTTGGGTGGGCGACGCACGAAAACGGCTTCATTTTCACTATGGCAATACCTTTGCGTTGACGCTGCACTCAGAACCTGATGCGTACATTGTTGCGTTAACGCTACCGTTGGCTGTAGCTCAGCTTCAGGAAACTGAAAGGCAACCATTGTTTAAAAATAGTCTCTAAGTAGCCAGTGCTGGCTTATACGATAGAGCATATAGTCTTATCGACAGAACACGATCTGCACGGGTTCAGGCGCCTTAGCTTACCCTTTGTGCTGTTCGTCAGCGACCAATAACGTCCAGCGACAAAACAAGTACATTGATAGAAAACATACGCTGACTTTCTGGCTGGGAAAATAGCTTGCCGAATCGGCTGCCCGAACCAACCGCTAACTAAGTTGCTACTGATTTTCTGCTAAATAGTATTACCTTAACTTGCTCTTTTCCCGACTAATACACAACTACTTACCTCTATCGAGCACCATGAAACTACGCTGCCTGCTCGTTGACGATGAGCCCCCGGCCTTAGATGTGCTGGAACTTTACATCGAATCGGTGGAGGGTTTGGCTGTGGCTGCCCGATGCGAAAATGCCCTGCAAGCCTTTCAGGTGCTGCAACAGCAAACCATCGACCTGATGTTTTTAGATATTACGATGCCCAAGTTGATCGGCACCGATTTTTTGCGAACACTACGTAATCCACCTCCGGTCATTATCACCACCGCTTATCGCGAGTATGCGCTCGATGGCTACGAGTTAGACGTGGTCGATTACCTGCTCAAGCCCATTCCGTTCGACCGCTTTCTGCGGGCCGTTGCCAAAGTGCTAAAATCGGCTGATGGGAGTTTGCTCCCGGCTTTGCTTCCTGACAAAGAATCGCCCCGGCATCCCGAAACCGGTTTTTTGTTTTTCCGCGCCGACCGTAAATTAGTAAAAGTACTTACCAGCGATATTCTGTACGTAGAGAGCCTGAAGGACTACCTCCGTATTATAACCATAACCAGCAAGCCATTGGTGGTAAAACAAACAATCAGCGCCCTCGAAGCCATGCTCCCCGCCGACCAGTTTGTGCGGGTACATCGATCGTTTATTGTGGCTGCAGCCCACATCCACACCTATACGCCCCGTCATGTGGAGGTAGCCGGTCAGGAGTTACCCATCGGTCGGTTGTACCAAAAAGAAGTAGAGCGGGTGCTTCGGGTTTGTTAGAACTGGCCTTTATGCGTATCTGGTAATTTTATACCAGGTAGTAGCATGCCAAAACCCTGATAATATAAGGGCATTAGATGGAGGACGAGGATAAACTACGCTGACGAACGGCCTCATACAGCATCACGCCCGTGGCTACCGATACGTTAAGTGAGCCGACCGCACCCAGCAGCGGAATCTTAATATGGGTATCAGCCATGCGGAGTAATTCGGGCGAAATACCGTCCTCCTCCGACCCCATGATAATGGCAATCGGACCGCTGAGATCGGTGGTGCGCTCATAGAGGTCGCGACTGGATTTTTCGGTACAGGCCACCACCATTATGCCCGATTCCTGCAAATACTTGATTGTTTCGGTCAGGTTAGGTTCCCGGCAAACGGAAATGTGGTTCAGCGCACCCGATGATGTTTTCATGGCATCGGAGTTGATGGCAGCCGCCCCCCGACCCGGAATAACGATGCACTGCACACCCGTACATTCGGCGGTACGCGCAATGGCCCCGAAGTTCCGAACGTCGGTAATGCGGTCGAGGAGCAGAATAAACGGTTGCTCGCCCCGCTCGAACACATCGGCAATGACGTTGGAGAGTTTGACGTACTGAACCTGCGCTACCAGACAAACGACGCCCTGGTGATTTTTGCGGGTGAGTCGGTCAAGCCGCTCAACCGGTACGCGCTGGATGGTGACGCGGTTTTGAAAAGCCAGACTCTGAATGTCGGGATTGCTCAATTCCTTTTCCATGTACAGTTTATCAATCTGCTGGTCGGACTTGAGGGTCTCGATAACGGACTGGATTCCAAAGACCATTTCATCCGGTTCAGGACGAAACTGAGGGCGGGGGCGCTGGGGTCGGTTGTTGGGCTGGGGCATTATTTAAATGTATGATATAGGCTATAGGCTATATGATGTAAGGCTAACGCATAAAATACATCATATAGCCTATACCTTACTCGCGGATGGCACCGGTACGCCACGCTTCGACGATGGGATACCAAATAGGTTGATACTCAATGTAGCGTACCAGTTCATAATGGTCATCGACAAATTGGTTGGCTTTGCGGGTGAAGGTGAAATTCACCTCCGACACGTTGGCCCGGCGATTGTAAACCCACACTTCACGCTCCCGGTTCCGCTGCACCCGGTCGGGCGCACCAAGCACGATGTAAATCATACCCTTGTCGGTTTTCCAGCCTTCTTTATAACTCGTAAACAACTTATTCGCTTCCTCCACCCGGTCGAAGTACGCCTTTATCGTTTTCTTCGCTACTTCTTCGTTGCCCGACATCATGCTCAGCCAGTACCGATCCAGTGCCTTTTTGGTATCCTGCGCCTGATTCAGCTCCCCAATTTCAGAACTGGTACTCATGTACAAGACTGGCTTGATGAGTTTTTCGGGCCGGGTCATTTTTGGGAAACGCCTGTCGGCTACAACTAGGCCAATGCCCGATGCGTCGGTCGTATCTTCCACAAAATAGTACAGCCCCTCCTTCGGGAGTATGAACGGCTGGTTAGTAGTAATGGTCAGTGTGGAGTCGATGTCCAGTGATTTGGACGCTGGCCGGGCTGAGGTATTCATGGGCGACGAAGCCGCTTCGAAATCGTGTTGGTATCGAATACCAAATAAAGTCTTATTGGTCCCGTTCACATCCCGGATAACAATGGGTTCATTCACATTCACGTAGTTACGCAGTTCGAGCCGTTGTCCGTTTTGGTCGAAAAGCGAGAACCGATCACTAAGTTTGGACGCGTTGAACCGTAGCGACAGGTCATTGCGGGCTTTGGTCCCGTTTGCGGTTTCGGTGATTTCAGTCAGCAACAGCGCATTTGCTGCGCCCTTGGGCCGCTTTATGTCGAATGTCAACGTTAGATGGTCACCCTGGAGACCTACGTTTTGCGCCGTTAGGGGTACGGTTCCATAGCCCAGCCGGTCGCGGTTGTTGTAGTCGGGATACATGACGTAGGCAATCGAAAAATGGTCGATAAAATCGGCCGTATTTACGATTGGCTCACCCGACGGCGTTTTGGCTGTCAGATCCATATATATCCGAACGCTGGAGGTATCAATGGCCAGAAATTTCCCTTTAATCGAGGTAACGACCCATTCACTGCCGGTTTTGGTGGACATAGCCGGACCCGTACCCACGGTCGGCCCTTCGGCTGCTTTCACCGGCGGGGAAACCGTGGCGGTCCGGGAGCTAGCCGGGGCGGGTGTCTGGGCCACACGCACAGATGGCCGATTCCGCTGCGCTTCCGTGCGGGCATCATAAGCCTCGTTGATACGGGCCTGCTGTGTCTTTTTAGCGCTTGAGCAAGCCGACAGCAGAGAAATAGTAAAAAATAAAGCAGTTAGAATTCGCATAAACAACGGTAACTGTCAAACGCCGGTACGGCTTGGTTTTGGTCTTGTCTACATACAACGAAAAAAGAGTAAATTTTATCATTCCCGCGAAGGTGAATCCGTGATTTTACCTTTCCTGCTACCCAACAATAGCTTATTCCGATAAAAACGAAAGCAGGAACCGCTTTGCTTTTCGTTGCGTCTACAAAAGAAGTAATTTTGCTGGTCTACTTGCAACACCAACGCTGGTCGTAACCGATGGCTACCGTTCCGAAGAACCATGTATAAAACAACCGAAATAACCTCCGCCGAAATCGCATCCGACAATCCTGTCCATCAGCGATTGCTTTTCCCTTACGTTGAAGCGGCCGCTATAGTGCGTGGAAATGTGCTCGAAATTGGATGCGGCTGGGGCCGGGGACTGGAATTACTCACCAAAGCCGCCGACCAGTACACGGGTATTGACAAGAACGATGAGTTGATTGCGGCCCTCAGTGCCGAATATCCGAAAGCCACGTTTATTTCGGCCAATATTCCGCCCCTGAGCCAGCTTGCCGATAATACCTTCGATTTTATCGTGACGTTTCAGGTAATCGAACACATTCAGAACGACGATTTATTTATCAAAGAAGCCCACCGTGTGCTGAAACCGGGGGGTAAATTATTGCTGACTACGGTAAACAAACTATTCTCACTGTCCCGTAATCCCTGGCACGTTCGGGAGTACTATGCCGATGGCCTGCGCGCCCTGATGAGCACGTATTTCCCAACCGTAGAGACGCGGGGTATTCATGGGAACGACAAGGTGATGACGTATTATGAGCAGAATAAAGCGTCTGTTAAAAAACTGACCCGCTTCGATATTTTCAACCTCCAATACCGACTCCCCCGCCGACTATTGCAAGTTCCCTACGACCTGATGAACCGCCTGAACCGAAACCGTCTCCTGCAAGCCGACGGACTGGCCGCCGAAATCGACTACACCGATTACCTCGTCAGTAACAACCCCGCCGGAAGCCTGGACTTCTTCTACGTAGCGACGAAGTGACCATAAACAAACCGCCGTTGACGAAACAGTCAACGGCGGTTTGTTATTTAACGGGCCAGCCCATCCTGACGCGCCCGGGCACGAACGCGCTGGGCACGACTCGCACTATCAGGGTGATCGGAAAGCAGGGATGCCACCTTGCCGCCACCCCCTCCGCTTAATTTGGCCAACTTCTCAAAAGACGTAGCCAGAGCCAGCACGTTGTAATGGTTCTTTTTGAGAAAACTATAGCTGTAATCGTCGGCGGCCGTTTCCTGCTTACGGCTGAAAGAAGCGCCCAGCATGTAATCGGCAAAACCCGCTACCTGCGACTGGGAGATCTTGCCCAGCGTACCAGACCCCGATGCCAGGGCATCCCGAATGGCCGTACGACGGAGCGCGCTTTTCATCGCGTTTCGGGTATCGTGATGAACCACATGACCGATTTCGTGGCCCATAACCGCCAGCAACTCATTATCCGACATAATATCCATAAGGCCCTTAAACACACGTACGCTACCGTCGGCCGTGGCAAAAGCATTTACATCGGCTACCTTATATACTTTATAGTTGAGGGGCAGGCCACTAACGGTATGATGTCGGCTGACGATACGACTTAGGCGTTGAGCATAGGGGTCATTCGACGCGGCTACAGGATTTTTCGCATCCATCTGACTGACGGCTTCTCTGGAAAGTTTCACCACCTGAGCATCACTCAGCGTGGCCGACCCAACACCCTCCATCAACGCCTGCAACAGGCCGGAAGTACCACTCGATTGCGCACTGGTTAGCAGTGGCAGACTGACCAGTGCGGCCAGTATGATTGATCTGTAGTTCATACATTGAGCATGAATTCGTGGTAAGCAACACAAATTCTCTTTATAGACCCATTCCATAGAAAAAAGTTTATTTGTGATGGTTAAACGAACTACCCTGCCTCAACGGTAGGTTTTTACATCGGCCACGTTTATACCATTCAGACCAAACGTACTTCCTGCACCAGAACGACAGGAGCCAACTTACTAAACCCCATCTTAATCGACGATGCTGCGAACGAATAAACCACTTTTTTACACGCTCAGAAAGGTTACTATACTTAGCCTGGTGATGCTCCTCTCCCACGCCATGACCTACGCTCAGGCGGTATGGAACGGAAAGAAATGCGCCGTTGCCCTGACCTATGACGATGCTTTACAGGTGCATCTGGACAACGTGGTGCCCGTGCTGGATTCACTGGGACTAAAAGGAACGTTCTACTTATCGGGTTACTTCCCCGGCTATGTGAACAACATTGCCCGGTGGAAATCGGCGGCCGACGAGGGCCATGAACTGGCAAACCACACCCTGTTTCATCCCTGCATCGGCGACCGACCGGGCCGGGAGTGGGTGAACCCCGAAAACGATTTGAGCAAATACACGGTGAAGCGGATGACGAACGAGATGATAATGACCAACGTCCTGCTCAAAACCCTCGATGGTAAAACCGCCCGCACTTTCGCCTATCCCTGTGGCGATACTAAAATTGGTAATGTAGACTACTACAAAACGGTAGCCAATGATTTTGTGGCGGCACGAGGCACCACAGGCGAGATGAAAAAGATTACGGAAATTAACCTGGACGACGTGGGTTCGTATGGCATCAACGGCGAATCGGGGGAGAACTTGATTGAACTGGTCAAACGGGCGCAGGAAACCAATTCGCTGCTGGTTTTCCTGTTTCACGGTGTGGGCGGGGGGCACTCACTGAATGTGGCGCTGGCCGAACACAACAAGCTGGTGCGCTACCTCAAACAGCACGAAGCCGACATCTGGATAGCACCGTTCATTGACGTTGCCAGCTACGTGAAAAACTACCAGTTAAAACAAAAATAAGTAGCCAGCCATGAATAGTAAACGGTTGTTCCTGTTGGTGATTTCGGTTGGATTGTCCTTCCACGCGGTAGCCCAGCGCGTATTCATTCAGCAAACGGAACCTTCTGCGCAGCGCACCTACGCGGTAGGCCAATTAAGTAAAGCCCTCATTTCCCGGAAATACACCGTTATGACGGATTCTGGTTCGGCTGATTTTGCCATTCGGCTGGCCCCGTTAGAGGATAAACTAGGGGCCGAATCCTACCGGGTTGATTGCCAAAGCAACCGGATTACCGTGACAGGGGGTGATTCGCGCGGGCTGATTTACGGGTGTCTTTCTTTAGTGGAGGATATTCAGAACAATCTTTCTCTGAGTGCTATCCGTTCCCGAACCGAAAAGCCCCACCTACCCCTGCGGGCCATTAAGTTCGATTTACCCTGGGATACCTACCGGCATAGCGACGCGCTTGACTTGCATTACGAAACCTGCCGTGATACGCTGTACTGGAAGTCGTTTCTGGATATGATGGTGGCTAACCGGTTCAATGCGCTGAGCCTCTGGAATCTGCATCCGTACACCTTTATGATTCGGCCCACTAATTTTCCGGCGGCCACGCCCTTTAATGATGAGCAGTTGAACGAATGGCAGACGCTCTTCCGGGCTATTTTCCGGATGGCCAGCGAGCGGGCCATTGACACGTATCTGGTTCCTTTTAACATATTCACCAGTCCCGAATTCTCGAAAGCGTACAACGTAAACCCCCGGCTGAACAACCTGGATCACTTTCACTTCATCGACGGCGATACGTCTGCTATCGTCAAACAATACACGCGGGAATGCGTGACGCAGGTGCTTCGGGAGTACCCCGAACTCACCGGGTTTGGCCTGACCCTGGGCGAAGCCATGGGCGGTATGTCGCCCCGGCAGCGGGAAGAATGGATGCAGGCTACCATCATCGACGGTATGCGACAGGCGGGTCGCAAAACCAAACTCATCCACCGGATTCCGTTTTCCAGTACCACCGGCTCGCTGGGGGTTACCAGCATCGAAACCGAAAAATTGACCCGCCAGTCCATTGAGCGGGAAGGGGATCTGGACTTTATCGAGAAACCCATTTGGGCCGACTTAAAGTATAATTGGTCGCACGCGCACTCGACGCCCACGCTGGTGAAAGTACACGGGGGCAAACTGTACGACACCTATTTCAATCCCGACCCCAAGGCCTACAAAATTACCTGGACGGTACGAAACGAGGACTTTTTCTGCCTGCGCTGGGGCGTCCCCGACTTTGTCCGGGCGCACATTGCGGCCAACAACCAGTCGTACGTGGGCGGGTATTTTCTGGGGTCAGAAACCTACATTCCGGCCAAAGACTATTTCACCGCGCCCGGCGGCCCCGTCGACTGGCGGTACGCGTTTGAACGGCAATGGCTGTTTTACAAACTCTGGGGCCGGTTGCTGTACAATCCCGACACGCCCGATGCCACTTTCCGGGCTGAGTTTGTCCGCCGGTACGGAAAGCAGGCTGTCCCGTTGCTGGATGCTTATGCCCTAGCTTCGTCCACCCCCTTGCGACTCGCTTCGGTCTTCGATTTTACCTGGGATTTCTCGCTGTACAGTGAAGGAATGATGGCCTTCGACGCCCAGAAAAACGTTTCTTATATTGCTGTAGAGCAGCTAATCACTCAGCCTGTACTAGATCCGAATTACGTATCGGTCGGCGATTACGTTAAAACGATAACGGCGGGCGGCTCGTTTGGCGCGGAGAAGATAACACCGCCTATTCTGGCTGCGATGCTGGAACGGGACTGTCGCAAGGCCCTGCAACTCGTTCAACCAATAAACACTGCCTCGAACCGGTCGCTGCAATACGAAGTGGCCGATGTTAAAGTATGGGCGAATATGGGGCTTCACCTCGCCGAAAAACTACGCGGAGCCTTGGCGTTACAAACCTACCGCACCACTGGCCGGGCAGAGCAGAAACCGCTGGCTGTCCAACACCTGAAAGCCGCTCTACGCTACTGGGATGCAGTCGTTACCATTACACGCCCGCTCTATAACGACATGCCACTGGTGCATCTGACCGAGCAAAAAGGACATGCCTGGGCCGAGAATAACAAACTCCGTTTTCACTGGGAGAAACTCCGTCCCAATGTAGCCAACGACGTTGAGGTAGCCGAAAAAGCCCAGTACGCTACAAAAAAATAGTCTTTTGGTCTGACTGTCAGCCCAAAAGACTATTCCGGTAATCAGGTGTTCGTACTCCTAAGGCGCAATCATGTCGATTGACCCATCATCCTTCCGTTTTAACTCGCGCACTTTAACATTACGCAGGTGCGTTTTGCCGGACAGCTCCACGTCGTGGTAGAAGATGTACCACTTTCCGTTGAGTTCCACGATGGAGTGGTGGGTAGTCCAGCCCTTTACGGGCTTCATGAACGTGTCCTGATAGGTAAACGGGCCATACGGCGATTTGCTGGTGGCGTAGGCCAGAAAATGCGTGTCGCCGGTGGAGTACGAGAAGTAGTACGTGTCCTTATACTTGTGCATCCAGGCACCTTCAAAAAAACGCCGGTCGTGGTCGCCACCCAATAGGGGTTTGCCCGCCTTGTCAACAATCTGAATGTCCTTAACCGGCCCGTCGAAGGTGAGCATATCGTTGCTCATCAGGGCTATTTTGGGGCTCAGGGCCGCTTCTTTGTCTTTCAGCAAGTCGGTTTTCAAACTCTTATTATACTTGCCGGTATGCCAGCGTTGCAACTGACCACCCCAAATGCCACCAAAGTACATGTACGTTTTGCCGTCGGTATCGGTAAATACGGCGGGGTCGATGCTGAAACTGCCCGGAATAGGGGCGGGTTCGGCTTTGAACGGACCCGTTGGTGATTGGCTGGTGGCGACTCCCATGCGGAACACATCTTCCTTGTCCTTCACCGGGAAATACAGGTAGTACGTGCCGTTTTTGTAAGCCGCATCGGGTGCCCACATCTGCCGACCCGCCCAGGGAACATCCTTGATATCCAACGCTACACCGTTATCGACTACCTTGGCGTTGATGTTGTCCATCGAAAGAACGTGGTAGTCTTTCATATTGAAATGACCGCCTTCATCGTCTTCCGGTACGTTGGCTTCAATATCGTGCGACGGATAAATGTAAATTTTGCCGTTGAATACGTGGGCCGACGGGTCGGCCGTGTAAATATCGGAAATCAGGGGCTTGGGGTTGGTGAGGTCGCGCGGAGTAGTTGCGGTGTCCTGACTGGTCTCCGTGCTCTGCGTGGTTTCAGTAGTCTGGGTAGTGGAACTTTGGCAGGAACTGAGTTGGATACCAACACCACAAACAGCAATGGCGAGAAGGGGGGCTTTTTTGAGTAAAAACATAGGATGAGGGTATTGTCTGTTAAATAAGTGTCAAAGTTACAACCTATCAATTATATTGTCATTCTGTTTAAAAAATTACTCCCTCTACAACTCTCTTAATGGTATTATTAGTTATTCGCTACAGCCTGATAGTCAGTGTGTTTTTGCCGGTTTACCCCGCTTTCTCGCAGACCTCCCCGTCGCTTCTCCATCTGTAAAAACAAGGCTCAGCTTCACAGCTAATCGTTGATGGAAAACTCTTTCTGATGTTGGGCGGTGAACTGGGTAATTCCAGCGCGACGGATATGGATTACATGAAACCCATCTGGCCAAAGTTGCAGCAAATGCATGTCAATACGGTGCTGGGCCCCATCTACTGGGAATTACGGAAGCTGTAAAAGAGGGCGATTTTGCCCTGGTTTAGGGGAAATAGAAATCCAGCCACCGACTGAATAGCGACCAGAACCATCAGATTAGGGACGGCATATCCGCATTCCCGTTGGGGAATATAGAATCCAGAAACTAACGCTGTACTGGTATTGAATCTTTGTGAACAACTAGATTTTTGAATTGAAAGATCATTAATCACACCCCCTACGTTTTGCGCTTTTTCTTCCGGGCCGATGGGAACAGTACGTTGTTCAGGATTAGCCGGTAGCCGGGCGAGTGCGGGTGCAGGTTGAGGTCGGTTGGGCTACGGAAGCCGCCCCCACGGGTGCCTTCCGGGTCGTGCCCGCCGTAGAACGTCCACTGCCCCCGGCCCATTTCGCCATACAGGTATCGGTCCGACGATTCGCTTTCGCCCATCACCAGGCTACTCGCCTTAACCGCCCCTTTCCGGAAGGCCGTGGTCTGGCCAAAAAATTCCTTTATAATTGGTTCGTGGTTTTGCGTCAGCATGGACGGAATGACATCCCACTTGGCCGAAAAGTTGAACAACTGGAAGAAACCCGTCGACTGGTTGTACCCCCGCCCACCAGACGAGTTAATGTCGGAAAAGGTGGAGAAGCCCCGGTACCCATTATCACCTTCGAGCGTAAAGTTGCCGAAGGCGAAGGTTTTGGTGAAGTCGAGTTTGCTCTGCGCGTCGGGGTCAACGTCGTCGCCATCGTAGCTGCTACCCACGATATCAAGCCCTTCGGCGGCCAAAGCAATATCCAGCGTTTCGGCGGCTGAGCACATGGCAAACAGGTAGCCCCCCCCCGAACAAAACTCCTTGATGCCTTTGGCAACGGCCAGTTTCATCTGCGACACTTTGGCGTAGCCGTATTTTTTGGCAATATCTTCCTGCGCCTTGATATCGGCCAGCGACTGCCGGTGAATGTTGCGGCCATATTGCCCCGTAAAATCCTCGTGGTGCAGGTGCAGCCAGTCGTACTTTGGCAGGTCGCCTTTCAGGATTTCCTCGTCATATACCAGTTCGTAGGGGATTTCGGCGTAGGCGAGGACCAGCAACACGGCATCTGTATTCTCGAACTCCGCCGGGCCGACTTTTATGGGCGAATACACCACAATTTTGGTTGCTTTATGGAGCGTGACCACATCCATGTTGAGGTCGGGGTCTTTTAACTGTTGCCGGATGGAGGCTGCTCTGGCATCCGAAATGGTCTCAAACGACACCCCCCGAACGCGGCATTCTGTTTCGATGGCGGCTGTCTGCTTCATCAGAAAACTCCCGCCCCGGTAGTTGAGCAGCCAGTCTAATTCCTGGTCATCTTTCAGAATTTTGTAGGCAATGCCATACGCTTTGAGGTGATTGCTCTGCTGGTCGTCCATCGGAATCAGGATGGAGTTGGCCCGGCTCATGGTTGCCCCAACGGTGATTATGAGCAGCAAAAGGAGAAAAGTGCGGTACTGTTTCATAGCGTTTGTATTTTTGAAACAAAGACGGTCTACCAGGCCGGGATTTTAGCGTTATTGGCCGGTTATGAACAGGATACCCAACACGTTTCATCAGCAACCTCAACTCTTTATGTTTTACCGTTACGGTATTCTCTCAATCGCCAGTCTGCTAACCGTTATGTCGTGTAGCCATCGTTCCGTACCAACCAGACAGCCCGTTGTGGAAACGGGGGTATCGCAAACGCTGGCGAAGGATCGGAAGCAAACCCTGAGTCAGCTAAGCTATGCACTAAAGTTCGACATTCCGGCGCAAAAAAACCAGCCTATTCCAGCCAGCGAAATAATTACGTTCAACTGGCAAAAAAACAACACCCCGCTCCAACTCGATTTTAAGGAAGAACCCACTCATATACAGTCAATTTCGATAAACGAAACGTCCATTCCTCTTATTTTTGAACGCGAACATTTACTCATTTCTACGGCATTTTTGAAGGCCGGAATTAATCGTATTTCTATTCAGTTTACGGCGGGCAATCTATCTCTAAACCGTAACGACGAATACCTCTACACATTGCTCGTTCCCGACCGCGCCCGCACGGTTTTCCCCTGCTTCGACCAGCCCGACTTAAAAGCCACGTTCCAGGTTTCGCTGATCATTCCGGCCCAGTGGCAAGCCATCACGAACGCGCCCGTCCGGGATTCATCCATTGTGGGGGAACGAAAAACGGTCAATTTTCAGCCGTCCGACCTGATTCCTACGTACCTATTCTCCTTTGTGGCGGGTAAATTCACATCGGTCACCCGTATTATGCCGGGCGCATCCACGCCGGGCGTGAATGCGCCCGGCCGTTCCATGACGCTGCTCCACCGCGAAACGGACACGACAAAGATTCGACTAAGCCTCGACCCGATCTTCACCTACCATGCCGATGCCATCCGGTTTATGGAGGACTACACCCAGATTCCGTTTCCGTTTCAGAAATTTGATTTTGCCGCCATTCCCGATTTTCAGTATGGTGGTATGGAGCACGTGGGGGCCATCGATTACAAAGCATCGGCCCTTTTCCTGGATAACGGGGCCACCCGTGACCAGCGTTTGTCCCGTACCCACGTAATTGCCCACGAAACGGCGCACATGTGGTTTGGCGATATGGTCACCATGCGCTGGTTTGAGGATGTCTGGCTGAAAGAAGTATTTGCCAATTTCATGGCCGATAAAGTCATGGAAGTGGCGTCACCGGATGCTAATTACGACCTTCAGTTTGTGGTCGACCATTTTCCGGCGGCCTACGCCGTTGACCGGACGCATGGGGCCAATCCCATTGGGCAGCCGCTGGTCAATTTACAGGAAGCGGGGAGCCTTTACGGCGGCATCATCTACCACAAGGCCCCCATTATGATGCGGCAACTGGAACGGTTGATGGGCAAAACGGCCCTGCGCGATGGCCTGCGGGAATACCTCAAAAAATACACGTTCAGCAACGCGTCTTGGACCGACCTGATTGCCATTCTGGACGCACACACCCCCGCCGACCTGCTAGCCTGGAACAACGTATGGGTGAAGGAAACCGGGCGACCGGTGTTCACGTATCAACTCGATAAGAAAGACGACAAAATCAGTCGCTTCACGATTTCGCAGCGGGGTGAAGATGGCACGGAGCGTTTGTGGCCACAGGGTTTCGAAGTAGCACTGGTATATCCCGACCGGGTGGAGGAACTGACCGTAAACATGAACCAGGCGCAGGTTAACCTGACCGAAGCAGTTGGGAAAGCTGTCCCTTTGTTTGTGGTCTTCAATTCGTCGGGGCAGGGCTACGGGCTCTTTCCGGTCGATACGGCCATGGTTCCGCAACTGGCTACCGTAAAGAATCCGGTCACCCGGGCGGCTGCTTATATCAATCTGTACGAAACGATGTTGACCGGTCAGACCAGCCCGGTATTGTTGGGCAATGTGTATAAAAATCTGTTGACCAGGGAGACGGAGGAGCTAAATGTGCGGTTGCTGACAACGGAGTTGTCCGACATTATCTGGGACTTTACCCGCCCCGAAAACCGTCCCGCCCTGGCGGCTTCCGTTGAACAGGTAGCCTGGCAGGCCATGGAGCAGGGCGCATCGAAAAGTGCATCCAGCCAAACCTCGGCCCAAAAAGGCATCCGTAAACTCCTGTTCCGGCTGTATCAGTCGATAGCTCTCAGCCGCGACGCGCAGGACCGGCTTTATACAATCTGGAAGGAGCAAAAAGCACCGGATGGGGTTACACTCACCGAAGATGATTACACCTCGCTGGCCCTCGCCCTGGCCGTACGGGATTACCCCGTCGAAGGCATCCTCCAAACGCAACTGACCCATATTAAAAACCCTGACCGGCAGAAACGGCTTCAATTCATGATGCCCGCTTTATCCAGTAAGGTCGCCGAACGGAACGCGTTTTTTGCGTCGCTGGCCTCCGAAGCAAACCGGGAGCATGAAGCCTGGGTAACGGCCGCACTGGGGTATCTGCACCATCCGCTCCGCGCCGGAATGTCGGTCAGCTACCTGCCCAAAAGTCTGGAGTTGCTGGAAGAGATTCAGCGCACGGGCGATATTTTCTTCCCCGAATCCTGGCTTCGCTCCACGCTGTCCGGTTACCAGACTCCCGACGTGGCAAAACTGGTACGTACCTTCCTAACCAACCACCCAACCTACAACGCCCGCCTGCGCGCCAAGCTACTACAAGCCGCCGACGGCACCTTCCGGGCCAGCATGTTGCTTTACCCATAATGGCAGAAATAGCAGACCCAACTTACTGATTTACAGAAGTTTACTTGCCGTTTGGGTTGCAAGACCGAGTGAAGGTTTCTATGATTGTACCTATGAAAAATAACTAAAGTCTACTCCTATGTTTATGTAAAGAATCATATTCACTTAATATCAATCTACTGATTGTCAACTATTTGATATTAAGCGAAGTTTCGTATATGTATATATTGAGCGAAATCAAAACGCCCGTATTATTCATGTTGACAGTAGTTAGCTCATACCTCTACTCTTGTAGAGTAGAAACAAAGGAAGAAGCCAGCACAAATTTATTGGGTGAATTACGACCAATATGCTCCACTCACAATGAGTCCCGCCGGATCATGTAGAAAGGGTTTTTTACTTTGATACGCTTGTTCTCAAGCAATAAAGTGGCTGCGGTATTGCCCATTGCTTCAAAGTCGGTGGTGATCACCGTGATATTCAGCAGTTCTTTCAGGGTCGTTTCGTTGAACGAGATAATACCAATCTCCTGCCCCAGCGCGTAGGGGGACTGCCGCACCTTCTTGACCAGTTCCGATAAGTCCGTTTCCTCAATGACCACGTAAGCCGTACCGGTCGTCAGGATTTCGTTGATTGCGTTCTCTTTTATCGTGAATACCTTGTCGTAGTTGACGCAGAAGGAGCGGAAACCGTGGGCTATTTCGGTGGGGTAATTGCCATCACTGGGCAGAATAAGGACCATCCGACTATACTTTTTTAACAGGTCATTCGCTTTTTCCAGCGCCTGGCAGATGTCCGCGTCGAATTGCTGGAAAACGCTCAATGGCGCATCGGCAAGTTGGGGCACATCTTTATCCAGCAGCACCAGTTCGTGGGGCGGAATCGTTTTAAGGACGTTGACGTAATTGACTTTGTCTACATCCTGCGTGAAGTGCGGCATTACTACATAATAGTTGTACTTACCCAGATTCTTCTGAATAATCTCCTGAAAATGAGTGGCATTGTAGTGGTGAATCTGCAAATCGACCGTGGCTTTATCGCCGAGGGCCTTCAGGAAGGCGTAGTAAATGATTTTCTTATACGAGCTAAGCTTGTTGAAGATGAGCAGTATTTTCAGCTTGGGCGTGGTATCGGTCTGCACGTAATACCCCTTACCCTGCACGGACGTGATATAGCCCCGTTCCCGAAGCTCCCGATAGGCTTTTTCAACCGTGTCGCGGGCCAGATAGTACTCAACGCTTAATTCACTGATGGACGGAAGCTGCTCGGTATTTTTCAGCACGCCCCGTTCAATATCCGTAATGACCGACTGCACAATCTGTTTGTACTTGGGCGTCTTGTCTTTCGGATTAAACTGCAATTGATAGAGTGGCCCCGACGCGTTATGCTGAACGTCGTAAAAGTCGTTCGTTTGGCGCGGGGACGGAGAAAACTGCTTCACACTCATACCGGTTCCTGTTTTGTTGTCGATTCGGGACGGGTTGAACACTTTCCCTTTCTGGTTATTTCGGGAGGATTTACTACCCAGCCAATCAGGCAAATTCGTGCATTAATGAACTATATAGCTTACTGACTGTAAACCTATAAGGTTTTGAGGACCTTATAGGTTTGATTTAACTAATTACTTGTTCAATTCCCGAATTTTAATCACTTCCGAACCGGCCAGTAGGTAGGCCCCGGAGCCGTACACTTCCCAACTGTCGGCGGAGAAATTCTTCCGGGGGTCAGCGCCGATGGGCTGTACCCAGCCGACCCGGCCTTCCGACGATACCAGCGTATTTAATCCCTTCCAGGCTTTCTGAACGGTGGGCAGGTAGGCTTTTTTATCCAGGATTCCCTGATTAATTCCCCAGGCCAGCGCGTAGCAGTCGAAACCGGAGCCACTACCCTCTCCGCCGGGGAAGGCAGCCGGGTCAAGTAAACTGGAACGCCACAAACCATCGGCCTGCTGGAGCCCCCTTAAACGCTCACTCATCTGTTTGAACAACGTAATATACCAGTTTCTTGACGGGTGATTTTTGGGTAGTTCCTGTAGCAACAAGGCAATCCCACCAATGACCCAGCCATTCCCCCGCGACCAGAATACTTTCTGTCCGTTGCTTTCCTTTTTCCCCTCGCCCGCTGCGTTAATCAGGTAATTATCATCCCGCGCAAACAGATGCTCCTCCTTGTTATAGAGCAGGTCGTAGGTCTGGCGGTAAAGCGAATCGTTCAACGCAAAGTAAGCGGGTTGCTTCAGCGTGTTGCCTAATTGACACAGCACCGGGGGAGCCATAAACAATGCATCGCACCACCACCACGTAATACCGTGCTTTGCCACTTCTTTACCCGGCACCCGGCTCATCTTCTGAACTGAATCGATGGTTGGCTGAATCATCCGGCGGTCTTTTTTGAGCCGGTACAGGTTAATGTAGGTTTGACAGATGGCAATATCATCGGCGTGGTCATACCGGGCACCGGGTTGCCAGTTGGTGCGTTCGCCCATTGCCATCAGTGAATCCAGCAAAACGGATGATTTCGTCGTTTCGTAGGCGGCAAAAATGCCCGCGTACAGTGCCCCGTTGGTCCAGTGGGTCGTTTCGTGTTTCGGGTTCTTCAGTTGCCAGTCTACTACCTTCAGCATCCTGCTTTTTATGTAAGCAGGCGAAAAAATGCCTGGCTCGGAGGGGGTGAAAGCGAACATACCCCCTGTCAGGAGCACAAAAAACAAGCAATTACCTGCGGTACGAGTCGTCATGATAAAACAGTTTTTCCCGGATTCCTTAGCTGGTATTGGTAAACGATTACTGTAAACAAGTAGTCTAAGATTAAAATATACCCTCCTTTGTGCATAGGAGAGTACAGGACGGATTAGTTTTAGAGAGGAATGTACTTTTGTATGTATGTCTTGCCCGAACAGATGATGAACGTTGGCTTATTTATTCCTTGCTATGTTGACCAGTTTTACCCGCAGGTAGCCATTGCTACACTGAAACTACTCGAAAAGGTAGGCTGTACGGTCACTTATCCCCTGCAGCAAACCTGCTGCGGGCAGCCCATGGCGAATTCCGGTTACGAACACCTTACGGGCGGTTGTAATGACAATTTCGTCCGCAACTTTGCCGACTGCGATTATATCGTTTCGCCATCGGGAAGCTGTACCCTCCACATAAAGCACCATCTGCACGCAACGGACGAACCAGCCGCCACGGCCATCCGCTCCCGCATTTATGAACTCACTGAGTTCCTGACGGATGTGGTACAGGTAAAAACACTGGACGCTGCTTTCCCCTACCGGGTTGGCCTCCACCAGAGTTGTCATGGTCAGCGGGGGCTGGGGCTGGCTCAGATGTCGGAATTGATGGCTCCGCCTTTTTCCAAACCCGGTCAGTTGTTGGGTATGGTGGATGGGCTTGAACTGATCCAACTCGACCGGCGCGACGAGTGCTGCGGGTTTGGCGGCACCTTCTGCGTAACGGAAGAAGCCGTATCGGCAAAGATGGGCAAAGACCGGGTGGCCGATCACCTGCGCCACGGTGTTCACTATATTACCGGTGTCGATGTTTCCTGCCTGATGCACATGGAAGGGATTCTGAAACGGGCTAACTCGACCGTACAGGTCCGGCACATTGCCGAAATATTGACCGCTACCCTGTAAACAACCAACGCTATGAATCAACTTAATTTAGATCACGCGGAAGCAGCCATTGAGTTCAACAAAAACGAACCTCGGGTCGACTGGCACGACGAAACCTTATGGTTTGTGCGTACCAAACGCGACCGGGCTGCGGCTCAGGTGCCGGAATGGGAGGAATTACGCGAAGCGGCATCGCAGATAAAAAATTATTCGCTCTCCAACATGCACGATTTGCTGGAGCAGTTTGAACAGAACGCCATCAGAAACGGAGTCACCGTTCACTGGGCGGCTGATGCCGATGAGCATAACAGAATCATCCACGACATTATCCTGAAAGCCGGAGCCGACCGCATGGTTAAGTCAAAATCCATGCTGACGGAAGAATGTCATCTGAACGACTACCTGACCCGGCATGGCATTGAGGTGATTGACAGTGACCTGGGCGAACGCATCGTACAGTTGCGGGGTGAACCACCCTCCCACATCGTGCTGCCCGCTATTCACCTGACCAAAGCCGAGGTGGGCGACACATTCCACAAACACCTGGGCACCGACGCCGGAGCCACCGACCCACAATACCTGACCGAAGCCGCCCGGCAGCACCTGCGCGACACGTTTCTGACGCGTAAAGTAGCCCTCACGGGCGTTAACTTTGCCATTGCCGAAACGGGTGGATTTGTGGTTTGCACCAACGAGGGCAACGCCGATATGGGCGTTCACCTCGCCGACGTTCATATTGCGGCCATGGGCTTCGAGAAAGTCATTCCCCGGGCCGAGCACCTGGGCGTTTTCCTGCGTTTGCTGGCCCGTTCCGCCACGGGACAACCCATTACCACGTTCTCCAGTCACTTCCACCGGCCCCGGCCGGGGCAGGAAATGCACATCGTCATTGTCGACAATGGGCGCAGTAGACAACTGGGAAGGCCCGATTTCAGAAATTCGCTGAAGTGTATCCGGTGCGCGGCCTGTTTGAATACCTGCCCCGTTTACCGCCGGTCGGGCGGCTTTAGCTATCACAGTGCCGTTGCGGGGCCAATCGGTTCTATTCTGGCCCCTAACCTGGACATGAAACTTAACGCCGACCTGCCCTTTGCCTCAACGCTTTGTGGGTCCTGTACTAACGTGTGCCCCGTGAAGATTGATATTCACGAACAACTCTACAAATGGCGGCAGGTACTGATGCAGGAAGGCTATGGACCGGGAAGCAAAACAGCCGCTATGAAAACGATGGCTACCGTGCTGGAGTCGCCCCGGTTATACCGCATAGCGGGTAAAGTAGGCCGTGGCGTACTTCGGTTTGCCCCGGCTACGGTCGAGAACAAGTTTAACCCCTGGTATACGCACCGAGAAATGCCCGAACCACCCGCCGAAAGTTTCCGTGACTGGTACATCAATAACAAAAAATCATGACCACCCGCGATCAAATGCTGGCTAGTATCAAGGCCAACCAACCCGCCCTATTGCCCCTGCCTACCCAGTTTGCCTTCGTATCGACTTTCCCGGACCTGACCCAGCAGTTTGTCGACATCCTGACGTTTGTGGGTGGTACGGCGGTTTTGTTGCCCGATATGGATGCGGTTAAACAGCATTTGCAGGAGCAGTACGCTGGCCTGTCTAACATTGCGACCACGGTTCCTGCCCTGGCAAGTCTTGCGGAAATGAAACTGGATGTAGCTGACCCGCACGACCTGGCCGGACTCAATCTGGCTATCATAGAGGGGCCAATAGCTGTGGCCGAAAACGCAGCCATTTGGGTCGATGAACGTCAGTTACCGCAACGGGTAGTGCCCATGATTACGCAACAGTTAGTGATTATCATCCGGCAGTCTACCATTGTTCCGAACATGCACGATGCTTATAAGCAGATACAGGTTGATGCTACCGGGTTCGGTACGTTCATCTGCGGCCCATCTAAAACGGCCGATATCGAGCAAAGTCTGGTTATCGGTGCGCACGGTGCCCGGTCGCTTCTGGTTTGCATTCTTCCCTAAAAATAAAGCGGTATAGTAGGCAACGCCGTAACGTGCGTTTTAGCTAAACGAAACGGGAGCAACACAACAGCCGAAGACCCTTACTGGTCTGACGGCAAAATCCAGTGGTTTTTACTTTTGGGATAGAAATGATCCCCAATCGGTTATTCTTTTACTCAGACAATCCTTATCAATCATGTACAGAAAAACTCTTTTAGTAGCCTTTATTGCCTTTTGTAGTGTCGTATCCGTCAATAGTCTGGCTCAGTCGAAAGATGAAGAAGCAGTTGGTAAGGCCGTTGAGCAAATGCGCTTGCTGATGATCAACCCCAACAAAGCCAAACTGGAAGCCCTTGCTACCAATCAGTTAACGTACGGGCATTCGACTGGAAAACTGGAAAACAAGGCGGCATTTGTCGAAGCCCTCACCAGTGGGGCTTCTGATTTTATCACGATCAATCTCACCGACCAAATCATCACGGTAGTCGACAACACGGCCCTCGTTCGGCACAACCTTTCGGCCGACACGGCAAACGATGGTAAGCCGGGACAGGCTCACCTAAGTGTGTTGTTAGTCTGGATTAAACAGAAGGGAAGCTGGCAGCTTCTGGCCAGGCAGGCGGTAAAAATTTAGAGCCTGATTCAGTAAACACTAAATAAGTCCACCAGATATCTGGTGGACTTATCCGATATAACCTATGATAGAACGTATTAAAAAACAAACATACTGAGTTAGTAACGGCTAACCTTCCTGAACTCACCTGCCCGGCATCTCACTCGCTGAGGAGAGTAAACAGCCAACAGACTCACTTACAGTATTGGGTTAGTTACCATCAGACTCCTACTTAGTCTGCGTTAGCTGCAATGAACTGTCGTTAATTTCAAACGTGTGCTTTTTCAGCAGATTAATTACTTCAGCACCTGCCAACAGGGCCGGACCATAGCCGTGCGCGGCATACGGGTTGATGGGCCTGTAGTAGTAAAAGGCGGGATCGAAACCCATACCGGTACCCACACAAACACCTTCTACCTGTCCGCCCTGCGTAACTTTGGTCGATACCGCATTCCAGCCTAACAGCGTTGCCGGTGCGTAGGCAAGTGGATCGAGCCACCCCCGGTTAATGGCCCGCGCAAAAGCATACACGTAAATGGCCGTGGCCGATGTTTCCAGATAGGAATCATTGCGGTCGAGTAGTTGATGCCAGAAACCGGTGCCCGATTGCTGAGCGGCCAATCCTTTGGCGTGTGCTTTCAGCAAGTCCAGAATAGCCGGTCTACCGGGGTGGTCTTCGGGCAGTACGTCCAGCAGTTCCACAGCCGTCAGAATGCCCCAGCCATTAGCGCGGCCCCAGTGAAACTCCGGATGCACGGCCATTCCTTCGACCCAGCCGTGCATGTACAGCCCTTTCTGGGGGTTGAACATGCGTTTGGCAAACTGCGTAACCTGTTTTACGGCTTCGTCATAGTATTTCTTATCCCCCGTTAGTTTTCCCATCTGCGCCAGGGCGGGTACACTCATGAATAAATCGTCGAGCCAGAGCGTGTTGGGTTGCGGGCGATTCCGGGCTAGTGTACCGTCGGCCAACCGGAATTCTTTCGTCTGTATGTAGCTGATATAATTATCAATTAGGGGTCGTAAATCGGACTTAACACCACCCACCCTGCTGGCTTTGATCATGGCGGCACACATGGCCCCGGCATCATCGAGCGCGTGGGGTGCTAATATGCCCCGCATGGGTGTATTGGCTTTGGGGTCTGCCAGCACCTGAGCGCGAAAATAAGGAACCTGTTCGGCAATGAACTGAAGGCGTTTGTTAGTATACCCGGCATAGCGGGCATCACCGGTAGCTTCAGTAGCCGCCAGCATCCCCGCGTAGGTGACGCCCCATTCGTAACTGACTAGCCGAAAATCGCCCGGTTTAAAAATAGCATTTGGATTGAACGCACCACTTGGCACCAGGTCTTTCTTCGTCTCCTTATCGATGAGTTGCGTGGGCGTGTTGGCGTCCAGGTAGGTATAAATCCGGCGAAGAACGCCCGTTACTTCCTCAATTTTGGGCTGTCCGTACGGAACAGGGTAATCGGGTTGCAACAGGTGCAGGGGCGTAGTAGCGTCGTTGGCTTTGGGCTTGGCCGGTTGGGCCTGGAGCGATCCCACGGCAATTAAACCAGAAAATAAGACTGACAGGAAGTTGTTACCTGGAGAAACAGACATAGTAAAGGCCACGGAACGAGTTAAGGTAGTGCACAGATTATCTGAATAAGTAAATAGTTTACAAGGCATACCCTCTTCAGTTACCTGCGCGGTACCAAATGAGTTAAGCTATCCATAAAATGCTGCTTATCCTGGCCAATCTGGCCCTCATTACTTGGGGAAGTATAACCGGAATGTCGTTCCTTTATCGACCTGACTCTCGACTTCGATGGAGCCTTTGTGGCTATTGATGATATTTTGCGTAGCGGTCAATCCGAGTCCCATACCGCCCGATTTGCCCGTAAAAAAAGGGTCGAACAGCCGTTGCCGGTGCGCTTCGTTGATACCACCACCATTATCGCTCACTTCCACGCATAAACGGTTGGCATCTGCACAAAACGTTCTGACGGATAATATTCCCTTGCCTTCTTCCATGGCCTCAACGGCATTGACCAGGATGTTCAGCAGAGCGGTTTTAACCTGATCCCGATCAAGGAGCGCGTTGCAATCATCAGCCGAAAACTGGGTTTCCAGCCGCATTCGTTTTAACTTAATCCGGTCGCTGACGAGTTGTAAGGTTTCTCTGACAATCTGATTGAAGTCCTGCTTTTTCCGGTCCAGATCGCGCGGTTTGGAGGAGTTGAGCATTTCGGTAATCAGCAGCCCAATCCGATTCACGTTGCGCCCGATAATGTCCGTAAACATCGTTATGTATTCGTTATCGGTATCCAGTTCATCTTTGAGCTGCTCCAGTGCCAGGCTCAGATTGGTGAGTGGATTGCGAACCTCATGCGCAATGCTCCGGGCAATTTTGCCGGTCATACTCAGCTTTTCGGCCATAATCAGTTCTTGCTGAGCCCGTTTCTGGTCGGTAATATCCCGTACAATTCCCTGATACCACTTAGGATGGCCGACAACGTCTTCTACGGACCAGACCGAAATCAGGCAAACCCGTTTGTGCTTATTTTTATTGATCAGCGTTGCTTCGAAGTCCTTGATCTGACCATGCTCACGGACGTTAAAACGCAGGTTACGCAGCTGATTCAAATCATCGAAAAGCCGGGCCGGGTTCAGGTACAGTAATTCTTCCCGCGTGTACCCCAGCAACCGCTCAATCGACGAGTTGGCATCCTGAAAATGCAGCTGGTCATTGGCAACGAAAATAGCGTCGATGGACCGTTCGAATAGCGTACGGTATTTACTTTCTTTCAGTGCCACCTCCGCCAGCACACTAGCCTGCCGGAGCGCGTACCGAATACTACGCCCAAGAAGCTGAGCATCAATACGGCCTTTCACCAGGTAATCGGCAGCACCCAGTTCCAGAGCCGACTGATCAACGGTCAAGTCATCCTGCCCGGTCAATAAAATCATTGGTGCTCTACATCCAAGCCGGAACGCTTCCTGGATAAGGTCAATTCCGGTGTAGGGCCCCAGCCGGTAGTCGACCAGATAAACGTCGTGTTGCTTTTTGTTGATGGCAGGTATGGCTAGTTCGTAGCTATCCACCCAATCGAGCCTGATGGATGCGTTTTCTTTCGCTGAAACCAGGGCTTTTGTCAGCAGATAGTCATCTTCATCATCTTCGATCAAGAGAATACTAATCGTTTCTTCCTTCTCAGTATTATTGAGTTTGGCCATAACAGGTAATGGGCAATTGATGGCAAATGAACAGGTTACGCAACCAGAGGAAGCGATAAACGCTTTAATGCCGGGGTACGTATTTACGGTAATTTGACAGTATCCAGCCAATATGTTTTTAACGCATCGACCATTTCTACCAGGCGGTTAAAGTTAAATGGCTTCGTTACGAACGAATTGACGCCGAGATTATAGGTTTTCAGTACATCTTCGTCGGCAGACGAAGTCGTCATAACCACTACGGGCAACCGACGTAGCTTCGGGTCGTCTTTGATCTCACCTAACGCCTGAAATCCGTTTTTTCGGGGCATGTTCAAGTCTAGAATCAACAGATTAGGCCAGGGGGCATTTTGTTCGTTGTACCGACCATAGCGATACAAATACTCCATCAGTTCCTCCCCATCCTCAACGAATGTAATCGCCTGGTCATAACCGCTCTGACGAAAAGCCTTTTCGATAAAAAGCCGGTCATCCGTATCATCATCAGCAATCAAAATATTCATTGATCTAAATATTATTTTACGGTGCATACCCGGCAACAATAGCTACCGATTAGTTTAAGGGGATACCCTGCTCATGGTTTGAGTGAACTCCGGTCGTATAAAATTGATGACAACGAATTCAGAAGTCCACTACCTCCCAAAATTAATCAAAACATCGTCTATAATACTTACTTACATGTCCATAAAATAGTAAATGCGTGTTTTTCAGGCAACGGATTACCGCCACCCTTACGGCATCATTTGAACGTTTGCACCTACAGGTTGGGGAATTTCTTACTCGTATAACTATAAAAGCCCAATTACATGGAATCAGTAAGCGACAGTGTAAGTATCAAAAAATGAGACAGATAACATAAAAGGCTATTACAATGGCTGTCTTGGCACGAATTTGAGGTGGTATTAGATGAGAACAGCGCACGTATGTTCTATTCATTATTCAACAGATGGCATGAAAAAGTCAGTTAAAATGTTATTCATGGTTACCGTTCTTGCAGCGGGGGTTTTTACATTAAACTCGTCTGATACCGCAGCCCAGGGGATTACGCGGGTTGGGATAAAAGGAGGCCTGAACGCAAGTTCTCTTTTCTATGATAGTCAGGGGGTTAGTAGCAAAAAGGAGCGCATTGGTTTTCACGCGGGTATTTTCACGCAGATCCCTGCCGGTGAGTTTTTTGCCATTCAGCCGGAATTGCTCTACATGACTAAGGGAGCATCGGCAAATTACAATGTTCTCGGTTTTAACGGAACGAACACGTTCCGGCTCAACTATGCCGAACTCCCGGTTTTGGCTACCTTCAAATTAGGTCAGGCCGTTGAGTTACAGGCAGGGCCTTACGTATCTTACCTGCTCAACTCAAATATCAACTCCAACGGAGATTTCGGTACGGGTACGAGCGCGATAAACCGCGATAACTTCAACAAAATCGACTACGGCCTGGCAGGGGGAATAAACCTCTACTTCGGTAAAGCGTTTATTGGTGCCCGCTATGAGCAGGGACTACAGCAAATTGCAACCAGCGGTGCCGCTAAAACGCTACTAGGAAATGCTAAAAATGGCGTAGGCTTACTCTCAGTTGGATTCAGCATCAATTAGCTTTGACTGATAGAACAACGGGTTGGCCATGGCCAACCCGTTGTTCTATCAGTCATTCGATCTATCAGTCGACATTAAAGATGAATATCGTACGCTTTTAGCTTATTATAGAGTGTCTTACGATCAATATTGAGTACTTCGGCCGCCTTGGTCTTATTGTAGCCAGTTTTCTCCAGTACTTTTAGAATAGCGGCCCGCTCGGCGTTTTCAGACACCGATTTTAGATTGGCAGCCGACTGAGAGAAGACGGGAATTCCTGGCCTTGCTGGGTCGTAACTAATCTGAACAGCAGGTGTTTCCTGTTGCGTAAAGTACTGGGGCGAGATAATTTCCTGGGGTAGTACATCAGCCTCGATATAATCACTCTGAGTCAGCAGAACTGCCCGTTTCACTACGTTCTGTAATTCGCGCAGGTTGCCATGCCAGTAGTACTCCTTCAGTTTGTCTTTGGCTTCTTCTTCAAATCCGAGGATATCTTTTTCCAGTTGGGCATTGGCCGATTCCAGGAAGTGCTCGGCAAAAATCATAATATCAGCCTTCCGTTCGCGTAAAGGCGACAAATGAATCTCAAATTCGGCAATTCGATGATATATGTCCTCCCGGAATTTACCCTGCCGAACGGCCTCCCGAAGGTCTTCATTGGTAGCCACAATAATCCGTACATCGACCGGAATGTCCTGATTACTGCCAATGCGCCGTATTTTACGTTCCTGCAATACGCGCAGTAGTTTGATCTGGTTATCATACGACAAATTTCCAATCTCATCCAGGAAAATCGTTCCCCCG
The DNA here is from genome assembly GCA_038236215.1 of Cytophagales bacterium. Taxonomy (GTDB): domain Bacteria; phylum Bacteroidota; class Bacteroidia; order Cytophagales; family Spirosomataceae; genus Spirosoma. The sequence goes on along the minus strand of JBBSTD010000050.1, from coordinate 19,049 downwards.
TCAGCAAACTCAAAACTACCTGCCTTGTCGGTCATAGCGCCCGTAAATGACCCCTTCAGGTGACCAAACAGCTCACTACCAGCCAACTCTTTTCCTAACGCGCCACAATCGATAGCAACAAAAGGCTTGGCAGAGCGCTTGCTTTTAAGGTGAATGGCGTTTGCCACAAATTCCTTCCCCGTTCCCGTTTCGCCCGTTATGATGACGGACATATCGGTAGGAGCAATCAAATCAATATGCTTCTGAAGTTGTTCGGCAGCCCGGCTTTTACCGAATATGAATCGCTTGCCGTCGGATGTTAACGTGGATTTGCCTGAAGATGACCGGGCCGAATTCCCTTTGGCAATGCCCGATGCGTCAGTTGATTCTTTACCCTGGCTTAACGACTGGGAACGACGTTCGAGGGCAGCCTTTATGGTGTACAGTATTTCGTCGGGATAGAGGGGCTTGGTCACGTAGTCGTAAGCACCGTGCTTAACCGTCTGTACAGCCATCCGAACATCGGAGTACCCGGTAATGATGATGACGGCCGTAGAGGGATGCATGACCTTGATTCGGCGCAACATCTCCAGGCCATTTATATCGGGAAGCTTGAAATCACATATTACCAGTTCAAACGCTTCTTTCCGTAACAGAACTAACCCATCGTCGCCACGCTGTACGGATACTGTTTTATAACCCTGCTTACCCAGAAAACGCTCCAGCAGCAGGCATATATCATTGTTATCGTCAATAATCAGAATTTTTTCCATGAGGAGACCTTGAACACATTCAGGCAGTTTCTATCGCACAATAAAAAACGAATAAACTGGCCCAGCCGTATGAACAAAGTTACTCAAAGCTGAGTGGTTTGCAAAGCTATCTCAACGGAACGACGGGTGAATGGTTTGCCAATAAAATAATCGGCTCCCTGTTCGGTAGCCCTCCGGCGCTCGGCCTGACCATCGAACGCACTAATCATAATAACCCTGGCCGCTACCTGATCTTCTTTTATAATAGGCAGCAGGTCAAAACCCAGGCCATCGGGCAGATTCAAATCCAGAAAAACGGCACTGAATTGCTGCGACTTAAGACACTGTCGGCCTTCTTCGATGAAATGAGCGCAGGTTGGCTGATACCCTAAGCGACGTAGCAATCCTGACAGCAGTAAGCATATATCGGTTTCATCATCGACAATCAATACCCGTTTCGACGATGCATTGAGGATAGGTCCATATCTTTTTTCCACGTTACTTCCTATTGATGTACTTATCACGGCTCTTCACTTTTTTGGTCATCATATGTATACTATGCCTAGTAAAATATGTGCCGAAACGTAACGCTGAAACTCAATTTTCAGTCGATTGTACTTATTAATGCACAACAACTGATTGCAGAGGACTATATGAGCACTAACTTAATTGTAGGCCTGATGAAAACGAGTTATCCTGTTGAGATATATCGCGTCATTTTTCCCCGCTTATTCTACGTATGTAGAAATTTGTCTACATTTTCACTGGGGTGTATCCCATTCTGCCTTCATCTGCATAGTTCACTAAAACATAACTAATTCCTCATTTACAAGCGCCTACATAAGGTTATATTACAGGAAAGCACGTTTTGAAAAACATTGGCATAACTTTTTCTACTTAGTTTATCGATTGCGAGATACCTTAATTCTGATTTACTCAACAAACAAGACGAAAGGAGCTATTTGCCATCTGGTTGTCCTATAGTTTTTATCTATAACGAAAGCTGGTGATGATTGTTGATCGTTATATCATCTGTTGTCTACACTAGACTAGGCGCGTGCAGGCTAAAGCTTCACTAAGATCGTCATAACAAGCGAAAATTACGGGAAACGGATTACTCCGTGTAAGCATATTTTAGGTTAAGTACAAGTTACGGTGGGTACATAATCCCTGCGCCAGTTTGAGCGCGGGGATTTTTATGTATAAGCTACTCTGGCAAGTGTCTGTAAGAAAATAGTTTCACTTTCCACCCAACTGCCCGTCCGACTAAAAAGCGTATTCCGCCTTACAGCAGATTCTGCGTAGAAGTGTTCTACCTGCCAGTCAACTACCCTTCTAATTCGCAGCCGTCGCGTAAAACGTGGACGTGATTGTAGAGAAAAATCCTCAGTCAAGTGGTATTGACAACAATAATTTCCACCCTATAAGTATCTAAAGGACAACGCTTTATGCCTTTTTTCAATTAAATGGTACAGTATTTTCTACTAAACAAGGTATATTTAAGCGATAAGGCATTCACAAAAGTTAAAAACCATGAAATCACTACCAGGAATTTTAGTTGGATTAGCACTCGGAGCTGTAGTAGGTATATTGATGGCCCCCGAAAGCGGCAAGAAGACCCGCAAACGCATCTCCTCGGAATCGGATTCGTTTTTCAAAGACCTTCAGGATCAACTGCAAACTGGGCTAGATAACATAAAGGAGCAATACAACGATTACGTTGATTCGGGTACCGAAAAAACGCAGGACCTCGTTAGCCAGGCCAAGAAAAAAATCAAACGATAGATTGCTATTTTTTTCAGATTCAGACTTACCTAAAACAGACATAATTATGAGGAGTACAAGAGATTTTATTACGGGTATTATTACAGGCGTTGTGATTGGAATTCTGACCGCCCCACGTAGCGGAAAAGAAACACGCGACAAGTTATCCGAAGAGGCCAACAAGCGTACGGGTGATCTTAAAGGCCAGTGGGAAAAGGGAGTAGTGCAGGTTAAAGACGGTCTGGAGCAGGCTAAAACGCAGGTCAATCAGTATACCGACAAGGCCAAAGAGCAGTATGACCAACTGAAAGATCAGGCACAAACAGCCCTAAATAAAGGTAAAGAGCAATTTAAAGACCAATACGGGCAGAAGAAAGAGCAGTACAACGACAAAGTCGATGAACTTGCCGACGATGCTAAGGACGAAATTGATGCCAACAAATCATCAATCAAGACAACCTAGAACACCCTCAATTTACTCAACGATTTTGACGGAATAGCAGCCTCATTGGATAGCATCTGGTGAGGCTGTCCTGTTTGAAGAAATTTGAGTGTCTTTTAATATTGTTTCTGGGGCCTTTTAACCCTGCCAACCGGTTGGTTACTAGAAATGTACTACCGGTTGACACCACAATTACAGAATTGATGATTTGATAAAAAGAGTCGGGGTTTTGTGTAACGCTTTACGTTACACAAAACCCCAACTCTTTTTACATTAAATACGCTTACTTTTTCGTCACCCGAATAGAAATTCGGCGGTTTTTTGCCCGGCCTTCTTCCGTATCGTTGGGGGCCACCGGATGGGTGTCACCGTAACCCTCAGCTTCCAGACGGCTCTTGTCGATGCCCATTTTTGCCAGTTCACCCAGTACCGAGTCGGCCCGGTCCTGCGAGAGTTTCCGATTGAGTTCGGCAGGACCTGTATTATCTGTATAGCCACCAAGCTTCACATTAACCGCCGGGTATGCTTTCATGATTTCAGCTACGTTTTTCAACTGCTCCTGCGACTGCGGCTGCAACGTAGCTTTACCCGTATCGAAGGTCAGCCGGTCAAAATCAAACCACAGCCCATTATCGACAGCCGTTTCGCTTCGGATAAAAGCAAGTAGCTTACGCTCAATTCCCTTGTCGGGAATGCTCAGTTCAACTCCGCTTGTTAGTTTTTCGGGCCGGAATTCGCCCAAATTCATTGTTCCATTGTTGTTATTAGATGTACTCACGCCATTGACATCGGCCGCTGTCGACTCTTCCAGTGGCAGTTCCGTACCAGCCGCTTCCTTACCTTCCAGATTGTAGCCTGGTGTTTCAGCGGATTGCACAGCGATGTAAGGGGCAATAACCAGCGACACAATTGACATCAATTTAATCAGGATGTTCATGGACGGACCGGAAGTATCCTTGAATGGGTCACCCACCGTATCGCCCGTTACCGATGCTTTGTGCGGCTCCGATTTTTTGTAGAACATCTCACCATTAATCATTACCCCTTTCTCAAATGATTTCTTGGCGTTATCCCAGGCACCACCGGCGTTGTTCATGAAAATACCCATCAGTACGCCCGATACCGTTACCCCCGCCAGCAAACCGCCCAGCACTTCGGGACCGAAGATAAAGCCTACAATGACTGGCACGGTAAGGGCAATAGCACCCGGCAACACCATCTCACGAATGGATGCTTTGGTCGAGATAGCCACACACTTTTCGTATTCCGGTTTGCCCGTCCCTTCCATAATACCCGGAATTTCGCGGAACTGACGGCGCACTTCTTCCACCATCGCCATAGCGGCACGACCCACCGCAGCAATGGCCAGCGACGAGAAGATGAACGGAATCATGGCTCCCACAAATAAGCCCGACAGCACATCGGCTTTGTAAATATCGATGGCTGAAATACCTGAAATACCGACGAAGGCAGCAAACAGCGCTAAGGCGGTCAGCGCAGCCGAAGCAATAGCAAAGCCTTTACCCGTGGCCGCCGTGGTGTTACCCACCGCATCCAGGATATCGGTACGGCCCCGAACCTCTTCGGGCAGGTAGCTCATTTCGGCAATACCACCCGCGTTATCGGCAATCGGCCCGAAGGCGTCAATGGCTAACTGCATGGCGGTGGTTGCCATCATGCCAGCGGCCGAGATAGCTACGCCGTACAATCCGGCAAAGTGATAGGAGGTATAAATACCAGCCGCCAGCACCAGAATGGGCAACACCGTCGATTCCATACCCACGGCCAGACCACCAATGATATTGGTAGCCGCCCCCGTTGCCGACTGCCGGATAATGCTCATCACCGGGCGTTTGCCCATCGCCGTATAATATTCGGTAATGGTCGACATTAGCGCGCCCACGACCAAACCCGTTACAATGGCGAAGAATACATCCATCCGCGTAAACTCAACACCCCGAATCTCCATCGTTATATCCGGTAATACGGCGCCAACCAGAAAGTACGAAGCGATAAGGGTCAGAATAATTGATCCCCAGTTACCCATGTTCAACGCACCCTGCACGTTACCGTTGTCATCTTTTACCCGAACCAGATAACAGGCAAGAATCGAAAAAATGAGCCCCATGCCCGCAATCAGAACGGGTAACACGATGGGCGCATGGCCTGTGATATTGACATCGGCAGGAATCCGTATTTCGCGACCCAGTACCATCGTGGCCAGAATCGTAGCAACGTATGAACCGAACAAGTCGGCACCCATACCGGCTACATCGCCCACGTTATCCCCCACGTTATCGGCGATGGTAGCGGGGTTACGGGGATCATCTTCGGGGATACCAGCTTCTACTTTACCCACGAGGTCAGCTCCTACATCGGCCGCTTTGGTGTAGATACCACCCGCCACACGGGCAAACAAGGCAATGGACTCTGCTCCGAGGGAGAAGCCGGCCAGCACTTCGAGCGCACGCTCCATGGGAACACCGTTTACATCCCCGAAGGCCCCACCCGTGTTGGCAACAAAATAATTATAGAGCAAAATGAAGAGCAGGCTAAGCCCCAGTACTGCGAGTCCTGCCACACCAATACCCATCACCGAACCACCCGTGAATGATACATCCAGCGCACGGGTCAGGCTAGTGCGGGCTGCCTGGGCAGTACGCACATTGGCTTTGGTAGCTACTTTCATACCGATATACCCGGCAAAAGCGGAGGTGAACGCGCCGAAAGCAAACGCAATACCAATGGACCAATGGGAGCTTTCTACCTGCGAACCGGCAAATGATAATATCGCGGCAACGACAATACCGAAAACAATAAGAACCCGCCATTCGGCTTTCAAAAAGGCGATAGCACCGTCGGCAATGTAACCGGCTATCTCCTGCATTCGGGCGTCGCCGGCATCCTGCCGGTTCACCCAACTAAACTTGGCAATCATTACTGCCAGGCCCACCAAACCCAGAAAAGGGACGATGTAAAGACTATTGTTCATGCGATTTATTAACTGGTTGAAATAGGTAAACTGCCCGCAAAGATAGAATCTGAGCACGCATAACCCAACGCGCCAGCCAGATAGGTTGACTTTTTTTAAGGAAAACTACGTTTTTTAGAAGAGATTCATCCGGAATCGAGGGCAAAGTAACGTAGTGCTTGTAAGTGCGGGGGTGGCTACGTAGGTTCACGAAACAAACTATTAACTAACACCCTTTATAGTTGCTAAATCTTTGCTCTTTCAACATTATGGCAATAAATAATGCGCCATCAGCACTGAAATTGACACTATTCGGGCTGTCACTTATTCTGTTGCCAGCGTCTGATATGCTGGCTACAACCCCGGATTTACTTCGGGTAACAGTCACCGGAGGCACCAGTCGGCGGGGGTATCCGCCTAAGATTACGGCAATTAACCGGAGCTACCTGGATGTGGTTCAACTGATTGCCAAATCGGGTATGAACATTACGCCAACAGCCCCTGCAAAAAGGGATTAAAGCCCTAATTGATACGGGGGCAAACGTTACGACGGGTACCGACAGCCCGTTTGTGCCTTACGGCATGAGCCTGCACATCGAACGTCAATCCTTTATGGGTGCGGGTATTGGGCGGCCGAAGCGGTTGGCGTCAGCAAAGACCTGGGGTCCATCGAGCCGGGCAAACTGGCCGATATGGTCATCATCAACGGAAATCCCCTGACAACTATCAAAGACGTATTGAACGTAGACCAGGTCATCAGGAATGGCGAGGTGTTTACACTCGATGCGCTGTTGACGAAGCCCTGAACCCTGGCGCCTGTACCTATCCGTTCGCTACGCGTAAACACCACAATCTATTTAGAAGGCTGCCCCCATTTAGGGTAGCCTTTTCTGGTGTTTATCGTAAATTTGTCCCATAGCCTAAAATCGATTTCCTGCCTGTGTCTATCAGAAAACTCCTGCCAGCATTTCTACTCGGTGGTTTAGCCATCGCCACTACCTTCGCCCAGGTGCCCTACGGCCCCATCAAGCCAACACCGTCCAGCGAAATTCTGCTGAACCTCAAAAAGCTGAATGTCCTCGGATCGGTGCTGTACGTAGCCGCTCACCCCGACGATGAAAACACGCTGCTGCTGGCCTATTTAGCCAAAGATCGGCTCGTTCGGACAGGCTACCTGTCCATGACGCGGGGCGATGGTGGACAGAATCTGATTGGCCCCGAACAGGGTGAAAACATCGGTATTATCCGCACGCAGGAACTCCTGGCTGCCCGGCGCGTGGATGGCCCCGACCAGTTTTTCAGTCGTGCCTATGATTTCGGCTTCTCCAAGTCGACGGATGAAGCGGTTCGGACCTGGGGACAGGAAAAAGCCCTGGCCGACGTGGTTTGGATGATTCGCAAATACCAGCCCGATGTGATTCTGACCCGCTTTCCGCCCGATGCCCGCGCCGGGCACGGGCACCATAGTGCTTCGGCGTTTTTGGCCGAACAGGCCTTTAAAATTTCCAACGACCCCACTAAATTCCCGGAGCAGTTAACCTACGTAAAACCCTGGCAGGCCAAACGCATCATGTGGAATATGTTCATTCCGGGTGCTTTTCTAAGCAATAAAAAACCCGAAGAAACGGGCAATCTGGTTGGTATTGAAACGGGCGTATTCAATCCACTGCTGGGCCGTTCGTACGGTGAAATTGCGGCCGAAAGTCGCAGCCAGCATAAAAGTCAGGGTTTCGGCGTACCATCCAGCCGGGGTGCTAAAATGGACTACTTCCTGCTGAAAGCCGGTGACCCAGCCGAAAAAGATCCGCTCGACGGTGTCGATCTTAGCTGGAAACGAGTGGCAAACAGTGATGCTGTTCAGGCGGAAATAAATCAGGTCATCAATTCGTTTAAGCCCGCCCAGCCCGACGCGTCTATTCCTGCTTTGGTGCAGCTATACAAAGCCATCAGTAAGCTGGATACCACCAATATTTACGTAAAGGCCAAGCGAAAAGATATTGAAACGCTAATTCAGGAATGCCTCGGATTGTGGGTAGAGTCTAATCCGGACAGCTATGCCGCTACCCCCGGCGAAACAATTAAAGTCACGTCCAACATAGTTAGCCGGGCCAGTACACCGGTTCAATTGGTGCGCATTCGTTACTCTACCGGCAAAGATTCTACGCTAAATCTAGCCCTTAAACCAAGTGGGGTAGTTTTGTTACCCACCCAACTCACCATCCCGAAAACGGCGAAGATATCTCAACCTTACTGGCTTGAGAAACCCATCGACAAGGGCATTTTTCAGGTAGATAACCAACAATTGATTGGCTTGCCCGAAAACCCACCCGCCGTTACGGCTAGTTTTACGGTTGAGGTTAGCGGTCAGTCGTTTACCTTCACCACTCCGGTAGTTTACAAATCCACAGACCCGGTAGAGGGCGAAACCTACCGGCCTTTCATCATCCAGCCTGACGTAACGGCCAACCTGACCGAACGGGTCTTTATCTTTGCCACGAATGCACCAAAAACGGGTGACGTAGTGCTGAAAGCGGGCCGGGCCAACGTGTCGGGAACGCTCAAATTAGCTATACCGGCAGGCTGGCAAATAAAACCCGCTTCGGTTCCTTTCACCCTTGCCAATAAAGGCGAGGAGCAGCGGATACCGTTTACGCTCACGCCAACGGCGCAGGCGCAGGATGGCAAAATTCAGATGGTGATGACCACCAGCGATGGCACCTTCACCACCGGTCTGCGGGAGATTGCCTACAAGCATATTCCAACGCAAACTTTGTTCCCGCCCGCTGATGCTAAACTGGTTAAGCTGGATGTGAAGGTGACGGCCAAAAACGTCGGTTACATTGTAGGAGCGGGCGACGAAGTACCAGCCGCCTTACAGCAACTTGGTTGCCGCGTTACGCTGCTCAGCCCGGCTGATTTGGCCGGAAACCTGTCGGGTTACGACGCCATCATTACCGGCGTTCGGGCGTATAATACGGATGCCAGCCTGGCCCGGTATCAGCCCAAATTGATGGAATACGTCAAAAACGGAGGGACCATGATTGTGCAGTACGTAACGCCTACCAGTTCATTTTTACGGAGCGATCCTCCCCTACCCCAGTTAGGTCCTTATCCGTTTACCATTAACCGGGACCGCGTAACGGAAGAAGATGCCCATATGACGTTTATCAACCCTCAAAGTCGTTTACTCAATTATCCCAACAAGATTACCGAGGCCGATTTTTCTGGATGGATTCAGGAGCGGGGTATTTATTTCGCCCAGGAATGGGATAAGGCCTACGAACCCATTTTCTCCGCTCATGACCAAAGTGAAGCCCCAAAGCAGGGAAGCTTACTTTATGCCAAATACGGCAAGGGTCATTTCATGTACACGGGGCTGGTTTTCTTCCGCGAACTGCCCGCTGGGGTACCAGGTGCTTACCGGTTGTTTGCCAATATGATTTCGGTGGGCGATAATTCAGCGGCCTCCGTATCCGGTTCCAAAACTAAACCATAGGTATTTATCTTTCCTTTCTTGCCTGACATCGCTGAATGAGAAGGGAAGAGTAGAAAAAACTATCTGGAACGTTGTGCTGATTCACAAAACGCCTAAAAAGGCTATTTTCCTCTCAGTTTTCCGTGGTGTCGGTTTCTCAAAACCGACACCACATTCGTATCAGAGTGATATGGGCCAGCCATCAGAAACTTCATGGTTACGGCTGTTTACCAAGTTGCTGTAACCGCAGATACTGCAATAGCATAATCGTTTTGCCGTCCTGGATTTCGCCGGTTTTCATCATGGCCAGTGCCTGACTAAAGGGTAACTCCAACCGGTCAATTTCTTCTTCATCAATACCGCCCCCGGCGGTTTGCTGCGTATCAGTAGAGTACTCAGCGAGGTAGAAAAACAGCTTCTCCGTCACCGATCCCGGACTCATGTAGGCTTCCATTACTTTTTGCACAGCCGTAAGTTTATAGCCGGTTTCCTCTTCAGTTTCGCGCAGGATGGCCGTTTCCGGGTCGTCGTTGTCCAGCAGACCCGCGCAGGTTTCAATGAGCATACCGGCATCCGGGCCTCCATCATCGTTGCCATTCACGAAGGTCGGCAGCCGGAACTGGCGGGTCAGAATCACCGTATCGGCTTCGGGATTGTGCAGGAGAACAGTGGCCCCGTTGCCCCGGTCGTAAGCTTCGCGTTGTTGGGTTGTCCACTGTCCGTTTTTACCAAGATAGTTGAACGTATACCGCTTCAGAACGTACCAGTTGTCGGAAAGTAGTTTCTCCTCTGTTATTTGCACACGAGTAACAGCCATATTGTTCAAAGTTGTTTTAATTTGTTTATTTTTGAACAAAAGAACAGTAATGGGCATGAATTTCCAACAGAGAAAGCAACTTATTATACGAACGGTTGAGGAGAAAGGGGCTGCCGATGTGGTTGAACTGGCTGGCTTGTTGCAAACATCGGAGATGACTATCCGGCGCGATTTAGCCCAACTAGCGGCAACGGGGCTGATTTACCGAACGCGGGGCGGGGCCATGAAGATTAGTCTGGCAACGGATAAGCACCGCTTTGTCAATAAAACTGCTACTAATCCTGAACGGAAAGACTATATCTGCCAACGGGCCGCGCAGGAAATTGAGGAGGGCGACATTATTTTCATGGATTGTGGCAGCACCGTGTTCCGGCTCTGTCCGTTCATTCGGAACAAACGCATCACGGTCATCACCAACTCCTTACCCGTAGTGACCGAACTGATTGATTCCGAGGTATCCATTAACCTGGTGGGTGGAGAAGTGGATAAAGAGCGGCAGGCATTACATGGCCTGATGGTGGAAGAGCACATTGCCCGCTACCGGGCCAACCGGGCATTTATCGGCGTAGATGGTATTTCGTTACAGCATGGACTGAGCGCCAACGGCGAACGGGAAGCCAGCACGACGCTGGCAATGGCCCGGCAATCGGAGAAAGTGTACCTTCTCTGCGATTCAACGAAGTTAGAAACGGACAAATACCTCAAGTTCGCCCCATTAAGCCTGTTCGATGTACTCATTACAGATAACGAGTCTAGCACTGCCCTTGTAGCCGCTTACCAGCAGGCAGGCGTTACGCTGGTTCATTGAGAAGTGGACGTATACACGCGCCAGTTGTGGTTAATTTGAAGCCAGAATCCAGACCAGTTAGCCCTGGGATTACTTATCGGCGGGTAAGGGCCGTACGGCGCGAGTCGAGTTTGAGGAAAACAAACAGCAGAATGGAGAAGGACCAGAGCGAGGAGCCACCATAGCTGAAGAAAGGCAGCGGAATACCAATAACGGGCATTAGTCCAATGGTCATTCCAATGTTAATCATTACGTGGAAGAAAATGATACCCGCCACGCAGTAGCCATAGACCCGGGCAAATTTTGTGCGCTGCTTTTCGGCCAGAATAACAATCCGGGTTATCAGCGCGATGAACAGTACGATAACGACCATGCTGCCGATAAAGCCGTGTTCTTCGCCAATGGTGCAGAAGATGAAGTCGGTACTTTGTTCCGGCACAAAGTCAAATTTGGTTTGGGTGCCTTCCAGAAAACCTTTACCCTGTAGCCGTCCGGACCCGATAGCAATCTTTGCCTGCGTTACGTTCCAGCCCACACCAAGGGGGTCAATAGTAGGGTCTACCAGTACTTTGATGCGGTTGCGCTGGTGCTTTTGTAGCACGCTATTCACGAAGAAATCGACTCCCGTCACGTACACCATCATGCCAATACCCAGCACGCCCAAAGCGAGTAGGTTAGGAATCGACCGGTTATAGCGGGGCATCATCAGAACAATCAGCAGCAGCAAAGCCACTATACCCAGAAAGATGTACAGCTTGGGAAATAGCAGAGCCAGAATAAACAGACCCGCAGCCGCGATGCCAGCCGCCGGAATCCAGCCGGGTAGTCCCTCCCGGTACAACATGATAACGAAGGAGGCAAATACCAGCGTCGACCCGGTTTCGTTAGAGGCCAGGATAAGAATACAGGGAAGCACAATGATGCCCGCAATGTATAATAGGTCTCTACGCTTGGCAAGGTTGATACCCGGCACATCCAGGTACTTGGCCAGTGCCAGTGCGGTAGCGACTTTGGCAAACTCGGCGGGCTGAATAGAAACGGCCCCGAACTTGAACCACGACCGTGATCCGTTGATGTTAGTGCCGGCGAACAGCACCAGAATCAACATCAGAATCATAAACCCGTAGAAGACGAAAGCAAACGTGTCGAAAAACGTGTGGTTGATGACCAGAATACAGATAATCAGAATGGCCGTTGTACCAATCCACATCAGTTGCTTCCCGGAATTGGTCGACATATCGAACAAAGTGGTCTGCTCTTCAGGACTATACACGGCAGCGTACACATTGACCCACCCCAGGCCTATGCAGCATAGGTAGAGAAGTACCGTAATCCAGTCAATGTTTTGGGCGAATGGGTCGTTCCGGCGCGGCAAAGTATCGTTTATTATTTACGGGTTGTACGTGTCGATGTCAGTTTTCGGGAACGAAGAAACCAGGCATCGACGGCTAATCAGACGAATAACGAACAAACAACTAGTTTCCGCTTACGGCTATAATAGTTGCCGATTTTGGTCGGGTGTCCGTCATCAGCGATTTGGGTATCTGCGGCTTGTGACTGCTATCTTTCGGAGCAGGCAGTGGCCGTTTCGGTGCGGGCGCGTCATACGACGGCGGATAAAAACTGGAAGCTTTCACCCGCTTGTCCAGGCTGAGGGCTTCTGTTTTTCCTTTGAGGTAACGCTCAGCCACCAGCGACGCCACAAAGGCGGCTGCTTCGCCCCCCCAGCCTGCGTTTTCAACAAACACGGCTACGGCTATTTTGGGGTTGTTCATGGGCGCGAAACCGATAAAAATGGAGTGATCGAATTTGTGGCCAAACTTAGCGTTCTGCGCCGTACCGGTTTTCCCGCACAGGTCGATACCCGGAATATTAGCCCGCTGATCGACCGTTCCGTGTACAACGGCGGCCCGCATCCCGTCAATAACGGGGAGGTAATATTTGTATTCGATACCCGTTTCGTGATGCTGCGTGTACTCCGACGGCATTTCTGCCCCTACTTTACCAAATCCTCTAACGAAGTGGGGTGTAATGTACCAGCCCCGGTTGGCAATGGTAGCGGCCAGATTAGCCAGTTTGAGGGGCGTAATCAGTAGTTCGCCTTCGCCGATACTGAGCGAGTAGACATTCGAGAATTTCCAGCGAAATGCCCCCCGGTACGCTTTGTTGTAGTACTCGGGCGTGGGTAGATTGCCCCGCCGTTCACTCGGCAAATCGACACCCAGCCGGTCGCCCATCCCAAATTTTTCGGCCATGTCGTGCCACTCGCGCAGGCCAATGGCCGATGCCTTGAAGGTGTTTTGCTCCCCATTGAAGTACATGAACTTCCGGAATACCTGATAGAAATACGGATTACAGGAATACTGAACCGCCCCCCGCAGATCATTACCACCCCGGCAGTGACAGCGCATGGGCGAACCCGCGTGCCCGTACACCATGTGGGGCGACAGCGACCCTTGCTGCTGGGCAACCAGTGCCTGAACCAGCTTAAAGGTAGAACCCGGCCGGTAACTGGCCATTACGGGCCGGTTGATGAGCGGCTTATACGGGTTACGGAGTAGCGAACGGTAGCTCTTGGAAAAAGACCGGCTCGACAACATGTTGGGGTCATAGGTGGGGGCCGAAGCCGAAACCAGAATTTCGCCCGTCGATGGTTCAATTGCCAGCACCGCGCCAACCTTGTTCTTCATCAGGCTGTCCGCGTATTTTTGCAGTTCAACGTCAATTGTGGTAATAAGATTTTTGCCGGACACGGCCAGCGTGTCGTACTCCCCATTTTTCCAAGAGCCTTTATTGATACCCCGCACGTTCTGCATCATAAATTTAACGCCCCGTTTACCCCGAAGCTGCTCTTCGTAGTATTTTTCCAGACCGTTTTGCCCGACGTAATCCCCCTGCCGGTAGTAGGTGATATCCTGTTCTTCCAGTTGGTTTCGGGTAATTTCGCTCACGTATCCGAGCGCGTTGGCCAGCGTATGGGCCGGGTAGGTTCGCATGGAACTGATAACGGGTTCAAATCCATGATAATCTACCAGCGCATCCTGAATCCGGGCGAAGTCCTCCTTGGACAGTTGCCGCAAAAACAGCGAGGGTTTCACCGAGGAATAGTTTTTTGCCAGGCCCATGATACTATCAAACTCCGACGGAGTAATGGCCATCAACCGGCAGAAGGAAGCCGTATCCGCAATTCGAACCTGTTTCGGCGTAACGTACAGGTCGTAAACCGGCGTGTTATACACCATCAACTGGTTATTCCGATCATAAATCTGGCCCCGGTATGGAATCTCGACCACTCGTTTGATGGAGTTTTTCGAGGCCCCCAACGAATAGGTATCGTCCAGAATTTGCAAATAAAACAGGCGGGCCAGATAGACCATACCCAGCAGGCAAAAAACACCAATAATAATCCACTTTCGATTCTCTAACATGAGAATAATTTTTTCAAGCTACGTATGTACTCTTTACAAAGTTACTCAACTAATTATGAATCGGGGCCGCCCGTGCGGATAAATGATGAATGATAACTTACGAATGCATTGGTTGGAGACTATCCATTCATAATTCATCATTTGTCCGCATGGGCAGCCCCGATTCATATCACCATCCCTTTGCCAGCGTCCTGATTCGGCAGAGGTACATATCGGCCGTAATGTAGAGCGTCGAACCATCATCGCCCCAGGCACAGTTGGCCGTAGCACCCCCAATCCGGATATGTCCCAGGAAATCGTAGGGGCCATTTCCAGTCGTTGGGGCCAGTATCAGTACGCCACCGCCCCCCGTCACATACAAGTTCCCATCGCGGTCTACTTTCATCCCATCGAAGCCACCGGGCAGATTCTGTTTTTTCATCTCTTCGGGTCCGAACGCTACCCGACCTTTTCCCACCGTTCCGTCAGCCAGCAAAGGATACGCCATCACCAACGGGCGCATCGGGTCCGATTGGGCAACGTACAGTATTTTTTCGTCGGGGGAGAAGGCAATGCCGTTTGGCCGGGTCAGATCACCCACCACAATAGACACGGCACCTGGTATACCCACCCGTTCGGGGGCAATGCGGTACACGCCCCACCCATCGGTTTCGCGGCCAGGATCATTCTCTTTTTTGGGCATTCCGTACGGTGGGTCGGTGAAATAGTAACTGCCGTTGGTGTGCGCCACCACATCATTAGGACTGTTGAACCGCTTGCCGTTGTAATTATCGGCCAGGGTGCGTTTGCCACCGGTGCCATCCATCGCCATTGCAGTAATGCGCCGGTCGCCGTGTTCGCAGGCAATCAGCCTTCCTTTTGGGTCGATGGTCAGCCCGTTCGAGCCAGGTTCGTCACTGTAAGGTCCCAGCCCCGTGTAGCCTGACGGTTTCAGGAACGGAGTTACCCCCTCTTTATCGGTCCATTTAAAAATGGTATTTTGCGGTACGTCCGAAAACAGAAGAGACGCATCTTTTTTCACCCATACCGGTCCTTCAGTCCAGACGAAACCACTGGCCAGCACCTCTATTTTTGCATCGGGCGGAATCAGTTTATCCAGTCGGGTATCCGCCCGAACAATCTGACCAATAGTAGGCAAGGGCGTTGTCTGGGCCGCAACGGGCCCGTAACCGGCAGTCAGTACACATAGAAAAAGGATACCTTTTTTGTTCATGGTTCGTTTTATTAATTTATACCAATAGTACAATGAATTTAGCCGGTAACGGGTAGAAAAAGCCGGAGAATGACTACTTTTAATACGCAGGAAACGAACGTTATGCAGACAGGTACCCGATACCGCCTAAAACGGGGGCATTTTCTGATTTGTTCCGATCCAATCGAGTATCCGTATGCTAATTCATTGATCCCAAAAATCACATTGCCAATTCTACTCTAAGCCGTATGAAGAAAAACGAAAAACAGGAAACACCGCCAGCATCTGATGCAAACAGTTCCAGGCGGTCATTTTTAAAAACCCTCGGTCTGGCCAGTACAGCCGCAGCAGCCGCTCCGACTGCCTTCGCCAGCACACCGGTGGCGATACCTCAATACCTCAATTTGATACGCAGCCACTCCAGCACAGCGGCCAACGACAAAGTTCGTATTGCCCTGATTGGCACAGGGGGTATGGGAATTGGCGACACCCAGACCGCCCTGATGGTGGATGGTATAGAGATGGTAGCCGCCTGTGACTTGTACGACGGACGACTGCGCCGGGCCAAAGAGCTTTGGGGTGACCAACTGCCCGTCACCAAAGATTACCGGGAAATTCTGGAACGGAAGGACATCGATGCCGTCATTAACGCTACTACCGACCATTGGCACGAAAAAATATCGTCCGATGCCCTGCACAAAGGTAAGCACGTGTATTGCGAGAAACCGATGGTGCAAAAGGTGGAAGATGGACACACGCTGATCGACGTGTCGAAAAAAACGGGGAAAGTACTTCAGGTGGGGAGCCAGTTTGCCAGCTCGTTACTCATTGCCAAAGCCCGCGAACTAATGAAAGCGGGCGACATTGGTGAACTGGTTTTTGCCGAAGCCATTTACGACCGGCACAGCGCGATGGGTGCCTGGCAGTACTCTATTCCGCCGGATGCGTCTCCGCAAACTGTCGATTGGGATACCTACCTCGGCAGTGCGCCCAAACGTCCCTGGGACCCACTCCGTTTTTTCCGGTGGCGCAACTACCGGGACTACGGAACCGGTATTGCCGGTGACTTGTACGTTCACCTGCTCACGTCGCTCCACTGCATTACAGGGTCGAAAGGACCCAATCGGGTATACTCGTCGGGGGGGACCCGGTATTGGAAAGATGGTCGCGACGTACCCGACATTCAACTGAGCATTTACGACTACGCGAAATCGGCCGAACATCCGGCGTTCAACCTGACCACCCGCTCTAATTTCGAGGACGGGGGTGGTGGTAATTACCTGGTTCGGATTGTGGGTACGGAAGGCGATCTATCCCTTGGCTTCGACAGCCTGACCGTTCACCGGACCAAATTCCCGAAGGCACCGGGCATGTCGATTGACAATTTCCCAAAAGATCAGAAGGAGTTGTACATCGCCGAATATAAGAAGCTGTACCCCGAAACCCCCGAATTAGTGGGTCCGAAAGAGTTCAAATACGCGTTTCCGAAGGATTATAAGGGCGACCGTTACGAACACTTTGTCAACTTCTTCAATTCGGTCAGAACCGCCAGCCCCAACGTAGAGGATGCTACTTTCGGTTTGCGGGCCTGTGGACCGGCACTGTGCGGCAACATGAGTTATTTCGACAAGAAGATTGTTGGCTGGGACCCCATCAACATGAAAATCATGGGTGCCGTTTAGATCAGTTTGTGGTGTCGGATTTTCAAACCCGACACTACAAACAAGGTTTTTTTGTCATCCTGATGCAGGAAGGATCTCAGATCGTTCATACAAACCGGCAAGGACACAGTAAGATCCTTCCTGCGTCAGGATGACAAAAACTCATTTATTCCACTTTCACAATCCCCTGCCCCACGCCCGGCATCCCGCCTATTGTGATTCCTTCAGCCCGAAAGCGAATATTATTTCGGGCATCGGAGGTAAAAAAGGAAACACTTGCTTTGCCCTCGGCATCGGTTTGAATCATGGGTACCCAGAACAGCGTGGCTCGATAGTCAGGGCGACGGTCTGCCGTTCTGGTTTGTTCCGATTTTTTCACGTCATACTGAGGAGCATAAAACTCCCGAACGGGCGCATAACCGGGCAATTTGGCTAGTAAAGTGCCGGGGGTTACTTCATTGGTAAAATCATAGTCGGGTGCTCCCCGCTTGGTCAGTACCGAAATTACTCCACTCCCACCCCGCGAGCCATAAATAGCCGCTGATGCCCCTTTCAGTACATCCACCCGGTCAACATCCGAAACCGGAATATTAATAACTCCCTGCAAATCAGTGGGCATTCCATCCAGCACAAACAGCGGTGCGACCGGACCACTGAAATTGACGGCTCCCCGAATTTGCACACTTGCCTGAAAACCCGAACCCGTCACCTGCACCCCGGGAATCTGCCCCTGAATGACGTCCAGAATAGTTTGCCGCCCCGCCGAGTTTTGCGTTGTAAACTTAACACTAGCATCGGGGGTGCTGTATATCACTCGTGAGTCCCGCTCTACGTACTTTTTCGCTTTCACCGTGACAGCATTTAGGAGCACTTCCCCATTGCGCCGAATCTGGCGTTCAATTTCCAGGTATTCGCTGGCCCGTTTCATAAACTCGGCTAATTCGTCGCGCTGAAATTCAAATGGATTGTAGGGTACTTTCGTGATGGTAACGGTTGGTAACAACAACTGATCGAGTTGGATAACCAGATCGCGGTTGGCCCGGCCTTTTACACCCTGTATCCGCACCAGGGTCGTATCCGTAAAGTTGAGGTCGTAGGCTCCAAAATTACCAGTCTCATCACTTTCGCCCAGCAGGAAATCCCGGGTGCTATCGCGTTTCACTACCATAAAATTCAGGTTTACCTTACCACCAATGCCTTTCCCATTCGGCCGAATCACCCGGCCCGTCAAGGACAGGCCCCGCTCCACCGGGTACTTAATGGGCGGTATGGTCCCCGCCAGTATGTCGGACCAGGCAAAACGTCGCCAACCCTGCGTCATCAGCAACAGGTCCAGCATGATCCACCGGTTTTCGTGCGCAGCGTCGAAATACCAGGCTGGCTGCTCGATAGTGCCGGGCAGATCGGACGACAGCAGTAGGTGCGACACAATGGTAGCGCTGTTGGAATCAGCTTCGGGCGCGAGTCGGGCATCCAAAGCCGCCAGCGACAGGTTAGCCGCAACAGGTTTTCCGTTGGCATCCGTAGTGGTCAGGGAAAGGGTTACTTTCTCCCGGTTTTTGTAGGTCTTTTTGTCGGGTGTCAGGGTAATGTTGATTCGCTCCTGCCGGTTCACAAAGATCAGCCGCTCGCAGGCGGGTGCATGAGTCTCGTCGAACAGGGTCAGTTGGGCAATTCCTTCAGGAAATTCCTTCTTTGGCAACTGGACTACCAACACTTTTTTGTTGACAGGAATACTCACTTCATGAATGGGTTGACCACGCGTTTGGGCCAGAAGCGTT
>JBBSTD010000049.1:0-48413 GCA_038236215.1 Cytophagales bacterium | reverse complement strand
GTGCGCCGAACGGTGGATGCCTGGTTGGTAGAATATAATATGGAACGACCCCACCAGGCATTGAAGTTTATGACTCCGGTTGAATATCGGAAAGCAGCTTAAACTCCAGTTAAAACTGGCTCACAAAACGGGGTAAGGACAGTTGACACAATAAACTCATTCAAAGAATCCAACCTATATGCAATCACTCCTGATTACCCCAAAAGACGATGCTGAACTAGAATTGCTTTCGGCATTGCTGGAACGACTAAATATTACTACAACCGTCATAGCTGAGGAAGATAAGGAAGATGTTGGCATGGGCATTCTGCTTCAGGAGGCAAATCGCAGCGAACATGTCAGCCGCGAGTCTATCTTCAAAGCACTAGGCCGCTCGTGAAGACAGTATTCCTGAGTCAGTTTGAAAAAGACATCGAGAAAATACGACTCCAATCCGTAAAAGACGACATTGCCGACGCTATCGAACAGGCTGGAACATCTCCTGCCATTAAGAACCTGAAAAAACTGAAAGGTTTTAAAATTGCTTACCGAATCCGCATTGGGGATTACCGAATTGGCGTATTCATAAACGGTGATACGGTAGAATTCGCTCGTGTCGTCCACCGGCGGGACATTTACAAATTTTTCCCCTGACTATTTCCATTGTGCAGACCACCGCTCATTTTACCCGTATCCACGAAACCATCCTCACGGAATTACAAAACGCACAACAGAGCGTGCATATAGCCGTAGCGTGGTTTACCGACCGGGAAATTTTTCAGGCACTTTGCACATTGGCAGAAAAAGGCATCTCCGTCAATCTGCTCATTTCCAGCGATAAAACGAACTTTCGGGAGGATGGGTTAAAGTTTGATGAACTGAAACAGCGGGGTGGACATTTACATGTGACTGGTGGTGAGAAGAAAAATTTCATGCACAACAAATTCTGCGTTATTGACGGGCAAACGGTGATTACCGGCTCGTTCAACTGGAGCTACAAAGCGCGGCAGAACCACGAAAACATCACCATCTCGACTGAAGCCGGGCCGTTGGCGCAACAGTTCATTTCGGAATTTCGGCAACTACGGGACCGCTACGCACCCATACCCGACAAAGCACCACTTGACTTTGGTAACGTGTTCAAACGGCTCGAACTAATCAAAAACCTCATTGCTTTAGATGAAACCGACACACTCCCCCCTCACCTCGACAAACTTTCGCAACAGGATCTTACCGACGAACTGGAACAGATTGTAGTCCTGCTCCGACGCAATCAATTTGCCGAAGCCGTTGGCCAGATTGACCAGTTTGGCAAACAGCATAATGCAGTCACGGCCTACGCAGATGTAGAGCTGAGCGCGTTACGCATTGAAATCCGTATTCTGGAATTGCAGGTGCAAGCTCTTGAAGCGGAGAAAGCGGACATGGAGAAACTGCTCCACGAGTTTGGAGTTCAGCATTCGCTCCACCTCGGCGATTTAATCCTGAAACTACTGGAACGCCGTCGGGAGCAGGCCCATACCGACAATAAGCGCAGGGAAGCCGAAGAAGATTATGAACAGTATAACCAGGAATACACCGAAACCCGGCAACAGCCCCATTTTTACTTATCCGTTGACGAACAACAGGAGTTAAAACGTCGGTTTCGGAAAGCTGCTCAACGCTGCCACCCCGATGTGGTAGCCGAGGCCCTGAAAAGTCAGGCAGAACAACTGTTTAACGAACTTAAAACAGCCAACGACCAAAATGACCTCAAGCGCGTTACGGAGATTTTAGAAACCCTCGAACGGGGCGGTGCATTTGTGCCCCGCTCCGAAACCGTTACCAAAAAATCCCTGCTACACCACGAGCGCACCCGGTTGCAAAACCTCGCTACCCAACTACAAACGGACGTGCAGGCACTCCAGCAATCGGACGCCTATCAATCTGTCAGCCAGCTAACAGATTGGGCCAGTTACTTCGCCGGAAAACGGCAGCAACTGGCCCAACAACTGGAAGAATTGACGGTTTGATTTTTTGCCCCAATTCCACTTCCGTTAATAGCAGCTCCTACTCCACCTTATACCCAACCAGGCTATTTTTGTAGAACGTAGGCACAATCAACAGTTTTTTCTTCGCGACATATTCAATGTCAGCCGAGTTTACTTTTCCGGCGCGGGTATCCAGCAATTGCTCTTTGGTCCCGTTAGCGTTGACGTGAAAAACCTGGCCGTTCCAGTCCGATACAAAGTAATTGCCCTTGCCTTCGGGCACAATACCGTCGGTGGCGGCCATGCCATCGGCGAGGGTGGTAATGGCTTTCGTGGCTACATCAACCGACCGTAAGGCACCGACTTTACCACTCCCGATCATGAGTTTATCGTTGCCGACGGCCAGCAGACCATTGGGTTTGTTGAGTTGTTCACCCTCCATAAACACCTCCCACTTGTCATCTTTCAGGCGGTAAATTTTATCAATGCGGCTATCCGATACGTAAACCGTACCGTCTTTTGCTACCGTTACGTCATTCAGGAAGGAGCCTTTACCAATCGCATCCCAGGTCTTTTCGGCCTGTCCTGTTTCGGTGTTGATGGCTACCAGTCGGTACACGTCCGTTACGTAGAGCCGTTTTTTATACAGACCCATTCCTTTAGGCGCATTCAGGCCCGATGTCCAGTGCAGATTTTCAATTTTGCCATCGAGGGACACTTTCGAGATAAAGCCACTACCATCGAGCGCGTCCGCCTGTCCGTCGATGTTCGCTACGTATAGGGTGTTACGGCCATCGTACAACACAGACTCCGGGGTACGAAGTGTGGTATCCGTTTCCCAGGCTTTCACCAGTTTCATTGGCTTTGGAGCGGTGGCTGGTGTCAGGGCAATGAAGCTGAAAGCAGCAAGTACGGCGGTCAACAATAAGTACGTATGTTTCATAATTTAACTGGTTTGCCTGGCAACCGGACAATCAGCCGTTTCAGGTTTATGTAAAAGAGAAAATGCGGTTTTTCTAATTGCCTGGCCGAATACGGAGCAAGTTTCACCACCGCAGATTTAGAAATTAATCCATCATATTATCATCCAGCCGCACCGAAAATAAGGCTTTCGATTTGGCATAAACGTAACTCACCACCCCAAGTGTAACGATACCACCCAGCGCTACCGACCGTACCGTACCCAACAAACTGGCCATCAACCCCGACTCGAACGCGCCAATCTCGTTCGATGAGCTGATAAAGATACCGTTCACGGCCGCTACACGTCCACGCATGTGATCGGGGGGGAAAATCTGTAGAATCGTTTGCCGGATAATGACGCTGATACTATCGAATGCCCCCGTTAGGGCAAGCATAAAGAGCGACAGATAAAAATTAGTGGACAGCGCAAAAACGAGGGTTGCCACCCCAAAACCCAGCACGGCCAGCAGCATGTTCCGCCAGGCATTGTGCGTGGGTGGATGCTTGGTCATGTAGGCCATTGTCAGCAAGGCACCGATGGACGGAGCTGCCCGCAGGAAACCAAGTCCTTCAGCCCCAACCTTTAGAATATCTTCGGCAAAAACCGGCAGGATAGCCACCACCCCCCCGAATAGCACGGAGAACAAATCGAGCGAGATAGCGTAGAATACAATCTGGGTGTCGAATACAAAGCGAAAGCCCTCCTTCAGGCTTTCCAGAAAATTTTTGGCAGGTTGATTGTTCACCGGTACGGGCTTGCTCTCAATCAGCGTAAGCAACAGGAAACAGATAGCCAGCAGAACAATAACGAAAACTAGTGTATTGTCGAAGCCAAACCAACTATACAAAAACCCGGCAATACCCGGCCCGGCAATGGCCCCGGCCTGCCAGAACGAACTGCTCCAGGTGGCCGAGTTGGTATATAGTTCACGGGGGACCAGAAACGGTTTCAGCGACGAACTGGCCGGTGAGTAGAACCCTTTGGCCGTACCAATCAGCATGATTATTCCGTAAATAATAGCTAATTGTGTGGTTTCCGAAAGGCCGGAAACGATAGAGGGCTGGAAGGCCAGATACAGGATAACAGAGCCAAGCAGGATAACCAGCAAACTCCACTGCAAAATACGTTTCTTATCGCGTCGGTCGGCCAGATGACCGCCAAAGAGTGAAATGGCAATGAATGGCAACGCTTCGGCCAGTCCTACCAGACCCAGTGCCAGCGGGTTATGCGTCATTTTGTATAATTCGTAACCCAGCGTAACCTCCTGAATCAGCAGCGCGGCCGTGATTAGGAAACTGTTCATAACGAAGTAACGAAAATCGGGGATGCGCAACGAAGCAAGCGCATCGGGAGGGGTAAGTGGCACCATGCAGACACAAGTCGTATGTTTACGACGTATATTTTTGCTTACTCAACCGAAAACAATGGAATCTCCGTTCCGAATAAGGCTTAAAATTTGTTGCACCAGCAGCCTTGGAGAAGTCCGGCTAGCCATCTAGGACACAGCCGCTCCGAAAAACAAGAAAGCCCGCACTGAGTAGCGCGGGCTTTCTGATAAAGGAAAGAGGCCGTTAGGCAACGGCTATTTCTTTCACTGACTTCTCTTCTTTTGCATCAATTTTTGGTAGTTCAACCGTCAAAATACCGTCGGTATAAGCAGCTTTGATTTCGTCTGCGTTCACGTTCTTGGGCAGACTAAAACTCCGTTCAAATGAGTTTAGGGAAAACTCCTGCCGGGTAAACTTGTCCGTCGTTTCTTCGTTTTTCTGTTCAGACTGGTATCCAATCGTGAGGGTATTTTTGGCTAGGTTGATTTTCAAATCCTCTTTTTTCAAGCCGGGAGCGGCTAGTTCGAGCACAAATGCGGTTTCGGTCTCTTTCACGTTCACCGCTGGTACTGCAGGAGTTGTGTTATGATACCGATTGATTACCGGACGACTGTAAAACGGATTGAAAAAAGTGGGGAGTTGGTTGTAACGAGCTAAAGTTGCCATGATTTATAGTATTGTCTAAATTGTTGTTTACTGGTCAAACACAGTAAACATTAACTCAAATCCTGTACCAACCCCCCAACCAAG
The DNA here is from genome assembly GCA_038236215.1 of Cytophagales bacterium. Classification (GTDB taxonomy): domain Bacteria; phylum Bacteroidota; class Bacteroidia; order Cytophagales; family Spirosomataceae; genus Spirosoma. Next base: position 43,422 of record JBBSTD010000049.1, on the reverse strand, counting down.
GGTTAGTTATGACATTTTGTCTTCAATTTTAGATCAAGAGCAATTTTATATGCCAAATTGACACTATGTTCTAATAGGGCAATGCAGACCTATCACCTTTTGGCTCTTTTTTAGCAGTAAAGTTTACTTACTGCATGGATTTATCAATTTTATCGTTTTTCTAACTTGGCCGAACGGCAACTAAAGCCTACTTTTAGCCCGCTCAACGGCCAAAAAATCTCACCAAACATTTGTACTTATCTTATGAAGCGACATGTACTGCCGTTGGTAACTTTATTTCTGTATACCAGCCTTAATTTTTCTGCCACTGCTCAACAGTCTGCCGTCGACTTTTTCGAGAACGGCGTTGCAAAAGCTAAAACCAACGATTTTACGGGTGCGCTACAGGCGTTTAGTATGGCTATTACCATGAATCCCGAAAATTCGTCCAGTTACTATAACCGGGGGCTGGCCAAAGCTAACCTAAAAGACCACCGGGGTGCTGTTCTGGACTACGACCGGGCTATTGAACTGAATGCAAAAGATGCCCTTGCCTACCTGAGCCGGGGCGTTAGCAAGAGTAAGCAGGAAGACCACCGCGGTGCATTACTTGATTTCAGCCGGTCTATCGAGTTAAATCCCGACGATCCACAGGCTTATTACAACCGGGGTATTAGTCGTACGCGCATTGACCAGTACCGGGGTGCTCTGGCAGATTTCACCAAGACGATTGAGCTTGACCCGACCAATGCCCAGGCCTTTTACGTGCGGGGTGCTACCAAACAGCAGCTGGACGACTTTGCCAGTAGCCTGCCGGATTTCACCCGGGTAATCGAGTTGACACCCAAGCGTCCGCAGGCGTATGCGGGTCGGGGTACGGCAAAAGTGGAAATGGGCGATTTTACCGGTGCGATAACCGACCTGAACAAAGCTATTGAACTCAGTGCCAGTGATGCTGATTCCTATTTTCACCGGGCCTTCGCCAAAGCGAAAATGGACGACTTCAAAGGAGCCTTACCCGACTATGACAAGGCAATCGCGCTCCAGGGAGACAACTATAAAGCCTATTACGGTCGGGGCTTTTGCCGCAGCAAACTGGGCGATCAGAAAGGCGCCGTCCAGGATTTCAACCAGGCTATCGGCATGAACAATACCAATAGTGATACAAAAGTCGTGTACAGCGGACGCATCACCCGGGCTACGCTCGATAACCTGCGCGAACTGGTGAAAGAACGCAACAAGATTAACGATGTGGGCGGAGAACGGGCCGAAGCTTATTTTAGCCGGGGTGTTAGCCGCAGCAAACAGGGTGATGAGAAGGCAGCTATTACTGACCTGAATAAATCCATTGAACTCAACCCAACCTACGCCGAAGCCTACTTTAGCCGGGGCCTGATAAAATCAGCCCAGGGCGATCAGCGGGGGGCCATCATGGATTGCAATAGTGCCATTAAACTGAACCCCCGTTATGGCGAAGTGTATTATGTTCGGGGATTAATCAAGCACAGCCTCGGCGATGAAAATGGCGGATGCCTTGACCTCTCCAAAGCGGGTGAACTTGGCTACAACCCAGCCTATAAAGTAATTAGTGATTATTGCAATTAAGGAGCAATACGGGCAGGCAACAAATGATTGCCTGCCCGTATTATTCTGTGACTGATTACTCGAAGCGGAGGTGCTTCACCGTATCACCGGAGGATTCGAGTTCGAGCAGGGCATCAATGCCTATTTCCAGGTGAATATTTACGAATTGGGTCGTAACGATTTTATCGCTCTCCTCGGTTTTGACCCCTTCCGGAACAAGTGGATTGTCGGATACCAGCAATAGGGCACCATGCGGAATGGAATTCACGAAGCCAACCGTAAAGATGGTAGCAGTCTCCATGTCGATAGCCATGGTCCGTAGTTCTACGAGGTACTCCTTAAAGGCTTCGTCGTGTTCCCAGATTCGCCGGTTGGTCGTGTAAACGGTACCCGTCCAGTAATCCAGTTCGTATTTTTTGATGGTTGAGGAAACGGCCCGTTGCAGGCGGAAAGAAGGCAGGGCCGGAATTTCGGGCCGCATGTAGTCATTACTTGTTCCCTCGCCCCGAATGGCAGCAATGGGGAGAATCAAATCCCCAATCTGCGTTTTCTTCAGACCTCCGCACTTCCCCAGGAATAATACGGCCTTCGGAGAAATAGCCGAGAGCAGGTCCATAACGGTAGCCGCCATGGCACTGCCCATACCAAAATTAATAATGGTGATATTATTGGCTGTAGCGGTTTGCATGGCCCGCCCAACACCGAACACCTCAACATCGAATTTCCGGGCGAACAGGTCAACGTAATTGATAAAATTGGTCAATAATATATATTCGCCAAATTGCTCAATGGGCGTACCCGTGTAGCGTGGTAGCCAGTTCTGAACTATTTCTTCTTTCGTTTTCATAGTAGTAAAAAGTGAGTGGGTAAAGGAGTTGAAGAGCGAAAAGAAGGATGAAAGATTCACTCTTTCGCTACACTTCGGCGTACCAATTTGCTTTTCTGCCCTTTACATTTGACGTATGGTTGCGCTGAATCTTCCGGCCTTTGCGTACAAAACTAAACAAGTCGATGGGAAACCGTACATTTTTGATTTGTTACGCCGGAAGTACGTCCGCTTGTCGCCCGAAGAGTGGGTTCGGCAACACATCGTCAATCTGCTGCTTTCGCATTATGCTTACCCGAAAGCCCTCATTCGGGCCGAGGGTAGCCTGACGCTCAACAAAACCCAGAAGCGTACAGACGTTGTGGTCTTCGACCGGCAGGGTAAGCCTTTTCTGGTGGTCGAGTGTAAGGCTCCGCATATCCCGCTTACGCAAACCGTCTTCGACCAGATTGCCCGGTACAACTACGTTCATCAAGCTCCCTATGTCGTTATTTCCAACGGACTGGTCCATTATTGCTGTTACGTGAACCATGCCACTGCCGAAATAACGTTTATGGACGACTTTCCTGCCTTTCCCTAAATGACCAATTTGCTATGGAACCTATCACTATCCCTTTTCAACTGACCGACTGGAGCAGTATTCCAGCCACCGAGCATACGGGGGAAACAGGATTGGCGTATTGGCGAACGCTGGAATTTGGCACCCTGCGTGTTCGCCTGGTGGAGTACACCCCTGGGTATATGGCGGACCACTGGTGTCAGAAAGGGCATATCCTGTACGTTGTTTCCGGCGTACTTGATACCGAACTGGAAAATGGAGAAATCTTCCAGATGACGCCGGGTATGTCGTATGAAGTATCGGATAACCTGAGTTCCCATCGTTCTCATACCAAAACCGGAGCCACGTTGTTTGTGGTAGACGGTGCTTTTCTGGGGGCTTAGCCCACAAAAAAATCTCCGCCTTCTTTATGAAGACGGAGATTTTACGTTTGCAGACTGGCAATTAGTTCGCCTTTACCAGCTCGCCGGTAGCCCGGATAGTAATTTCGTCGCTTACAACAGCGGCAGGAATGGTACCCAGCGTGAAATCAGCCCGTTTTACTTCACCGCTCACTTTAAAACCAGCCAGCGTTTTCTTATTCTGTGGATTGGTAACCGGACCGGTGATTACGGCATCAAGCGTTACGGGTTTCGTTACGCCGTGCATCGTCAAATCGCCCATCAGTTTGTATTTATTACCCGATACTTTGCTAATCGACTTACTCTTGAACTCTAGTTTAGGGTATTTGGCAGCATCGAAAAAATCACCACTTTTCAGGTGACCGTCACGCTTTTCCTGGTTAGTGTAAATGCTGTTCACATCGGCAGTCAGGTCGATTTGCGCATCGGTAAAATCTGGCTTTGCCGAGGTCATTTTCACGTCAAAATCCTGGAACTTACCATCCACTTCCGACAGCATCATATGGGTTACGGTAAACGCCAGGTTAGAGTGGGATTTGTCGAGCGTCCAGTTTTGAGCGAAAGCGCTTACGGAAGCGAAAAACAAGGCAGCAAATAATGTTACTTTTTTCATTGATTCTGGTTGTAAATGGTTGATTGATTATACTATAATTGATTATTAATGAATTATTCTCTGAGCCGGTCCAGTAAGTGACTCAAATGGATGGCTTCCTCCTCCGTTAGCTTCTCACGCTGATTATCATCCCATTCATCCAGTTTGATATCCAGCTTACTCAGTAAATCCATACCCTTTTCGGTAATAACGACATCAACGGCCCGGCGGTCGCTGGGGCACTCGGTGCGTAATACCAGTTTTTTGAGAACGAGCTTATCCACCAGCCGGGATGCGTTCGACATTTTGTCGAGCATACGCTCCGTAATGTCGCTCACCTTAACCGGATTAGGGTACTGCCCGCGCAGTATCCGCAGCACATTGTACTGCTGTGGGGTCAATCCTGATGGTTTCAGTAACTGCGTCTGGTTGGTTGAAATCCAGTTACTGGTGTACATCAGATTGACCATTACCCGCTGATACGGCGTTCGGAACGGAGTGTTTTGTTTGATGTCGGTTTCGATAGACATGCCACAAAGATAAAACAATTACATTTAATGTAACAACATTTAATTAAACTATTTTTGTTACTGATACGGAATAATCTGGGGAGCCGATAAATCGAAGTCGCGGAAACGAAGTGTCGGAACACCCTCAAAAGACTGCCGAAAGGGTATGGTGTTGTTGGGGATATTGGGATAATACGCCAGTCGAATCTGGAAGCTGGTAAACGTCAGGTTTTCATTTCGGAGCCGAAACCCAAGACCATATCCCTGATAAAGCGGCCCATTCAGCAGTGGCCGGTCGGGGAAGTTGACCAACCCCAGATTGACAAACGTAACGAAGGCAACCCGGAAACCAATCAGATTAAGCCGGGAAAAGAGTACATTCTCGTAGTTGACAAACCACCGTCTCGTTCCCCGCAGGGCATCACTGTTAACTCCAATGCCGTCGGTATTGATGCCACTACCACTACTGCCCAGCACGATATATTCGTTGCTAAACCGGTTGATTCCCGTTGTGTAGCGTGTGTTGAAGAAGTGCCGCATGTTGCCCCACTTGGTTTTCATGAGCGGGCTAAAGAAATTCGACTCGAAGGAGAAAACCCCCTGCTCTATCCTGTTCTGACGGATATACCCGCCTACGTTAACCAGCCCATAAACGTACCCAACGTGCCGGACGTACCGACCCTGCGAGAAATTCGTTCCCAGGTACATCCGACGGCCTAGCTCTGCATTGTCGAAGCCCGCAACCGCTGCCACCGATTCGCCAATCGGTACGTCTTCCGTGCGGCCGAAACCATAAATCAGTACATCCCGGGTGTATTTCCGCCGGGAGAAACCAACGCTCGCCAGCAGGGTACGGCTATCCTGGTAAATCTGATTGGTGTCGGCTGTTATGTTAGGACGGCTCTTATAATCGTAGTTTGTATACCGGGCAGCCAGTACAAGGCGCGAACGACCTTTTTCTTCGGAATCATTCTGGCGGTAAAACAGCCGAAATGAGCGGCCAACCCAAACATCGGTATAATCATAGCTGACCGGCACCAGCACAACGCTATCGGTGCGGGTAACAAGCCGGTTATTTATCTGGGTGTGATTCCACTCAACAGAGCCCGCATATTTGGTGTTGGGCGTTATAAATGGCCGATAGAGCTTGACAGACGTCTGTTTTAAATCGCGCAGGTACAGCTTGTTGGCCTCTGCCGTCAGAAACGTTTTACCGATAAACGGCACTTTATACCGGGCCTGGTATTCGGTTGTTTGCCGGGGATCGTTGCCCGAATAAGCAAACTGAACGAAAACCTGGTGGCCCAACCCCCGGAAGTTTACCTGGTCGAATCCAACGCTAAAGTTCGTTAAACCACCAAATCCTCCATTGGGCAACAGTGACCAGACATCCTGTGTAATTACGTACACATCCACAAACTGCCGACTTCCGGTGCGTGGCACAACCAGAATCCGGGCATCATGAAAAATGGATGTACTCCGCAATAACCGTTCATTATCGCGCAGCACCACCGGGTCCAGCAAATCGCCTTGCTGAAACAGCAGGTAGGAGTTGCGGATAACGTGTTCGCGGGTGTTAGTATGCAGACGGCTACCCACCCGCTCAACCCAGTTGTTGGGTGCCCGCAGCGTATCGTACACCGTCTGGCCAAATACACCCAGTCGGCGGAAGTAAATATCGCCAATGATGCGCCCTTCAAAGAGTTTGAACGGATTGACTTCAATCTGGCTCACTTCACCCGTTCTGACCCGGCTGTTGTACACATCCTGAAACAGCGCGTCATAAATCTGGCGGGTAACCCGATGCTTGTACATTTTGGTTTTCAGCCGGGTATAAAAAACGCTGTCCCGCTGCATCAGAATACTATCGCTGATGGCTAATGAACGGAGCGTAGCCATAGAATCCAGCGTACCTCCAGACGTCAACGTATCGATCGAAATGGAGGGCAGGTAACCCTTCGTGGTATCTATCTGCCCGGCAGCCATACCGCACCCAAACAGCAACAGCCACCCCGTCAGAAAATGACGCAGCATAATGGGTTGTCGGGTTGGGCGCAATTGGTGCATTGATAAAGAGAACGCTGGTTAGATGCTTCGTATGACAAATGGTTTAAGTAACGAACAGGCCCAGGCCCGTTATGCCTGACTGGTAACGATTTTGTCCCGTCCTTTTACGCATAACTTGATTAAAATCTCCCCCTAAAACGCAATAGAGTAACTGGTTAATGGTTTCCAAAGCCAGAAGTCCCGCTGCCGCTCCGAACCAAACTGGAAATAATGGAAACCGAATCGCACAAAACCCATTTTTTCGTAGAAGGCCAGTGCGCTCGTATTTCGTTCCCACACACCCAGCCAAACGGCATGGTACCCCTGCTGACGTGCCCAACTAAGGCAATGTTCCATCAGTTTTCGCCCCTGCCCCCGTCCAGTCTGCGTTTTTGATAGGTAAATGCGCTGAATTTCAAGGGCGTTTCGCTCCGGTATCCGGCGGGGTGGGGCATGTCGGCGCAGCTTGGCGTAGCCAATAACCGTATTATCCGGCTGTTCCAGCAGAAAGAATGTAGCGCGGGGGTCTTTTAGCTCAGTCTCCATCAAGGGCACTGTAATGGCCGATTGAATGTATTCCTCTACCAAATCGGCTGGGTTATGGGGTGGGCCAAAGGCTTCGCGCATGGTCGTTGTTGCCAGTTCGGTTAGTACAACAGCGTCGGAGAGCGTAGCGAGTCGAATGGTCATGTGTTTTAGGATCGGGGCTGACTAATCTACGTAAAAACCCTGTGTTTGGGTTATTTTTGTGATTCGCTTTTCTATTTACATGCTCACATTACGCTATCCACTGGTGCTGGCGTCGGGGTCGCCCCGCCGGAAACAACTCATGACCGATGCTGGTTTTTCGTTCACCGTCGAAACCCGCCCCACCGACGAAATATTTCCCGAAACAATGCCCGTCGATGCCGTAGCCGAATACCTGGCCCGGCAGAAAGCAGCGCAGTTTATGCCAGATTGGACCGGTCAGATTGTCCTCTGCGCGGATACCGTCGTTATCATCGATAACCAAATTCTGAACAAACCACAGGATGAAGCCGAAGCCCGACAGATGCTGCAACAACTATCGGGCCGTACCCACCGCGTTCGGACGGGCGTGGCCATTCTGGCACCTGATGCTAATGGGAAACCTACCCTTCAATCTTTTACGGATGAAGCAACCGTGCAGTTCGTCTCACTGACCGATGACGAAATTACCTACTACATCCGCACCTGTAAGCCGTTCGACAAAGCGGGTTCGTACGGGGCGCAGGATTTCATTGGTCTGGTGGGTATCGAACGGCTGGAGGGGTCTTTTTATACCGTAATGGGGTTGCCTACGCACCGGGTGTATCAGGTTATGAAGCAGTTCAGTTTATAAGAAGGAGAAGATGCATTCCTCCCAATCCAGTACAACCCCGTTGTCTTTACTGCCCGTTGACCAGACGGGTGTTCATTACTAGATCTTCGTTCGTTCCTTCGCCGACTCCAACGGCGACGGTATCGGCGACCTCAACGGGGTAACCAACAACCTCGATTACCTAAAAGACCTGGGCGTGTCGGCCATTTGGCTCATGCCCATCAGCCCCTCGCCCACGTACCACAAGTACGACGTGACGGACTACTACGGTATCGACCCGGAGTACGGTACGATGGACGATTTCCGGCGATTGATTAGCGAAGCGCACCGGCGCGGCATCGCGGTTATCATTGACCTGGTGCTGCACCACACCAGCATCCGGCATACCTGGTTTCAGGGATCGGCCAAAGGGCCGGACAATTCATACCGGAAGTTCTATAACTGGCTCCACCCCGACGAAATCAAAGCCAGCAAACTGGCCACCCGCGATATTACCGCCGATTCTGGCGAACGCAGCCCCTGGCACTCGGTAAAAGGGGCATCCAGCCCCGAACAGAATTACGGCATGTTCTGGATCGGTATGCCCGACCTGAACTTCGACCACCCGCCCCTGCGCGAGGAGATTTTCGCCATCGTTCGGTACTGGCTTAACGACGTGGGTGTGGATGGCTTCCGGCTGGATGCGGCCCGACACCTGTACCGGGAAGCGGAAGAACCAAAAAACCACCAGTTCTGGGAGGAATTTAGCCGGGTGATGGAAGCGGCCAAACCGGGGGCTCACTCCGTGGGTGAAGTCTGGACCCGCCCCGAACGCATTGCGCCTTATTTCCGGGGACTGAAAGCCAACTTCAACTTCGATTTGCAGTTGATGATTCCCGCCATCATCCGGCGGGAAGATGATACCGAAGACCTGATTGAGTTTCTGGCCTACGTTCACGGGGCATTTGCCAACGTCAACCCGCAGTTTATCGACGGGCTTATCCTGTCCAACCACGACCAGAACCGCATTGGCAGTTTGCTGAAAGGCAACCTGAATCACCTGAAAGTAGCGGCCAACCTGCTCCTGACCCTGCCGGGCTTCCCCTATCTGTACTACGGCGAAGGAATCGGGATGCAGGGCATGAAACCTGACGAGCACATCCGGGAGCCTTTTTTATGGGACACCCGCGACCGCGACCGGCAACGTACCCGCTGGCGACGCGGCACCTACACCACCAGCCAAACCGTAAAACCATTGGCCCATCAACTGGCCAACCCCCGATTCGCTGGTGAACCACTACAAACGGCTCATTAACTTTCGCAACAGCCACCCCGTATTGAACGATAACCTGAGCCGACTGGAGCAGACGGGCATCCGGCAAAAAGGCACCGTTTCGTTCATCCGGCGTTCGGGCCATGGTCAGCGCGTACTGGTGGTACATAACCTGACCCGAAACCCCATCGCGGTCGTTTTCTCACCGGGCGAAAGCTGGTGCCAACGCGTAGTATTCGCCACCGTACCGGGCAGTTCGCTATCAGACAATCGGGTTACGATACCCGCCTACGGGTGTGTGGTGATGGACTGATAAAGATTCATCCTCATTGACAATGTGCAAAATGTTGTTGAAGATTGCGACTAGCAAATTTACCAGGCAACCCGCCTAAGAATTCACCGGGCAATGGATGCAGCTTTTCCTTTGGGCCGGAGAGCAATCAAGGCCACCGCCAAAAAAGCCAGCGTTAACAGACCTCCATACAGAAAATTAGTACTGGGGAAATGACTGCCAGTAAAACCCGCAATGGGATAGGCGATAGCCCACCACAAATGCGAAAACGCGAAATGGGAGCCATATACTTTGCCTTGTTCGGCATCAGCGATGTTCTCGCCAATTAATGTTTCGGAGGGGATTTCCGCCAGGCTTTGCCCCAGTCCCGCCAGGAGCCAGAGTCCCAACAACACTGTGTAACTCACAACGTTTGCGCCCAGAATGGCCGTTCCCAGCAACAGCGCGCCGACGATCAGCGACACACGGCGAGCGGGTGTTTTGTCCAGGCTCCCAGACAGAAACGCGGCCAGCGTTGCGCCAATGCCGAACGCACCCATAACCCATCCGTAATAGGTATCGGCCAGGCGCAGCCCTTCTTTCACATGGCCCACTGTATTGACCAGAATTTGCGCCCCGGCTATGGCCGACACAAATTCAATGGCCAGCGCAAACCGGATCAGCGGTTGACCAAACAGCAGCTCGGCCCCCTTGACCACATCCGCCCAGGCCGATAGCGGTTTTTTAGTTTTGTCCGCTGCCGATGCTTTATTGAGTAAGTCGCCCGGCAACAGCAAGATCAGGACACCCGCTACGACAAACGAAGCCGCATCGACAAAGAAAATTTCCCGTGCGCCCAGCCATACGGCCAGAACCCCGGCCAGTCCCGGCCCCAGCACCCCCAGCAGTTGAAAGGTGGCCGTTGATAAGCCAATTGCCTGTCGGTAGTAGGCCTTTTCGACCACTTGCGGAATGATGGATTTGTAGGTTGGCGTAAAAAAAGCATTAAACACATTGAGCAGGAAAACCAGCCCGTAAATCTGCCATTGGGCTGTAACAAAAGGCAGACAGCCCACAATCACCATGCGAATAAAGTGGGTCGTGTAGAGAATTTTCTTCCGGTCGATCCGGTCGGCCAGTACCCCCGCAAATGGCGAGAAAATAATAAAAGCCAACACCCGCAGCGTCAGGGCGGTGGAGAGAATGACCGCCGATTGTTCCCGGCCAAACTGATAGGCCAGTAACGCCAAGCCGACCCAGGTAAAGGCATCGCCCAGCAGACTAATGGTTTGGGCGAAATACAGTTTCGCAAACACCCGGCTACGCAGGGATTTAAACGGATCGAACAGCAGCAATAAAGTGGTTTGAGTGGCCATGTTTCGGAGTAAAGAGGGTGTTGTTGTTAGGTTGTCATTCGTACCGGTAGCCTGTCTTTTACCACCTCTTTGACCACCTGTACGAAAACCCCGCTCGAAATAGGTGTACAGGATCGGCAGCACGAACAGGGTCAGCAGTGTAGCGGTTAGTAGCCCGCCAATGACGACCGTGGCCAGCGGTTTTTTTACTTCGGCCCCGGTTGTATTCGATACGGCCACAGGAATGAAGCCCAGCGAGGCCACGAGCGCGGTCATGATAACGGGCCGCGACCGTACTTCGGTGCCGAGCCGGATGATTTCCCCGAAACGCAAAGGGGAATCGTACCAACCAAAGCTGCTGCTTGCAGGAAGTTGCGTCGCATCATGGGTATGGGTTTTCCTTACGATTGTTTACAGAATAATAAGTCTTTTTGCGGAGGAAGCGGAGGGAGTTCCCATTTTTGTGCCTACCTCCGCTTTGTTCACATATAAACGCCGGTCTTTATGTGAACAAGAATTGACCTTACAAACATATGATGTTGGTACTACGTTTGTAAAACTGAGCCATTAAGTATGAAAAAAATCTATTTCCCCCTTACCCGCTCCTAAAACCCACTGCCTACCAAAAAATTCAAGGAGCAAAACAACTACTCCACCCATTCATTCAAACAGTAAAGAAAAACGCGGAGTAACTTTAGCAGTAACATATTCGTGTACCGCCATGCGTACAATTCTTTACTGTCTCTCAATTAACCTTCTTCTTTTTATCGTTAGTCACGTCTAGGCCCAAACTACCAATCGCCCTAATATTGTGGTTATTCTGGCCGATGACCTCGGCTACGGGGATGTGGGGTTCAATGGGCAAAAGCTGATTAAGACACCCAATATCGACCGGCTGGCGGCCGAAGGGATGCAGTTCACCCAGTTCTACGCCGGTACGTCGGTGTGTGCTCCGTCGCGGTCGTCGCTGATGACTGGGCAGCATACAGGCCATACGTTCATCCGGGGCAACAAAAGTGTGGAACCCGAAGGACAGCAACCCATTGCCGATTCGGTGACGACGGTGGCCGAACTGCTACAACGGGCGGGCTATGCCACAGCCGCCTTCGGCAAATGGGGTCTGGGTCCGGTCGGCTCGGAAGGTGACCCCAACAAACAAGGATTCGACCGGTTTTACGGGTACAACTGCCAGTCGCTGGCGCACCGGTACTACCCCGACCACCTCTGGAACAACAGCGAGAAAGTAACGCTGACTGCCAACGAAAACCTACAGAAAACGCACGACTACGCAACTGACCTGATTCAGCAACAGGCCATTAATTTCCTGGATGATCAAGGGTCTGTAAAACCTTTTTCCCTGTTCCTGCCCTATACGCTCCCCCACGCCGAGCTGATGGTGCCAAACGATAGCCTGTTTCAGTACTACAAAGGCAAGTTTGCCGAAACCCCTTTTGCCGGAGACGATTACGGTCCCAACGCCAAAACGGGTGGGTACACATCGCAGGCGTACCCCCGTGCTACCTTTGCCGCGATGGTGGCCCGGCTCGACCAGTACGTGGGGCAAGTGATGGCCAAACTGAAAGCGAAAGGACTGGACAAAAACACCCTCGTCATTTTCACCAGCGACAATGGCCCCCACGTAGAAGGCGGTGCCGACCCGGCTTTTTTCAATAGTGGCGGTGGTCTGCGGGGGGTGAAGCGTGATTTGTACGAAGGTGGCATTCGCGAGCCGTTCGTGGCCCATTGGCCGGGGGTTATCAAAGCGGGCAGTCGAAACCCGTACATCGGTGCCTTCTGGGATCTGCTGCCCACCTTCACCGATGTAGCCGGGACTAAAACGCCCGCTCACATCGACGGGTTGTCCATTCTCCCCACTCTGACGGGCAAAGGCACGCAGCAACAACATAACTACCTGTACTGGTAATTCCACGAAAACGGCAGCAGGCAGGCCATTCGGCAGGGCAGTTGGAAAGCTGTGCGATTGCAGGTCATTAAAAACCCGAATGCCCCCGTCGAGTTGTATGACCTGACCAAAGACCCATCGGAAAGTCATAATGTGGCAGCCCAAAACACAGACCGTGCCCGTCAGCTTAGCCGGTTCATGAGCGAATCGCACGTTGAATCGCCCCTCTTTCCGTTCCGAAACGACTGAATTGGTTTGTTGGCTGGTGACTTTATCGTTCAGCGGTCTATCTTTGCCCAATTTTATCAGACTGCTTGAGCGGTCGCATCGTTCCTATGGCCCATTCCCTCAGCGTCCGCCATCTGGTGGGTATCAAAGAACTGACCGAGTCCGACATTCAGCTTATTCTGGATACAGCCGGACAATTTAAAGAGGTCATCAATCGCCCGATCAAGAAGGTCCCTTCGCTGCGTGATATCACCATTGCCAACGTCTTTTTCGAGAACTCCACCCGCACCCGGCTGTCGTTCGAGTTAGCGGAAAAGCGACTGTCGGCCGATGTGGTCAACTTCTCCGCTTCGGGAAGCTCAGTCAAGAAAGGCGAAACTCTATTGGATACCGTTAACAATATCCTGGCTATGAAGGTAGATATGGTCGTGATGCGGCACAGTAGCCCCGGCGCCCCGCACTACCTGACTAAACACATCAGTGCCAACGTGGTCAACGCGGGCGATGGTACCCACGAGCATCCCACGCAGGCCCTGCTGGATTCCTTTTCCATCCGTCAGAAACTCGGCGATGTGGCTGGGAAACGGGTAGCCATTATCGGCGATATTACCCACTCGCGGGTAGCCTTATCCAACATATTCTGTCTGCAAAAGCAAGGTGCCGAAGTAATGGTTTGCGGGCCCAAGACACTGATTCCAAAACACATGGAAGCCTTGGGCGTAAAGGTGGGGCATGATGTGCGGGCTGCGCTGGCCTGGTGCGACGTGGCCAATGTATTGCGTATCCAGCTGGAGCGGCAGCAGATCAAGTATTTTCCCTCCCTGCGCGAATACTCCCTGTATTTCGGCATCTCGAAACAAATGCTCGACGAGCTGGACCGGCCTATCGTTTTAATGCACCCCGGCCCCATTAACCGGGGCGTTGAACTCACCTCCGATGCTGCCGATTCCGCCCACAGCATCATCCTGGACCAGGTCGAAAACGGCGTGGCGGTACGGATGGCGGTACTGTACTTGCTGGCACAGTTGTAAGTGTGTATCTTTATAAATAGACAAACAGATGCTTCAATGGAAATCAGCGTAGAAGTAGACGATGACCTCGTCAGGACAATAGGTATCGAGACTGTAAAGAGTCGACTGAGTTCATTCGCTTCCCGGCTGGAGTTGAGTATAGCGGCCCAAGAAGCATTAAATGAACTGACAACTATTGACCTGACGAATGACCCGCAATGGCAAACTTCACGCTCCTTAGCCTGGGAGCAGGAAAAGCATCATTTTTCTGAAAAATCTAACGAGTGACCTACGTTCTGGATGCAAACGTTTTGATGAGCATACTCATCAGTGGCCGGGCATTTTGTAAATCAGTTCTTGAGCACGATGAATTCGTAGTGCCTAAATTTGCCTTGGCGGAGTTGAACAAATACAATGGGCTTATTACAGATAAAACGCGGCTGACATTGGATGAGCATATCCATTTCGCCTATGCTATTTTCTCAAAGATAACGGTTCTCCCCTACTACCTCCTTCAACAGAGTGCTGTCGAGAGAGCCTTTAATTTAGTTGGCCTTATTGATCCGAAAGATGTGAGTTATCTGGCTTTAGCTATTCAGACTGATACTATTTTATTAACCCGGGATAGGCCTATTTACGTGGGTGCCCGGAAGAAAGGTTTCAGAAAGATTATGTTGTTTGATAGCTTTCTACGTAAGTATCTGTAACGTCCTTCACAAGTAATAAACCCAACACCGTCGGGCGTAGTAAACTATACTTTGCTAAGCTTTATCAGGTCGAAAATGGCGTGGCGGTACGGATGGCGGTACTCTAGCTACTGGCGCAGTTATGAGGTTGTTTCGCTACCCTTTTGGTTATAGTTGACGTAGTAAACGGCCCCTGGCAAGCGAACAAATCCGCGAATCGCGCTGTTCTTCTGGCGTACCCCTTACGACGACTTACTCACTGACGACTTTATATGAAAGGCTTTGAATTCTCCGACTTTGTACCGCCCGAACAGACCGAGGGTAGTAACTTCGATAAACTGCTGAATATCTTCCAGCAACTATTACTCCTTACCTCCGGCGATGTGGAGCAGGCAATGTCCTGGATGAGTCAGCTTGACCGGCAGTATGGCCTGACGGACGATAAATACGGCATCGGCAACTTTTTCGACGACCTCAAAGAAAAAGGCTACCTGACCGAAGCCAATGAAGAGGGCAAGATTATGATGACGCCCAAAAGTGAGCAAACCATCCGGCGGGCCGCCCTGGAAGAGATTTTCGGTAAACTCAAACGCTCCAAGTCAGGAGGAAATCATAGTACGCCTTACACCGGCACCGGCGATGAGCTGAGCAGCGACCTACGTACCTATCAGTTTGGCGACTCCCTGGAACAGATTTCCATGACGGAGTCGATTAAAAACGCGCAGATCAACAGTGGCGTAGAAGAATTTACGCTGATGGAGCGCGATTTGGAAGTAACGGAAAAGGAGCAGAAAACCCAGACCTCCACTGTCCTGATGATCGACATTAGCCACTCGATGATTCTGTACGGGGAAGACAGGATTACACCTGCCAAGAAAGTAGCCCTTGCCCTGGTGGAGTTAATCAAGCAGAAATATCCGAAAGACACGCTCGATATCGTGGTGTTTGGCAATGATGCCTGGCAGATTCAGGCAAAAGAGTTGCCGTATCTGGAGGTGGGTCCCTACCACACAAACACCGTTGCTGGGCTGGAACTGGCGATGGATTTACTGCGTCGGCGGAAGAACAAGAACAAGCAGATTTTTATGATCACCGACGGCAAACCGACCTGCCTGAAAGAAGGAATCAAATACTACAAGAACTCTTTCGGGCTGGACCGGAAAGTAGTCAGCAAAACCCTTACCCTGGCCGCACAGGCCCGCCGGCTGGATATCCCCATCACCACGTTCATGATTGCCTCTGATCCGTACCTGAAGCAGTTTGTGCAGGAGTTTACGAAGGTGAACAATGGCCGGGCTTACTACAGTGGACTACAGGGTCTGGGCAACATGATGTTCGAGGATTTCCAGCGTAACCGTCGGAAAAACATCAAATAGCCGCCGTGGAAGCCTGATTGCTCACCTGTTTGGGATTTACCAGATTCATCAGCTCATCGACCATAACGGGGGCACCAATGTACAGGGGGGAACGCTGGTGGACATCGGTGGGCTGGATATTCAGAATTGACTCGGTATCGTTAACTGCCCGGCACCCGGCCCGCTCGGCAATGAAGGCCAGCGGGTAGCACTCATACAGCAGCCGAAGTTTACCATTCGGGTTAGCTGGCGTAGCCGGATACAAATAAATACCACCTTTCAGTAAATTCCGGTGGAAATCGGCCACCAAGGACCCAATGTATCGGGCAGAAAACTGTCTCTTCCGGCACGTTGTCAGGTACGTTTTCACGGCTTCGTTGTAGGAATCGACATTGCCGTCATTACAGGAATAAATAGTACCATTTTCGGGGCTTTTGATGTCGGGATGGGACAGAATAAATTCGCCCAGCGACGCATCGTACGTGAAGCCGTTCACGCTGTGCCCGGTGGTGTACACGAGCATGGTAGATGAACCGTACAAAATATAGCCGGCTGCTACCTGTTCGTGCCCGCCCTGCAAAAAATCAGCAATCGTCGGTTCGCTGCCGATGGGACTGACCCGACGGTAAATGGAGAAAATAGTACCGATGGATACATTTACGTCAATGTTCGATGAACCGTCCAGCGGGTCGATGGCTACCACGTATTTACCCTTGTTGTTGCCGGTCAGAATCATCTCTTCTTCTTCCTCCGAGATCAGGGCGCACACTTCTCCCCCGTTGGTCAGTGCCCGCCGGAATCGGATATCGGCAATTACATCCAGTTTTTGCTGATTTTCGCCCTGTACGTTCTGTTGCCCCATTCCCCCGGTCAGGTCAATAAGACCGGCCCGATTCACTTCCCGGTGTACTATTTTACCCGCTAATGCAATGTCGCGTAACAGTTGGGATAATTCGCCGGTGGCAAAGGCAAACGCGTGTTGCCGGTGCATAATGTAGCGGTCCAGTGTGGTACCAACGGGAAGAGCCAGAGGATGGGGGTGTGTTGGGTCAAATGGTGCAGTATTCATAGTCGGACGTATAGACTGTGAGAGAACGATATAGGGAATGAAACAGCTAATTCAATTCATGCATGAGTTGATTGTAACTCTTAATGAGGAAGTAAACAGTAGCTGACAGATACCCTTTCAGCCGATAAAAATCGGGTTATGGAATCAGTCATCTTATTCTACACGGAATAGCCTTTCAACGAAAGGACGGGTTGTGGGAGCAGCGTTTTTACGGGTGATGTCCCGGTCAAAAAGGCGGTTCAGGTTATTCCCGGCCAGGTCTTCCAGTCGGCTCTCTACTTTCAGGCGATACTGCCCCGCTTTCCACGGTGTTGCCGGTTTGAACAGGCCCTGTTTTTCGGCATCGGCAGGCTGCCATTTCCCCGCAACAGCTCTCCCCCCTTTATCCAGAACATGCAGGGCTTCGGTGAGCAAACTATAATCGAGCGGTTCACCGAAGGCAACCTCCAGGGGTTCCATACTTTCCTGTTTCGGTGATTGAATAGTCCACTGCTTGGGGTCGGGAGAAAGGCTGTCACGCGAGACTGTCACAAACGATTTTGTCGCGCTTCGTCCCAGCGTGGCTCCCTGCGCATCGGGCCAGTTGGCCGAAACAACAACCTGATAGGAGCCGCCCGTTTGCAGTGGTGTTCCCAGTTGTTTATTCGGCTGCAAATCACGTTTGATACGACCAGGGTCCAGCCAGAGCGTGAGCAACGTTCGGTCGGCATTCCAGAGTTCGGGTTGTAAATCGAGAAATACGCCGGGCAGGGTATCGGTCCCGTTTTTCAAGATTGATACGTACTTTGGCGACTGCCCTTCCCGCATGGGTCGGGAAAAATGCAGGTAGACTTTCAGCAGGTTTTCGGGCAATGAATCCGGCGTGGGATAGATGGCCAGTAGGGTTGGTTTATCGTCGGGATTCAGGCTGGGAATGGCGATTTCCCCCAGGCGTTTATCATTAAGCCAGATGGTATAGTGCAAACCACGGGTGAGGGGAATCAGGGGTTCGAAGAGGATGTCATTATCCACCCGTTGAAACTGCCCCAACATGGCCGTTTCGTTGCCCGCCAGCCGAACGGACAGCCGTTGATTCAGGGAATCAATAGAAACGTCCGGGGTGAGTTGTCGGGGTATGAGCAGTCCGGTAGCCCGTTTATCTACCCATCTGATTCGGATGCCTACATCCTCGGCTGCCGGTTGGCAGGAAACAAAAAAAATCAGGTTACACATGATGTATAACCTGACCAAAACAGACCAGTGGTATTTATAAGTACCGCTCATTTGACGTCCAAAGGTCAAGACTACCGTTTGAGCGACGCTGAAGCAACACCATGTGGGTATCGTCCAGTTTATCAAGCTGAACCACGTTCGTGAGAGGCAGCGAAACAAAGTCGACCCCGGCGGTAGCGAAGTTTTCCACAACGGGTGTCGTCAGCGACCCCTGATACGCTGCCAGATTTTTGTAATTCACCTTGAACACCGGCCGACTCGAGTTGGCCATCATCAAAAAGGATTCATCCCCTTTCTTCATAATCACCATATCCAGGGGCGAGTTACCGCTTCCCATCTCGGATACCGTGCGGCCTTTTACGTGGCTTCCGGCCTTCAACTCATCCAGCGGAAACAACACCAGCGGGGTACAGGTATAACTGGCCAGCAGGTATTTTTTGCCCTTTATCTCGGTCGTTGTAAAGGTTTTGATGGGCGCCATTGTCTCGTACTTACCGTGAGCTGCATGATAAATTTCAAGCGATGCCTGGTTCTGCACGTTGGTAAATGGAAACGGGATACTGCGAAACGTAGAGCCAAATTCCTGATTCGACAACCCGCTCACCATCACTTTTCCATCGGCATAGCCCATATCGGAAATAGACGCAATCCGCAGGGAGCCGCCCCGCTGGTCTTTGGCATCTTCGGCGGCAACGTTGGTCAGTGCCAGCATGGAAAACGGAACATCTTTCAGCGATACGGCCGACAGCTTATCCCCTTCCACTTTCAGCAGAACCGGCGTACCGTCGCTGTGCTGCACGGCGCAGTACACATTCTTCGATACGGGATTGACCGCAATATCCTGAATGGTAATATTGGCTACTTCGGTACCCAAAAGAGCGGCAATTTTCTAGTCGATATTCTTGATATCAGCACCGGCAGACTTGCCGACCGGGGTTGCATCTTTGGTATCGACAGCAAACACGGTAGCACTTTTCCCATCGCCAATAAACAGCACGCCGTCGGGGCCAAACGTCAGCGCATTGATGGACTTGATGGCGGGCGTTCCGGTCACCAATCCATAGGGAGTAGGAATGGGGCGGGTGGTGGTGGCCAGGAACAGGAGTCCGGCAACGCCAAGTGCCAGTTTAGCATACGTTTTTTTCATATCCATTGGGGTTAACTGCTTACAAGGCGTAATGTACGAATTAGCACGCTTATTTTCAAGCTATCTCCCTTGATTATCAGGAAGTATCATCCCCGTCAGGGCAACAGTTCGTAGTCTATTTCCAGGAAATCTTCGACGTTTTTCGTCCAGTATGTCTGCACGAAATACACATGATCCGGGTGGTTGTTGTACTGCCCGTAAAGCGCAGCATTGTCGAACTCCATCGACAAGCCAAAATTGAAGTTATTTTTGGGGCTAACCTGCTTCAGGCATTCGAATTTCTGCACGCCCGGAATGGACGCCAACTCGTTCGCGGCCGCAAAAAACTCATTCGTTTCCGGTGAGTTCGGGGGATTCTTCAATTTAAAAACAACCGTGTGTCGTATCATACGATAGAGTTTCTTTCCAATCTATTACGTTTATATCCCTTATACCAGATTCAATCATTCCGTCAGCGGGGGAATTGAACGGTCCCCCGCTGACGGAATGATTGCCCCATTATTACTTACCAATCGTGAACGAATAACTCCCCGAACTCAACGGGATAACGACCTCTCCGGTGGCCTGATGGATACCTTTCATCGTCGCAATCGACTTGCCGTTTTCCTGAATCTGGTTAGCATTCGTGGCGGGTAGGTAGAGAGTAGCCGTTGTGTTGGCCGGAATGGTCGTTTTGTACAGCCATTTGTCTCCCTCCCATCGCCATTCGCTGCTGATCCGGCCATAGGGGGAATCATAATATCCTTTGGCAAACGTCATCTTTTTGCTGGGGTCGGGGGTTGGTTTCAGAACGATTTCTTTAAAACCAGCGCTATCCGGTGCCCGCTGAATACCCAGCGAATAGTTGTACATCCAGGAAGCGACCGCCCCAAACGAGTAGTGATTGAAGGAATTCATGCTGTTATTCCCACCGAACCCATTCTCAACGGTGTACGAGTTCAGGCGTTCCCAGATAGAGGTCGCACCATTGACAACGGAGTAGAGCCAGGACGGGTAATCCTGCTGCTGCAACAGCCGGTAAGCCGTGGCCGAACGACCATTCTCGGAAAGCGCGTCGGTTATAGTTGATGTGCCGATAAAGCCAGTCATCAACGAGTAAGCCGGTCGTTCGACACCGCTGTCGTCTTTGTTTTTCCGTTCGATCGCTTCGTTCAGGTACGTTACGGCAAACGGTTTATTTGCCTCATTGAACAAGCCCAGGGCCAGCGGAATGGCATACGATGCCTGGGTGTCGATCACTTCGCCTTTGTCCGATTTCTGAGCTTGTGCCTGCTGATTAGGCGGTCCGAAAGACGCCGTTTTCACCCCCGACTTTATCGTTTTGTGCGTCGATTTATCCACGTAAATAGTATTCCAGGCTGTTTTTATTTCGTTGTGCCGCTGCCTGAACTGCGCCCCGTCTTCAGCCTTTCCGAGAATGGCGGCTACTTTGCCCATAATCTCCAGATCGTAGGCGTAGTAGGCCATCCAGAACAGCGTATTGTCGTTTTTGTTGCCTTCGGGACTTAGCCAGTCGCCCAGCGGACCTTCGTTGAGAATACCCGTTTCTTTCTCGACTTTCGTTTCCAGAAACTGGGTGTATCGCTTCATGGCTTCGTAATGCTCGTTCAGCAGGGCTACATCGCCGTACTGCCGGTAGGCTTCCCAGGCCACCACAATACCGGCACTACCCCAAAGCGTACCACCAAAGCCACCCCCCATTGGAGCTACATCGGTAAACCGGCCGTTTTCTGCCTGTACATCCCGCATGGCCAGCAGGTGTCGACGCAGGAATAGATCGGCGTTAGTAAGGTAGGTGGCACTGCGGGAAAATACCGAAATATCCCCACTCCAGCCCATCCGCTCGTTGCGGGCGGGGGTGTCCGTAGGAATGGACAGAAAGTTACTGCGGAGTGACCAGGTAATGTTCTGCCACAGTTTGTTGACCAGCGGATTTGAGGTTTCGTACTGCGACGACAGGGCTGATATGGAACTGATAACGAGCCCTTTGACAGCCGATACCGGAACGGGTTGATCCATGCCGGTTAGTTCCAGATACCGGTATCCATGAAACGTGAAGCGGGGCTGGATGGTCTCATCGCCCCCTTTCAGGATGTACAGGTCCTGCGTTAGGGCGGCCCGGATGTTTTCCATCATCACCATACCCGTATTGGCCTTGTATTCGGCCAGATTCGGGTATTTCACTTCGGCATAGCGCATGGTGATAACCTGTCCTCTTTTGCCGTTCTTAATCAGAATCTGCGGGAAGCCGACCATGTTCTGCCCCATGTCGTACACAAATACGCCCGGACGAACCTGCTCTACGCTGAGGGCCGACAAGGTTTTTACCAGACTCGCGTTATCCCCCATCTGGCCAATGAGATTAAACGCACTGTAATCCAGCGAGGATGTTCGGCCCAGCGGATCGGTAAAGCTCCCTTTGTAGGCAGTCCCGTCCAGGGGCACGGCAACGGTTGCTTTCCAATTCGTATCGTTATAGCCGGGCGTCGACCAGTTTTTCACCAGGGCATCTTTCGTAGCATCGTACACTTCGCCCTGGAAGAACGAACCGTAGCGAACCGGCCCATCGGTAAATAGTTTCCACTCTGTAGGATTGGACGTAACAATCTGTTCCGAACCGTCGGTGTAGGTAATGACCAGTTTGCTCAGCAGGGACTGCCGGTCGCCGAAATAATTCCAGTTCTCCCCACTGTACGTAATATTGCCACTCCACCACCCTTCGCTCAACCAGGCACCGATCGCATTTTTTTGCCCTGACTTTACCGCGGGGGTAATGTCATAGGTTTGGTACATATGGTGTTTGTTGTACTGAGTCAGACCCGGATTGAAGTAGTCGTTACTCACCCGGTTTTCGTTCAGATACACCTCATAAATGCCCCGTGCCGTTACGTACAGCCGCGCTTTGGCAATGGGTTTATTTTGCGTGGTGAACGTATTTCGGAGCATAGGAGCCGCGTTCCGGGTTGGGTCAGCTATGATCAAATCCCCCCCTTTAACCGTGTACTGACCATTGCCGACGGTCAGATTACCCGACTTGAAAATACCGGTGTAGGGTTGCTGAGTCAGATTTTCGGCAAACAACGGGTTGGACGGATACCGGAAATTACGGATTTCTACCCCTGAAAAATGGGCCGTCTGATTTGCCGGAACCCGGAACCCGATGTCGGCTACCATCGGAAAACTGATAAAGTTATTGCCGGCACCTACCGGATTGAGGTTGATGCCCCGTGGACCAAAGCGGGAGGGCGGCTCGTTCGTTTTTTCTTTTAATTTATTGGCGTCATCTCTACCATCCACGAACAGTTCAAACAAGCCAAAATTACAATCGGCGAATACGGTATGTTTATTATACTTATTGGCCTCATTAATCAGATTTTGAGGAATATCGAGGCTTTCGAAAGGCACATCCGGCTTATCCGTTTTGTCATAGCCTACCCGATACACATTGAGTTTGGCAAGGCCAGTGGGGGTACTATTCACCCTCGAAATGTCCAGCTCAAAAGCGATGTAGCTTTGATTCTTCTCATTCTGAACCCCCATCAAATTGAGGTCTTTGCTCATGAGCCGACGGTCGTTGGCACCCATCACGAAAGCGGCTTTGGTCGAGTTATCCGCTTTGTCCAGTTGAAGGCCGAACTGGATCTTAAAAACCGACAGATAGTGTGAATAAAGAACCAGGTCGTCATCCCCTCCACCAATCCATGTCGCCCCCGACCAGGCGGAGATGTCCGGGTTCATCAGTCCCGTTTCAAACCACGATGTACTGGTCGATAGTTGGCCGGTATTATCCCAAACCGTTACCTTCCAGTTGTAGCGGGTAGTGGGTTTTAGCGGCTGCCCCGCGTACTCGATGCCCAGCGAAATACCCGAATCTACTTTTTTCGAATCCCAGACGGTCTGGTTTTTAGCATCCGTCACCACAACCTGCCAGGCTTTTTGTGCGTAGCCGTGTTTGTTGTCCAGGGCTTTCATCTGCCACGAAAATCGGGGCATTGGCTGGTCAATTCCCAACGGCGTTTTCTGGTAATCAACGGTCAGACTGTCAATGGTAACGTTGGCAAAAGAACGGCTAAGTACGGCGATCAGGCAAAGAAAAAGTACTGGTAGGATTTTCATTCTTAAGAATCAATTTAAACGCAATAGTTAGGGGTTATATGCCTGACATAGTTGATTAATATTCTGATAGTCAGCAGTATAATACTTTATCAGGCATGTTGAAAAATTTCATGGTCAGTTCATGAATCAGTTAACTGTGTGCACTGAACAGGATTACTGGCTTTTAGTTGAGACAGGTATCTTCTGGAGTTCTTACATAAACCCATCGTAATTGGCTATAGCAGCAACCAGTTCCTGAACGGTCAGTTTTTTGGGTGCGTGGTAGTTAGGGAGTTTTCCTAATGCACTCAAAACAGTTATTAGTGACTTTCGGGATAACCGGACTCGCTGTATGGGCTCATCATTCTCCTGAATATAAAAACTCTTTTGCCGCTGATATATGCCATCGAACGACTGGTCAAGTAGTGCATAAGGCTGCCTACTTGTTGGGCGGAGTGTACATTTATATTGCGCCAGCAAACGGGTTTTCCCAGCATATAGTACCCGATAATACGCCCGTTCCAGTTTCCCGTTTATCCGACTAACGAACTGTATATCATTGATTGTGAACGCATCAGGCGATACAAGATGAATGGCAGAATCCCCCGAAAATCGGCAGATTACCTGATTGGTCATCAGATTAAAGGCAATTCTGCACGGTATAGCCGTTTTAGATCCACTCATTGTCAGGCTGCCATTTTGCCAAACCGGATACGTCAGGTATTCACTGCCCAGATAAACCGTCTGCGCCATACCCTGTTGCCGATCGGTTCTATTGATGAGCAGCCCGTTGGGTTCTGCATACGACTGACAGACCGTAACGATCCTTTTCTGGTCGTCCATTGAAACAGTACACTGTCCATAACAGGCAACCTGTATCAGCGGCAACAAGCTAAAAAGCAGCCGTAAATGATTCATCGCAAGCACCAGAAGAATAGAGGTTAATTCCAGACCAGTTTATGCAGGCCTTACACGCGATACAGGCAGGAAAGCACATTAAAAGAAAAGCAGGGCAAACCTGAGTAGTTACGCTGGTTCACCCTACCCTATGGCTTAACTCAGGGCATTCCGGCAGTAGTCCAGGCATTTTTTCACCTCAGCTACGGAGGTCGAACCAGCGGGAATCTTGTATTCCAGTTCCACCGTGGCGGGGAAGGTGTACTTCTGGTCGCGCATCAGTTTCAGCACCTGAAGCAATGGCGTATCCCCCTGGCCCCAGGGAAGGTTTCCTTTTTCGTGTTCGGGCGTTTGGCGGTCTTTGATGTGCATGCTGGCAATCCGGTCGTGCTTCAGTTTCACGAATCCAATCGGGTCGGTGTTGCCAGCCGCTACGAAATGGCCTAAATCCAGATTCAGCATATTGGCGGGCGACTGAGCCAGAGCGGTATCCCAGAAGGTTGGCGTCTGCTGCTCATGGCCGTGATAGGCGACTTTCATCCCCTGTTTCTGAGCCATCGTCCCTAGCTTAAGGGTTTGGGCATCGTTGCCGGGATGTTCGAGCGTGACCTGGTTAGCACCCAGCAGTTTAGCCGCTTTTAAGCCGTACTCAATTTCGGCGTCGGAACTCTGCATGCCAAAGGTGTCGGGCTTAAACGCGTAGATTTGAACACCTGCCTGGTTGTACATCTTCCGCATTTGCTCAAACTTATTCATGGGGGCCGAAAGCCGCCATTTGGTTATCTCCTGCCGATACGCCTTCATCTGAGCCTCGGCCTCATCCAGCGTTTTGTTCTCGTCCGCCGTTAGTTCCTGCTTCTCCCGGCGTTTGCGCATTAGCGGAAATACTGATTGCATATTGACCGTGTTTTTCGGTGCTCCGGCAAACGTTTCGGCAGGGCCACCCATTAACTCAATGGCACTGATACCACTATCCAGCACGTATTTCAGTACGGCCTCGGCACTTTGGTCGGGCATATCCCGGAACGAATACGTGATGGCCCCAATCTGTACACCATTTATCAGCGAATTCGGCTTACCCAGATTACGAATATAAGCGGGTGCGCCAAACAGTTTGTTGCTGCTGAGCACGGCTCCCGAAACAAGGGCGGCCGTGGCACCCAGAAACTGACGGCGTGATGGTTGGTTTTTCATTGGTCTATGATTAGTAGTGGTAATTGGTTTAGTCGACTTTGCCCCCCCCCGGAACCTGTTCGGGAGAGGTGGCTTTAAAAGCATAAAAGACAGGCTATTATACCTGTCTTTTAGGAACGATGGGGATAGAAAAAGATGGGTATATTAGCATTGACGTATTTGTTGGTATACCCTATCCTTTTGGGGTTATTACTTCTTGTCGGCTACAGCCGTATCCTGTTTTATAAATTCACCGGCAGCTTTGATTTCTACCTCCTCACTCACAACGGCGGTTGACGAAGAGCCTACGCCAAAATCGGAACGCTTAATGGTACCGCTGATTTTCAGCCCTGCTTTTTCCTGCTTGCCCCGTGGATTTTCCATCGTTACAGGGCCTGTCAGTACAGCGTCGAGGGTTACGGGTTTCGTTACGCCGTGCATCGTCAGGTCACCAGCCAGGGCGTACTTCTTACCATCCACTTTTTTGAAAGAGGTACTTTTAAATGTCAGCGTCGGAAACTTAGCTGCGTCGAACCAATCGGGGGTTTTCAGGTGCCCATCGCGCCGTTCATTATCGGTGTCAATGCTGTTTATGTCGGCCGTCAACTCGATCATCGCATCGGACAGATCAGGTTTGGTCGATGTAATTTTGGCATCGAACGTTTTGAAATTACCGTCTACTTCCGACAGCATCAGGTGGGTAACCGAAAACCCTACTTTGGAATGGGCTTTGTCTACTGCCCAGGTCTGCGCGTTGGCAACTGAAAAGGCCATGAAGGCAGCAACGGTGAATACGAGTGATTTCATGT
This sequence comes from Cytophagales bacterium, assembly GCA_038236215.1. Taxonomy (GTDB): domain Bacteria; phylum Bacteroidota; class Bacteroidia; order Cytophagales; family Spirosomataceae; genus Spirosoma. Next base: position 17,125 of record JBBSTD010000049.1, on the reverse strand, counting down.
GTAAAATTTGATTGGTAAAAAATGGTTAAACTACACTAAAACCAAACTGGGCAAATAGCGCCGGGGTTTGGGTAAAAAGATTCAGGATAAGGAGCAGAAAGAAGGGGTGCTTTTTCATTCGTATCGGGAGATTAATGAGTCAAAGCAACAACCCATTCCTGAATCCCAAAAAAGCAATAGACAGAGAAGCGGAAAACGTCGGCCAATTCCCCTTTTTAACCGACAGAAGCCCTTCTGGTCAGTCAACTATCCGATACCAAGCATTCGTCGGCTAGAACGCTCCTCCTATCGGTGAATTCGGGCCGTAAACCGATTTATCGCACCGGGCATTACTTTTTAGTCTAAACTTGTAGCTTTCCAGACACTGATGGCCGCTACTCTTTTCTCCCGTCGTTACGTTTCATTGCTGAGTCATTTGCTGGGCTGGGGATTGCTGAGCTACCTGCTTTTCTTTTCTCAGTCGTTCAATGCCGAAATTCGGCTCCCCGATTTATTCTGGGTGAGGCAGGGCATTTTCCTCTGCCTGATGGTCGGGATTTTTTACCTGAATTCACAGGTGCTGGTGCCACGACTATTGTTGAAGAATCAAATGGGTCGTTATGCAGCCGCCCTGCTGGGTATTGTGGTGTTCATTATCCTAATTTTATTTGCGATCGAGACGTGGTTTAATCTGTCGATTCTCATGCACCGGGCCTTCCACCCCGATGGCAGAGGGCAACCTAAAGTATACGGCTGGATTCAGCCGACGCTGTTCACCATTCTGCTGGTACTGGGCATTAGCACCAGCCTGGCCATGTTGCAAAAGTGGCAGACAGAAACGACACTTCGACTAGCGCTGGAGCAGGCAAAAACCGCGTCTGAACTGTCCTTTTTGAAGGCGCAGATTAATCCGCACTTTTTTTTTAACACGCTCAATAACATCTACGCCCTAACACTGATTGATACCGAAACGGCCCGCGAAGCCATCCACCGGCTCTCGCGTATGATGCGCTATATCCTCTACGACACCCAAACGGGTACCACGATGCTGAGTAAGGAAATTGCCTTCGTTGGTGATTATATCCAGCTTATGCAACTGCGATTAACCGACAAGGTAACGGTGACGTTTAGTACGCCCAACCCGCTGCACGACCAGCCTGTGGCGCCCATGATTTTGTTGCCTTTCGTTGAAAATGCATTCAAGCACGGCGTTAGTGCCACGCAGCCAAGCCGGATTCATATTGGCGTTCAACAACAACAAAACGAGTTGCTACTGGTAGTTGAAAACACGGTATTTACCGAAAAAACGCCCTCGCTGGAAGCAGGAAACGGGATTGGCCTGACCAACACCCGCCGACGGCTGGATTTACTATACCCTAACCGTTACACCCTGCAAATCAACGACCATACTTCGTCGGGTGAATACCACGTCCATTTAGCCCTCGACCTGTCATGAAACTTTCCTGCATTGCGGTAGACGATGAACCATTGGCCTTAAGACTAGTTTGTGCGTTTATCGAAAAAACGCCGTTTCTGAACTTAAGAGGGCAGTATAGCAGTGCTGTGGAAGCGTTACAGGGTCTAATGACCGAGTCGGTCGATGTGATTTTTCTGGACATCCAAATGCCTGAACTGACTGGGCTGGAGCTAGCCCGCGTACTGGAACGAAGCAACCGGGGGGCGCATACCGCCCGAATCATCTTTACCACCGCCTTCGACCAGTTTGCACTCGACGGGTTTCGGGTCGATGCGCTGGATTATCTGCTCAAACCGTTTAACTACGAAGAATTTTTGCGGGCAGCTAGTAAAGCCAGGGCTTATTTCGAGCTGATTCATCGGACAGAACCAACGCCGGTAGCTCTTCCGGCAGCTACTCCCGTCGAAGCGGCAGACGATTACCTGTTCCTAAAAGTCGAATACCAGTTGGTGCGCATTGCGTACAAAGACATTCTGTACATAGAGGGGTTAAAAGATTATGTGAAAGTGTATCGGCAAACGGAACCGGAAAAACCACTCCTCTCCCTAACGAGTTTGAAGGCACTAGAAGATAAGCTACCACCCAAACAGTTTATGCGGGTACATCGCTCATTCATCGTGGCACTGGATCGGATCAATGCCGTTACGCGTAACTCCGTGCAGATTGGGTCGGCCATGATCCCGGTTGGTGATCAGTATAAGGACGTTTTTAGCCAGTTCATCAGCCGCTGGCTGTAGGTCGTAAATTACTGCCTTATCCAGCCACTGCTTCTATACAGCAGTCTTCTAATACACCACCTCCAACTGGCCGTTCAACTAAAAGAAGCGTTTCTCAACGTTATTCCAAACAGGCAGACACGATGTTTAGCAAGATCGGTGTCTGCCTGTTCAAGATCACTCGTTTTACCGGAACAGTATTCATCTTTTGCTGACCAAATCCAATCACGCCAACGCCTTCCGGGCTTCCCGGTCGGGGTCGTTGACCAGGGCGGAAGTATCATCCAGCACCATCGTTTCGCCGATTTGGCTGCTGTAGGGTTTCCAGTTGGGTAAGCCCCCCCCGTTTGGATTGCCGGTTTTTACGAAATTCAGGAAGGAGCCAGCCATCTTTTCCGACAGGGCGCGGGGCCGCTTGCCGCCACCCGTATGTGTCAGCATCAGGTCGGTATTGTAGAACCAGAAACAGATATCATCGCAGTGGAACGCCCGCATCCGGCCATCGAAAAGCGGGGGCTGCCAGCCAAACCAGGCCACATATACCGGAGCTTTCTGTACCGCTGACTTTGCATCGGCGGTGGCAATGGCCCCCTTGCGATTGGAAACGATCAATGCCCAAAGTTCGATGGGACGAGCCTTCGGGAAGTTCTTCGCATAAGCATCCACGATGTCGCTGGTCTTATCGGCAAAGCGGGGTTTGAGTTTTTCCTTCACGCCGTCCAGCGTAATGCTTTCCAGACTAGCATCAGTTCGATCAGGGTTCTGCTCGTGGAACGTAGTACAGAGCATGAGAGGGATGTTGGCCGAGAAGTGATTCGGGTCAGTAAAGAATGCGCCTTCGTTCAGCGTTACACCGTCGCCAACGGGCGCGTACCCCCCGCGCTGAATGTTCATCCGTTTGGCTTCATCAGCCATCTTCTCCACCGCCCGGTTGGCGATATCGATGTACTGACGCCACGGAATCTGCTGAAGCTTGTCGATTTCACCGGCCTTCAGACCCGCTTCTTCCATTACTTTCTGCCCCAGCTTTTCGGCGTATTCTTTGTTGGTTCCCGCCAGCGAACTGCCGCTCAACGCCACCGCCTTATGAAACAATCCTTTGGCGGATGGCATGTTCATCAGGGTCGTCACTTTGGCTCCACCGCCCGACTGCCCAATGATGGTCACGTTGTTCGGGTCGCCCCCAAAGTTGGCAATGTTGTTTTTGACCCATTCCAGAGCGGCCACCATATCCAGGTTACCCACATTGCCGGAAGACACATTGCCCCCGGCAGCTTTCAGGTCGGTATACCCAAGCGAACCGAGCCGGTGATTGATTGAACAGAAAACGATATTGCCCAGACGGGACAGATTCTCGCCATGATACCCATCCTGTTCGATGGCATTGCCATTGGTGAAGCCGCCCCCGTGCAGCCAGACAATGACCGGACATTTCTGAGTATCCAGCGCAGGTGTCCAGACGTTCAGTTTCAGGCAATCTTCCGACACGTCGTCGTAATTCCAATGGTCAACAAACGAGGCATACGGATTGGCGTACCGCTTTTCCATAATCTGGGGTGCGGAGTTTCCCCACCACAGCGCAGGCCGAACATCGGTCCACGAGTCCGGTTTTTGCGGGGGCATAAACCGATTCTTGCCCGCCGTGTCGGCACCGTAGGGAATGCCCAGAAACTGGTTGATGCCCCGCATAATAAACCCCCGGACTTTGCCGTATTGCGTGGCGGCCACCGCGACGTTGTCGCCCACAAACAAGAGCTGCTCGTCGGTGGATGGCTTCGTGGCTTTAGGCGGCAGCGAACTGGCCACTGCAATAGCTTGGGGGGCAGCCCCCAAGCTGGCCACACCAACGCCCAGTGATTGCAGGAAATTTCGTCTTGATGGTTTCATCGTAGAATTTCAGGTTAAGGGTAAAGAACAATAAAAAGCTGTTCGACTGGCGAAAGAACTGTCAGGCCAATTTCTCATTGAAAAAGTCAATGGTGCGTTTCCAGGCCAGTTCGGCAGCCATTTTGTCAAAGCGAGGGGTTGTATCGTTATGAAAGCCGTGATTGACCCCGGCGTAGATGTGAGCCTTGTATTCTTTATTGTTCTTCTTTAGCGCAGCTTCATAGGCAGGCCAGCCCTCATTGACCCGGGTATCCAGTTCGGCGTAGTGCAACAGGAGTGGAGCCTTTATGCTGGGTACATCTTCGCTCGCTGGCTGACCACCATAGAAAGGAACGGATGCGGACAAATCGGGAACACGCACGGCCATCGAATTACAAATCCCCCCACCGAAACAAAAACCGACCACACCAATTTTACCGGTACAGTCCTTACTGTTTTTCAGGTAATCATACCCCGCAATAAAATCTTCCAGCATTTCATTTTTATCCCGTTTGCTTTGCATCGCACGGCCTTCATCGTCATTACCGGGGTAGCCGCCCAACGGGGTTAGCGCGTCGGGGGCAATGGAAATAAATCCGGCCAAAGCGGCCCGTCGTGCCACGTCTTCAATGTATGGGTTCAGTCCCCGATTTTCATGCACCACCACAATACCGCCGAGTTTCTTCTTTGCATCGACCGGCATCGATAACAGGGCTTTAATCGTTCCGCCCCCTTTTGGCGACTGATAATTGACGTAGTCTGACTTTAAGCGAGGGTCATCCGCTGTAACCTGGATAGCACCCTTGTAATCAGGCATGATAAAACTCATCAGCGAGGCTACGGTAAGGCCGCCTACGGCATAGGTTGATAACTTTTGTACAAATTCCCGCCGTTCGATGCGGTCGTAGGCGTAGTCATCATACAGGTCAAACACTTCCTGTTTGACATCCTCTTTGTTGATCTTGTTCATGTAAGTCTGTGTATATTTTTATCTAAAGTTAACGATTCAATCCGCAAAAGCCGGGCACAGGAAGCCCAAAGAAAAGCAGGAAACCGACAGGAGGACAATGGCGAGAGTAAACTGCCTATCCGCCGTATAAAAGGTCCTAAAAGTAGCCGTTTATGATTGGTATGTATCCGGCCTGCCAGCAACAGTAGCTATTTACCATACGTAATGATAGGTTGGTTCAACAAGCTATAGTCAAATGCAAAAGTTTAGTCAGTTCTACTTCTATCACCCTTCTGTTCAGTATTTTGGCGATTATCTGCAGTCAAAAAACCGATACCACAACCGTAACGCCCGGAATTTAGAATATGGTCGGGCTGAGAAACGAACCATCTGGGTGAGCCAGGACCTTGGTTTGGTGGATGCTGCTGAGGACTAGGATGGTCTACAGAGTGTAGTTGAGGTGGATAGCCAAGGGTGGCGGGGCGATCAGCTGCAGCAGCCGTTATTATATCAGCTCGCTGGTTGCCCCTACGCCCCAGCAGGCGGGCAAGTTGATTGGTCGGCACCGCTTCAGCGAATCGATGGAGTATTGAGAATGAGCAACAACGCGCGGGCGGGCCTGTGGTACTTAGACATTACGTTTGATACGGATAGTTGTCAAGTGCGTAATGACCACGCACCTCGTAATATGAGCACAATTCGAAAGCTGGCCTTGGGGCTGATCACACAGGAACCCAGCCAGATGAGTTCAAAGCGTAAAGGCAAGAAAGCGGCACGGGATGAGGATATTTTAAGACATTACTCGTGCAACTTGATACTTGATGCAATCGCCCTATTCATATTCTACCGCTTTACGTTACTACTCCATTTTTTGTTATAACTTCATCATTGGCCCGCAGGACTATTAACCCTTATCCCGGATGGAAAAGCCACTGTTTCATATCAATCATAGCGCTTACGTTACCCTCCTTTTGGGGCTTACCGACCTGCCCGCTACCGAGCGAAAGGGTAACCTATCCGATTTCCAACCGTATACCGATGGCCAATGGCTGGTCGACACAGCTATAATTGAGCATCTGGCTTACTCCAAAGGCGAATGACAGGTGGAACTGTTTTTTGTATCAATCCACAATCCGCTGAAATTTATCAAGCGACGAATCACGTCCAGCAACTCGCCCAAACGGGCAGCGCAACAGGCTCACTTTATGCGTCGGCAGGCGGCCAAAGGTCAGCTCGGTACGCTCACTGTACCAGCCGACCGGTTCAAGTCATTCCCCAATTAACCAAAGGGATTCTTGTACAAACTGACTGACAACGATGGAAACTGTTCTGCCTTTTGCCGTAGCCCTTACCATTGGTTTCACGCATGCCTTCGAGGCCGATCATCTCCATCGTTACCCGACGCAATAACCTTTGGCTCTCTCTGAAAGACGGGGCTTTCTGGGGACTGGGGCACACATCCACCATTGTACTGGTCGACACGGTTCTCCTGCTTGGGCGCTTTGCCCTGCATAAAGGCGATTTAAGGTATATCGAAGCCGCTGTTGGTGCAATGGTGATTTCTCTGGGTTTCGTGTGGCTTTACCGCCTGAAATGTCGCCCGACTTCACCTGCCGAGCATAAACATACGCCTAATAAATCAGATTATCTTCACACGCAACCAACGCTGCCCGAATTCGGGATGCCATCGAAAAACGCGCTGAAGAATAAGGCTGGCTAGTCGGACATAGCTACTATCAAAGAAAAGTCGCCTGCTGTGGGGATTTTAACCCACAGCAGGCGACTTTAGATACCTAGCAACATCTAGTCTAGTATTCCCAAAGGCCGTGTTCAGTCTCCATCAGTTCGTATTCAGTCTGGTATGACTTCAACAAACCTTCCCGGTCGCCGTACATACCCACTAAATCCGTATCGCCGGGGTTAGCCACTTTTGTAATCCGGCCGTAAAACAGGCGTAGATCAAAGGCATCGGCCAGGTTTTTGTGCTGGGCCTGGTTTTGTGGATTGTACCAGATAAACTTCTTAGGGTCACTACGAAACAGCTTATCAAGATCTTTGTACTTAAAGGAAGCAATGGGTTTTTCGAAACCAGCGGCATTTTTATCAGCTGGCAACAGTAGTGTCACAGACTGAATATCGTAGTATAAACGCGAACGTTTTCGATCAAAAATCCAGTCTTCTTTTACCTCCAGAATGTTTAACTCTTTTGGAAAGTATTCATCGCCCGAGAACGTAGGAGCCTGGGCAACGGCTACTGAATCTTTCTTCTCCTCAACAATTGGCTGTGCTATTTTAGCGCCTTTTTTACCCTTCGTTGTTTTGGCTACGGATGTTTTCTTCTTTGGCGCTCCCCAACCGTCGTCTACTGGTTCTGCCTTGGCAGCCGCTTTCTTGGGTGCTCCCCAACCATCTTCAGCTGCTTTTGGATCTGCCTTCTTCGGTTTATCCCAGCCATCACCACCAGCAGCATTATCTTCCTTAAAACCAGCGGCTATTTCTTCGGCCGATAAGCCCCCCCCCGTACTTGGTATCAGCAGGTTTTCGTGAAACTTCTGTGGATCTATCTTCGTCGTTAACGAGTCGTTCGCATAAGCATCGATTAAACCGGCTTTTACGGCTTCCATCAGGTACTTCGAAATTTCATTGTTCTTGGAGAACATCGACTGATTCTGCTTCTCCTTCAGGTCGATCCGACGCCAAAGGGTTTTCTTCATCATGATGTCGTTCTCGTTGATAGGTCGTGTCGAGTTGGCGTTCATGCCGGTACTAGCCCTTTCCTGAGCCGTTGCCTGCCCACCTGCCAGAGCCAGCGCAGCTATGGCGAGTAATCCAGTATATCCTATTATTCTGTACTGTATCATGGCTCTTTCTTTGTTGTTCAATTCAGTATAGTAACGGCTGAATAACTTCTTTAGTGCATTAGTACAGTGAAACCTGTACAGGTGTAGTAGCTGCTGGAACATCGCTAATATCTCCCCGGAAGTTTCGGCGTTGTACTCCATTTACTTCAATAATAATCCGGTCTCCAGGTTGTGCTTCACCCGCTATTTCGCTAATAGAGCCTCCACCAGCACCCACATCTGCCTTCTTCACTCGTCTTGTACCACGTACCAACGAAATCGAAGCACCCGTTGTACGGAAATTAGCATCGTCTGGCGAGAAGGCAGCGAAACTTGGATCAGAAACGGCCTGTATTCTAACACTACGAGCTGAAGAAACTGGAACACCACGCGGGTCACTAGCACGAGTACCGCCTATAAATATCTCAATAGTTGGGCGAGGGACTTTACTAACGCGGAAACGTTCTGTTCCCAGCAAACTACCACCGTTGCTGATATTCAAAGAGACATTAGCTGCGCTGGGTACAACCGTGATTTTGCCTTTCTCTCCCGACTGAATAACAGAGGCACCATCGGCCGTTATATTCGGACTCCACAACGCCCCTAACTGAGGGCTTTGAATGCTCAGTTTGTTTGCACAACCCAGGTATAAAGGAGGTAACGTTCCGGTTTCAATCTGATACGAAGGCTTGGCAACAAAATACTCTGCTGTTAAAGGAACAGTCTTTGGACCGCCTGGCGAATCGTAACTGATACTTCCTGTCAATGTTCGCTTAGCCAGACCATTCTTGTCATATGAGCCACCCTGAGCCGTAAACTCAATGAGACCTGTTCCATCCACTATACGTACAGGGCCACCGTTCAAACTCATACGAGGCTGTATCCCCGACGAGGAAGCCGACAAAAACATCTCCGCTTTGAATTTTGTACCTGCCACCACGACCTTTGAGTCCATGCTCAATTTTGCGATGATTTTATCGAACTTAACATCCTGGGCACCCACCTTACTGGCCAGTACGCTCAGCACTTCTCCCTCAATACGACGAACATCCGTTTGGCGCTGACTCAATACCGCTAAGGCAGCCGGTACCGGCGTTTGGACAAAGTTGAGTTCCCCGAAATCCTTGTTACGCTGCTCTGGCGACCGGCTGGAGATCGGGTCATCTTTAGCATTCATGGCCAGCGATGAATACTTGGCGGGACTATATTTCGACAGGCCAGCAACATAATCGTCCAGCTTCTTCTTCAAAGTATAAGCCTCTCCATTGTGGTTGCCGCCAACCATAATCTGAGCTACTTTTTCTTCTTCACTTAAATTTTTGACGGATCCGGTTTCGTCAAGACCACCACCCGCTTCCGTTATTATACGTTGTTTAAGCCCATCAATCTGCGCGATAATATCCGCAGTTTCCTTTCGAACCTGATCAGCCTGTTTTACAATTTCCAAATCAGTAGCCCGATTGCCCGATTTTTCGACGGTAGCTTTAATACTATTAAGTACCTGCTGGTTCACCTTGCTGGCTTCAGCTGAGGTTTGTTCCAGGCTATTATTTAACAAAACAAATTTGTCCAGAATAGCGGAAGTAACCTGCAAAGCCAGCAATGCGGTCAATACCAGATACATCATCCCGATCATTTTCTGACGGGGTGTCTCTTTTGTGCCTGCCATTTAATTAGTAGAGAATTATAATAATGAAAAAAGTCATAAGTCAAGAAAGCCAGGGAGTCGTAATTAATGCCGCCGGAGCATTCCTACGTCGGCACTTACGACTTATGACTTACCACTTTTGTGACTTAATTTCCGCGCATAGCGGTCAGCATGCTACCGTATACACCGTTGAGAGAAGCAAGGTTACCCGTTAATTTGGCCAATTCGTTTTTGAACTGTTGTGTATCACGGCTGGCATCACTCATATTTTCCATTGCTGCGGTCAGACTGCCATAGAAAGCATTCATTGCTTTCAGGTGTTTATTCGTATCCTGCAATTCCAGTTCGTATACAGCGTTTAACGCACCCATGTTCTTGGTTACTTTCTGAAACTGGTCGCGGTAATCTTTAGCTTCCGATGTGGCATCAGCCATTGAGTTCATAGCCGTGATTGCCGTACCGTATGACTTATTCATTTCAGTGATCGAACCGGCGGCTGTTTTTACATTGCGGGCATAATCATTGGTGGCAATGGTCGCATCGGTCAAATCCGTCATTTTCGATACGGTGTCGTTCAGATTACGGAAACCGGACCCAAGACGCTCAAATACATCGGGCGTTACTTTGGCCTGGGCCAGCATTTGATCCATATTACCTGTTAGGCCATTAGCTTGTGGAGTAGGCTTGCGAGCTTCTCCTTTATAATCATCTGCTAACTCAGGGTATACGCGCTCCCAGGAATATCCATCATCTCCAGCAGCTGGCATTGTGAAACTCTGAACGGCGTACAAGGCAAAAATTACTACTTCCGTCAACAGACCAACTGTCAACATAAAACCAAACTGTTCATTGTGGGTAATCTTAGCCCAAGCTCCGAAGATAACGACGGCGGCTCCCGCACTATAAATGGTTGGAACCAAGCGATCCCAAAAGAAATTCGTGGATTTATCTGCTGCCATGATAAGCGTGTTAATTGATATAGGGTATTGAATTTTTAAATTTTACTGGCTTTGGCTTTTTTACTGCTTTTGCTACTACCACCAGCCTTGCTGGCTCTGCCACCCCGTGCTGATGCCGCGCGTCCTTCCAAGTTGTCCATAACACAGCGGAAACCAATATACGAGCGTTTCTGATCTTCGTATTCGTACGAACGGGTACCTGTTTCGAGGTAGTAGGCAATATCCTTCCAGGAACCACCGCGAACTATTTTTCTAGGCTCATCGGCATTCTGGTTATCTGGGTTCATATCCCATACAATAGCATTCGTATTATCAGCATAGGCATCACGGCACCATTCCGCTACGTTACCAGCCATGTTGTAAAGATTGTAATCATTAGGGCTGTAGGCAGTTGCCGGGGCGGTATACGGATAACCATCAGCGTCGTAATTACCCCGTTGTGGTTTGAAGTTAGCCAGATAGCACCCTTTCCCGTTAGCTACGTAAGGATTTCCCCAAGGGTATTTAGCACCCTGCTTACCACCACGGGCGGCCCACTCCCACTCCGCTTCTGAAGGAAGCCGGAAACCAAAAGAACGATAATTACCATCTTTAGTCCGGAAATCATCCAGCGTATTGGTCCGCCACTTACAGAAGTGATTGGCAGCAATCCAGCTTACCCCTACTACCGGATACGTATCAAAAGCGGGGTGGGCATAATAATGCTCCAGCATCGGATCACCGTTGTGGTAGGTGAAATCATTTTTCCAGACGGTTGTATCGGGGTAATACTTAGCCATAATTTCTTCTTCGCCCAGCACCGAAACCGAATCGGCCAGCAGGGCATTGACATACTGCCGATACTCATGGTTAGAAATTTCAGCATCGTCCATGTAGAATGAACTGATTGTTACCTGACGGTTCATGTTAATTTGGGTAGCTGCCACGTCCTCATCGGCTTGTCCCATTATGAATGAGCCGGATGGTACCAGAACCATTCCGTAAGGAGTGGGTTGCCTCCAGCCTTTACGCCCGGTAGCGGTGACCTCCCCGTTTGTTATACCGACTTCTCCTCCCTTGCCACTTTTACCGCCAAATTTTGACTTCAAAAAGCCGCAACCCTGCATCAGCAACACCACTATGGCGACCATCACTACTCGGGTTGCGTTGCCTGTTAACCGGTTATACTTCATCATCGTTAAACTTTTCTTCTTCTTGTGCTAGACCAGACTAAAAACGAAAATCTATTTAGTTATTGTATGTTCAGTCAGGTTCTGAATTATTTTCCATCAATATCCTGATTGAACGTTTATTTATGTTGCAGATCAACTAGTTCAACTTTAGGTCAATCTGCCTTTCTGAAAGTGAGTTTCCTGTTGCGAACTGCATAACAAGAATATTGCCAAGACTGCTCAAATGACCAAAATAGAGGCTTTTTTCTGCGCTTAGCCGTATCAGTAGCGGAAACGGGGTGTGCGTACAATTGGTTTCTTACGAACATCGGGAGCAGGCAGGGCATAGCCCACTAAAATTTCGTACGATGCGGGACTTTTTATTTGCGCTCCTCCCGTAGTAATGTCCAGTGCTGCCCCAATACGCAATGCATTGTTTCGCATCAAGTTAATGCCAGCCGTAGCCATTACTGCATCTTTTAACCGATATCCCAGACCCGCCCAGATGCGATTGTCGTACGTTCCCACCAAATTAACCGAAGCCACCGACCCGGGAATACCCTGTTTTGTGCTATATTGTACCAGTACAGATGGCTGTATATCGATGTTATACCCTAACCCCAGGCGATAACCAGCCGATAAATAGGCTTTTGGTTCGGAAGGATCAAGTGACCGGCCAACAACGTAGCTATAGGTTGCTCTGTTCAGGTGTGTCATGCTTAGACCAACCCAATAGTCGGTCGTGTTATAGTAGATACCCGCGCCAATATCCGGTTTAAACTGATTAATACGTCCCGTTGGAATAAGTGGGTCCCCAGGATCGGTAGCGCGAAACTGACCAAAATCAAACCCCCTATTGAACATACCCGCCTGTACTCCCAGCGCCAGCGTTCCGTTCTTTAAGGCCAGCCTATAGGCATAAGACAGTTGCACCGCCTGATTGATAGATGGACCATACTTGTCATTCAGAGCGTAAACACCGATACCACTCTTAATTTTGGCCAACGGCACATTAAACGAAATCATTTGTGTACTCTGAGCTGCACTACCATCACCATTACCAATGGTCTGGTAACCCAGATATTGCGTTCGCTGCGTAAGTTGTAGACGAGATACCCCCTCCGAACCGGCCGCTGCCGGGTTATAATAAAGTGGGTTGTACATGTATAAGCTAAACTGCGGGTCCTGTTGGGCCAGAGCCATTGGAGCAGCAAGCATAACCAGTAAAAAGGCGTGAACGTATAGTATGCGAATCATACGGTCTGAACAATATTCAAAAAGACTTTTATGTACATATACGAAAGAAAAGAGCAAAAGGAATCAACATTAAGTAGTTGATTGCCAATAAAAATTGGCTTGTCTTTTCTTTTTGTTCCTACCATCTTCTGTATCAGTGATAATAGGGTTCGACCGAAATTTTATCACAGTTTACAATTAAACGCATGTGCGAACAAATTATTGGCCTGAAAAGAAAAGCGAAATGCCGGAAATGAGCACTATCACCCAGTTCCGGCACAAAGGTTCAACACAGCATTTCTACTAGGCGTTGGCCTTTTTGAGGTATATATCCAAAGCCCCCGTCATAGATGGCGCGTTGGGAAGCGGGGCTTCAATATCAAGCGTCAGGCCCGCTTCGATAACAGCTTTGGCAGTGGTGGGGCCAAAAGCAGCTATACGTGTTCCGTTCTGGTGGAAATCGGGGAAATTAGCAAACAACGAGTTTACCCCCGATGGGCTGAAAAATGCAATGATATCGTAACTACTGATTTCCAGGTCTAATAAATTAGTGGAAGTTGTTTCGTACATCTCAGCCTCCGTAAAATGAAGACCGCTGGTATCCATGAATTCGGGGATATCATTCCGACGGATGTTTGAACACGGAAACAGGAACTTTTCGTTTTTGTGTTTCTTGATCAAATCAAATAGTTCAGCGGCTGTCTTTGTACCATTGAAAATTTTACGCTTCCGAATAACAATGTACTTCTGTAGGTAATTGGCCGTCTGCTCCGAGATGCAGAAATATTTCATGTCGGCAGGTACATCGATGCGTCCCTCCTGACAGATACGAAAAAAGTGATCTATGGCATTTCGGCTGGTGAAAATAATGGCGGTGTGGGCCAGAATGTTGATTTTCTGACGACGGAAATCCTTAAACGACTCACCCTGAATCTGAATAAATGGGCGAAACTCAATCTGGATGTTATACTTGCTAACTAGATCAAAATAGGGTGATTTGTCGTCGGCGGGTCGAGATTGGGACACTAAGAGCCGGTTTACTTTCGTGATCTGGGCTTCGGCGGGTTGCATGCTTGTCTCGTTCATTGAATCTTTACTCGGGTCATTAGGAATCGGCGATACGAACTAAGTACTAAAAGAACTTATCGACCAACTATACTTTGTTAACTGAGAACTCACTCATCATAGCGCAAAACGCAAACCAATGATCAGTGGAATCAATTCAACGATACAAAGGTACGAAAATAAATAAAGATTTTTGATAGGCTCAAGGCTACGTATGACGAAGTATAGCAGCGCTAAACGGACGGCATAAAAGATGACCACTGGCACCAATAAGGCGCTCTGCGACCATGACATAACCCAGGTATTGTAGGCTAGTATGGACAAAAGCAGGGTTAGAAACGTAAAAAACAACAGGGATGATTGCAGTATTTTAAAGTAGTGAATATTAACCACCTCCTGTAACTTGTAGAGCCCCCCCATCACCTCAAGCGCAATATATTTACCCAGTAAGCTTAAAAAAGTAACACCACTCAACAAAAAAAACTCACTCACCAATCCACCTACATTCTGCCCCGCCAGTAATAACACCCCCGATGCAAATAAAGTCAAACCCTGGCTTTGCAGGAAGACAATCAAATAGGCAATGACAAAGCTCAGATTAAGGGCAAACAGGGTGTTAGCACTACTTAACGGGCGGTTAATGAGAAATGATTCTTCCTGTGCCCGAATGGACAATAGATCGCGCAGGTTATAAAACCGCTGAAAAGCACGGCGGTAGACCGTAAATAGAAACGTATGAGTGGTCAGTAAAAATAAGAGCCCCAGCACCAGAAAGTCGTTATAAATAGTACTGGGACGAGGTCGTACACTCAAATTATCATCGTGCAACAGTATAGGCGTTTGCGTCGCGGACTTTGGGTAACCAATGAATAACTGCTTGTTGTCCAGGCCGGGGCTGCCGTAAATGGTTAGAAATAGTTCAGGCTGACGATAGACCTTATACAGGCTATCAATACTTAATACCTGCCAGCTTTCGGCACGGAGTTTTCGTTTGAGGGCAGCGTTGATAAACAGATAACCGTCCTGCCGGGTTGTAATAAGCAGGCTATAATGTCGATTACTCTCCAGATCCACATATACGCTCAGGGCCGTTTGGTCGGCATGCTTCTCAACGATGTAGGGTACGTAGGATTTTGCCCGTTCGTCGTATACCTGAAAGTCATCCCGAAAATTGTGGACGGGGTAGTATTGCTCACCTGGTCCAATACCTGTCTGACGAGGTTGGGCGAAGGAGGTAGAAAAAACAAAGAGCGAAAGAACGAAAGAGTGAAAGAGCGTAGCGACAACTAAGGTTAACTTGTTTACTGTAAACCTTTTTGCTACCCTATAGCACAATATCCCGCTCTTTCGCTCTTTCACACTTTGGCCCTTCTTATTTACCCAACGCTTTCAGCATTGTATCGCCGATAAGAGCGGGTGACTCAACAACGTGAATACCACACTCCCGCATAATAGCCATCTTAGCGGCTGCCGTATCATCAGCACCACCAACAATGGCACCGGCGTGGCCCATCCGGCGACCCTTGGGGGCCGTTTGTCCGGCAATGAATCCGACAACGGGTTTACGATTACCATCGGCCTTAATCCAGTTAGCAGCCTCTGCTTCCATGCCGCCACCTATTTCGCCAATCATAACGATAGCGTCGGTTTCCGGATCATTCATAAGCAGTTCAACGGCCTGCTTGGTGGTAGTGCCAATAATTGGGTCGCCACCAATACCAATAGCAGTCGATTGCCCGAGGCCTGCTTTGGTAAGCTGGTCAACGGCTTCGTAGGTTAATGTACCCGATTTGGAAACGATTCCGATACGACCTTTCTTGAAAATAAAGCCGGGCATGATGCCTACTTTACATTCTTCGGCAGTCATTACGCCAGGGCAGTTAGGACCGATAAGCGTCACAGCTTTATTGTTCAGGTAGTTTTTCACCGCTACCATATCTTCTGTTGGAATGCCTTCAGTGATGCAGATAATCACACTTATACCGGCTTCTGCGGCTTCCATGATAGCGTCGGCAGCAAAAGCGGGCGGCACAAAAATGATGGATACATTAGCACCGGCCTGGTCCACAGCCTGCTGAACCGTATTGAAAACAGGACGATCGAGGTGGGTTTGCCCTCCTTTTCCCGGTGTTACCCCACCAACAACGTTAGTACCATATTCAATCATCTGCTGAGCATGAAAACTGCCTTCTGAGCCGGTGAAGCCCTGGACGATGATTTTTGAATCTTTGTTAACTAGAACAGACATAACAGGAATTTGAAAATCGTTGGCAATACGGACATACGGAAGGAAGCCGAAAAAATAGCGTTTAACCAGCTACCTTTATTCGTTTATCGGCCCTTCCTGCTTCTGGTAGAAAGTTGGGCAAAAGTAGCCGAAACTTCCTAAATTACGTGATGATTTTTTCGCATATCCTTTCCGGCGCTGTTCTTGCCGGAGTGGGCGTCGGAGTGTTCTGGCACTTTTTCGGACGCGTTCCCCTGTTTAACCGACTCTTGTGGGGGTTCTTTTTCTTGACTATTTCCTTGGCCGCTCTGATGGGAGTGATCCGTTTTGCGGGAAACGAATCACTGGAGCCGTTGCATCGTTCCATGGTTATCCTATCCGACACGTTGGGTATTGTATGTGTCGTGTCGGCGGTTTACGCGCTGCTCAATCAGCGTACCTTTTCCTTATTTCCGTTCATTGCTACAGTAGCCTTTGGTTTATTCTTATTCATTTCTCTGCTACTACCTGACGTACGCATTTTTACCCCGATTGTCCCATCGCTGGGTATCTTGATATTGGTACTATTTGCCGTATTTTCGTTGCTTCAACGCAACAAACGAGGGCTTTGGATCATACTGGCCGCCATGATGATGGGACTGGCTACCAAAGCAGAAGCGTTTTACTCGCTCATTCACCCAACGGATTTTTACCAGTACGCTATGGCACTGGCACTCTGGTTTTTCGGGAAAGCCTCCGATTGGCGGGTGAGCTTGCGATAAAGCCATTTTCCCATTTTTTACGATGCGCTAAAAAAAGAGTCAGCCTAATAACCATTTTGCTGAATCGGCGGTTACTCATGGACGCATTTTTTAGCTACTCAACAACTGTGAATACATCCGAGTTACTCCACGACCCCGTCGAAACGGCGCGGGCAGCCCGACTGGTTTATGTGTCAGATACCATGCCGGGTATTAAGCGTCAGCGAAACAAAAGTCTGTTCCGGTATTTTGATACTAAAGGCAACGAGTTG
>JBBSTD010000048.1:0-49244 GCA_038236215.1 Cytophagales bacterium | reverse complement strand
TTTCAGATACATTAATATTCTTAAATCCTCAACTAGCCTCCTTTTTTTATTTAAATAAGTCGGTTCTCACTACTCATTCCTTACAAAAAATATGGCTGTAGAAAAGAAGGCATTTGCCTTACGGATCCAACCCGAAACGCTGAAAGAACTGGAACGCTGGGCGCAGGAGGAATTTCGGAGTGTGAATGGGCAAATTGAATTTTTGCTCAACGATGCACTCCGAAAACGAAAAAAACGCGGACAGACGTCTAACAATGAATCTCCCGAAAGTCCAGACACGACATAACAAGAAAGTATAATTAGAGAGTAGGGACAGGTACTTTGGCAGACGCCATCCTAGAATCCTACTGCACCATCGTATTATACCAATCAACACCAAACGTCCCAACAGGGTGCGGTCGTTTAAGTGACGGACCTGCGAATAGTGGTCCAGTTGGGGCTTGTATGTGGTTATTAGTGGTTTATACACATCGGTGTAAACCGGTCTATTGCCCGCAAATGCAATCTACTGACTACCCGGCATTTTTCGACAGAAAACAAGGCCTTAACCGATTAGGGAGTATTTAACCGGGTTGTAACGAGTTCCCCGATCAGGCGTACACCTTCCAGCGTAAGCGATGGAACAATATCCACAAACACATCCCCCAGAGATGGAATTCGACCCGATAAACCACCGGTAGCTACTGCAATGCAGTCGCCACCCAATTCAGACTGAATCCGGCTAACCAGCGAGCGGACTAACCCTTCGTAACCTAGAATTACCCCGGCCTGAATGGCATGCGTTGTACTCGTGCCAAGGGCCGACGCGGGTACTTCGATGGGTACTTCAGGTAGTTGGGCCGTGTTAGCAAACAACGAACGAATAGCCGTTTTAAGGCCCGGTGCAATGGCAATGCCCAGAATTTTGCCCTCAGCAGAGACGGTTGTGAACGTGAGGGCTGTGCCAAAATCCACTACCACACAGGTTTGTTTGTATCGCGTATGGGCAGCCAGAGCATTGGCAACCAGATCGGCCCCAATCTCGTGCGGACGCAGCACCTCAATGGGTAACAATGGATAAACACCCGGCCCGACAACGATGGATTCGAAACCGAATAGCTCGTTCAGCATTGCCCGCATGGTGGGCGTAAGGTCGGGAACAACGCTGCTAAGAACCGTTGTCTGCACATCACTCAGCGCTATATTGGCTTCCAGCAGCCAGAGCCTTAGTTTTCCTTCGTAGGACTCGGCGTGTTCATCTTTTCGGGCGGGGGTACGCCAGATATATTGCCACGCGTTTTGGTTGTAAAGCCCAAAAACAGCGTCAGTATTCCCAATATCAACGATTATCTGCACAGTAGCAAGAGTAGAGGGTTGCCGGGGCGAAGTAAGGAGAAAAACGGCAGATTCCCGTATTATTATGCCTACTCATTGAGACTTTTGGCCGATAGCATACCTAGGGATGTCATTTTTATAGCATGCTTACACTAACTTCCTGGGCTGTGTAGTCATAAAATCTTTCAGGTAAAACGGTTCAAATGTAGCCAGATTCTCAAACTGCCCTCCGTTAAAGGCCACTCCCGCCAATTGCCCGACCGTGCGAGCCGAAGGAACCACATTCTTACCGGGAAACAACGCGTTCGGGTGCCTGCCCAGCGAAACCTGGCATTTGGCGGCTCCATCGCCGAAGAAAACTACCGGCCCCTGTTCCAGCCAGTTACCGAATGAGGTTTCGTCGATAATCTGGGCCGATGTAGGCTGAACTTCCCGCCCGTTGAACTGATAGAAAGCGCAGTACACTTCCATTCGCCGGGCATCAATCATGGGACATAGGAGGTGTTCAGCCGGAAAGAAAGCCTGGATCTGAGCAGCCATTGCCTGTAGTGTGTTAACAGCCAGCAGTGGCTTATCCAGCGCAAAGCACAACCCCTTAGCGGTCGAAACCGCAATACGCAGCCCCGTGTACGAGCCGGGGCCTTTGGCAACTGCTACAGCATCGAGTTGGGCGAGTTCGTAACCCGCGTGACCAACAACATCCCGAATGAGTGTTGTGAGCATGGCCGCTGAAGTACGCTCCATGAAAAGTTCGTAACAGCCCAGAAGGAGACCATCCTGATGCAGCGCAACGGAACAACAGGCGGTAGAGGTATCTATGGAGAGAATAAGCATTTTAATGATGAAGTATGACCGGGTCGCTGGTGCGATGATAAATGATGGATCGACAGCAGTCATTCATCATTTATCATCGCACCAGCGACCCGGTCATACTCGCACCGGCGACCCGGTCATACTTCGTCATTATTTTGACCCCTTCAGAATAGTACTATACCGACCCATGTCCTTGAACAGGTTGAGAGCGGCTTTCATTTCGGGGTCGGTAGCGAAAGAGGCTTCTTTAATACCGCGCTGCAGGTAATAATGCCCGGCAATTTCCTGTTCCAGCAGGGTTTTCAATTCGGTTTTGAACGTGTTCAGATCAGCATCTTTGCTGTGTGACATTTTGGTCTTGAGCGACTTTAGCTGGTCCTGAATCTGATCGAAATACTTCTCCTTCTTGGCCGACGCTTCGAGTGTACCCAGGTCCTTTTCTACCTGCGTTGTGTAGTCGTACTCCTTACCGCCCAGCCACCTGGTAAACTCGGCGTACTCAGCATCGGTAAGGCGGAACTCGCGGGCGGGCTTGATGGTGGGGTGATCATAGTGGTATTTTACGGCGTAGTCGAAAATCAATCCCTTGTTGGTCAAACTGAGGGCTACCGGTACGGGAGGCAGGGATTCTACCAGTACGTCGGGCAATACACCACCACCATCGTACACGGTCCGGCCCGCTTTTGTTTTGAAGGCCGTTTTGAGTGAATCCGGAATTTTGCCCACACTGCCGTCGGGGTTTCGGTGGCTGTAGTCGATGGCCTGAATACACCGCCCGCTGGGAATATAGTATTTAGCCGTAGTTATTTTCAGTTTGGTGTTAAAAGACAGTTCGCGGGTGGTTTGCACCAGCCCTTTACCGTACGTTCGTTGCCCAACCAGCACCCCCCGGTCGTAGTCCTGAATAACACCCGACACGATTTCGGCGGCCGATGCGCTGTGGCTATTGGCCAGCACAATCATGGGCATTTCCAGGTCCATAGGCGGATTCATGGCCGTATATGTCTTGTTCCACTCGGTCACTTTTCCCTTTGTGGTCACAACTTCAGAATCTTTCGGGATAAAAACATTGGAAATGTCAATGGCCATATTCAACAGTCCACCCGGATTCTCCCGAACGTCGAGAATGAGTTTTTTCATTCCCTTCGTCTTCAACTCCTGGAAAGCCGAACGAACCTCCCGGGAAGCCGTTGCCGTGAAGTCTTTGAGGTCAATGTAACCAACATCCTCCGAAATCATGCCGTAGTAAGGCACGTTCGTCATCTTCACCACATCGCGGACAACGCTAAGTTCGACCGGTGCTTTCTGACCATACCGCATCACCGTTATTTTTACGGCGGTGTTATTCTGCCCTTTCAGCAGCTTACCGGGGTCCATCGATCCACCATCGCGTTCTTTGCGGGTTATGTCGACCCCGTCAATTTTAACCACCTCATCACCAATGCGTAAACCTGATTTCTCAGCGGGCGTACCCTCATAGACCATCAGCACAATATTTTTATCCTGCCGGTGGCCAATGAGTGCCCCTATGCCGTTGTATCGGCCGGTAGTCATGGTCATGTAGTCCTCAATCTCGTCTTCCGCAAAGAAATTCGTGTACGGATCGAGGGCTTTCAGCATGGCATCGATGCTGGTTTTGACCATCCGGTTCGGATTTACCTCATCGACGTAATACAGATTCAGTTCCTTGAACAGCGTTGCGTAGATGTCGAGGTTACGCGCGATTTCAAAAAAACGGTCGTCATTCTTAAACGAAAAGAAGCCAATACCGCCCGCTATGAGCGCTGATGAGGCCAGAAGGGTAAAGCGTTTAGAGAAGCGCATAGGCAGATTCAAAATGAAGAGTGAGGCATCTACAGTGATGAATGAGGTAACGAAAAAAGGCAGGCTTCATGGCATAGTCTTCGCTGCACATTTTGCTACTGCTAATTTCATACCTTTTTCTATCTCTTCAAACGAAATTATCTGCTTGGCCGTATAAAGAAAGGCAATAGACGAAGGCGCGGATGCCATCGTAACAAACTGATTTTTGTGGAGCCGGTACGCTTCCCGCACCCGCCGACGGATGAGATTCCGGTCGACGGCCCGTTTGAAGAGTCGTTTTGGTACCGTAATGACAATGGAAGGTAAAGAGTCGTTGCTTTCGGGTTGAGGCAGATAGAGGACCCGAAACGGAAAAAGGTAGAACGTCCCGACAGACGTACTACCCTTCTTAAATAGTTCTCCAAGAATTTTTTTGCTACAAAGCCGTTCCGATTTGGTGAAGGTTTGCGGCATAACGGTTGGTCAGTTGGTTAGTCGATGAATCAATCAGTAACTGATACAGGATGACTGATCGACTGGCTAACTGACTTCCTGATTAAACTTTAAAGCGTTCGCCTTTCTTCTCGTCCGAGACGGTTAGTTTGTGGCGCCCTTTGGCACGACGGCGTGCCAACACCTGACGGCCGTTGGCAGTAGCCATCCGCTCGCGGAAACCGTGCTTGTTTTTCCGCTTCCGATTCGATGGTTGGTACGTTCTTTTCATGATCTATATTGCCTAAAACCTGTATTTTTCCAAATGAGTCCGCAAAGATAGGAGAATGACACCAGTTTACCAAGTTGCGGTTTTACAAAATCAGGACAAATGACTGTACTGGGTAAATTAATTTACCAGGTAAAGCAATCTTCCTCTAAAAGTCAGGCATTTACCCGAGACGTTGCCTGCTCTTTTCAACCGTTAGCACATTTTTTCAACATTCCCCGGCCAGTGCTCACTCATTAAATTCAATCATTGTTTACTTTTGCGCAGTGACAAACCGCCATCCCTATGAACCAACCTTACCGATATAACCGCGACAATGCCACCCGTGGTGCCGGAACTACGTCTCTGAAGGATGCTATCGGGCAATTACTAAAAACCTACCAGCTCCAGACCCGCTTCAACGAAACGTATCTCGAAGCGTTTTGGGGGCGTATGATGGGCCCTGCCATTGCCTCCCGTACCAACCGGCTTTACGTTCGCGACCGTAAATTGTACATCGATATTGCCTCGGCTCCGCTCCGCAATGAGCTCGTCAATGCCAAACAGAAGCTTGTTCAGTTGGTCAATAAGGACATGGGTACGGAGGTAATCGACGATGTAATATTTATATGAATGACCTTGGCAGAGCAATCAGAATTGGATTAGTAAGTTCATCCGCTCCTGCTGCAAGGTGAGTGGTTCATCCACAAAATGAGCCTTTACACCCACCCGCCGGGCAATATCCAGCCACTCCTGTCGGGACAAAACAAGGAAGCCATTTTCTTTACGAACGGCATAGTAAGGAGAGAAGCGCAACCGAACCAACAACCGTAGCATGGACAATAGCTGCCCCTGCCTGAGCGAACGCCCCATAATGCTCAGGATATCACTGATGACACTACCACCCACCATCAAATCGCAAATGAGAGCCCTGGCACCGGGAGCCGCTACCTGTTTAATGTTCCTGATTAGCATTTCTACATCGGCCGCACTCTTATAGTACTGCACCACACTCATCACGATTATCACGTCGAACTGTTTGTTAGCCACTACGCCAAAATTCAGGTAGTCATCGGCGGGTAAATTATGGAAATGGATACCCGGATGCGCAGCGTGTTTACTACGGGCTATTTCATTGTAGCGCGTTGAAATATCCAGCCCGTGCATTTCCGCGACCCGGCTGAACCAGGCATCCTCCAGGTTGCCCGGTCCCGATCCGATGTCCAGTACTTTCTGGGTCTTTGATAATGGAATGTATTTTTCGACCCTCGCCAGGAAATAAGCGTAGTTCATCGACATAGAGTCATCAAACTCATTTTCTTTCTGCCAGAAATCCAGCCAGGTTTGTTTGGCCATACCTATAGTTTAGTTGGGTTTTTTATTCGTGTGTTGTTAAGAAAAACCGGCTCCCCTATTTTGCGTTAAGAAGGCAATTCCGGGGGAATATGGGGATAAGAGAAAGAAGCCGCAACCGTTATTGCGTAGTGTTGATAGCCGAAATATTGAACCGGGCAAAGTAACGCAAAAGATAATTAGGCTGTGTTTGTTTTTAGCTGCTGTACAAAAGTACCCATTGTGTCAAAATCCCCCATCGGTTTCAGGTAGCGTAACAGGTGCTCGACCCGGTCGAGTAGTACATCCCGGGAATGCCGTCGCACGTAGGCCGGGATTTTTTCGTAGGCCGATAAATCCGTAAATTCCCAGGGATGCACGTATAGATTCAGAAACCCGTCGGCTTCCAGCGTTTGGCGGCAGAGTAATTTATAGTAGGCAAACGGAAAGTTTTTTAGACTCAGCCAGAACAAAGGTAGCCGCAGGAAAGGCGTTACGGAAGCCGGAATTTGCCAGACATCCAGTTCCCGAAACGGGTGCCGGGGTTCGCCCCAATGGTTGTAGCGCCCCGGAAGCCAGGTTGGATGAAGGGACGAGTTGTACGCATAGCCTGCCTGTTGCACATCATTGGGATCGACATACCCCATTCGTGCCCGACGAAAACCCGTTACGGGTCGTCCCAGTAGTGCTTCCAAGGCAAGTCGGGATTTGAGCAGATCGGCTGGCTCGAACGTGGTATGGAAGTAGCCGTGCGATGCAATTTCGTGCTTCTGCGCCAGCGCCCGTATCAGTTCGGGTTCATGAAGCGCGTAGTTGGCCGTTGTAAACAGCGTAACCGGGGTATCTAGTGCCTCGAAGCGTTCGGCCAGTAATGACAGCCCCTTCGTTGAAACCGCCACTTGTTCATCTAACGAAATGGCATGCCCAAATTCAAGGGCCGTATCGAACTCTTCTACATCAACAGTGAATAAAATACTCCTTCGTTTTTTGCCGGAACTTACCATATTGTTACAGTCTCTTCAATCTCGCTGGTATCACTGATGATGTATGCCGGTCGACCTTTTACCTCAACAAATGTTTTCCCCAGATAAACGCCAATGATACCAATCATAATAAACTGAACACCGCCAATCAGCACGGAGAGTACAACCAGTGTTGTCCAGCCCGATACCGTAGCGTTGGTGAAGAAATACTCGAACATGGCTTCCGCCCCGAAAAGAAGGGCAAACAATGACATCCCAAAACCGAGTAGTACCGATAGGTAAAGGGGCCGGGTAGAAAAAGAAGTAATGCCCATTGCGGCCAGTTTGAGCATCTTACGAAACGAGTATTTGGACCGTCCTGCGTATCGGGCGGCTGGCTCATACAGTATCCGGCACTGCCGAAACCCAACCCAAGAGATGGCCCCTCGCAGAAACAGATCGTTTTCCTTGAATTCCTTCAGGGTGTTTACCACCTTACGATCCAGCAACCTAAAATCAGCCGCTCCATCTTCAATATCGAGGTTTGATACCGTGCGAAGTAGCTTATAGAAGTATTTGGATGTGGTGCGTTTATAGAGGGATAAGGTCGGGTCGGGTTGCCGAACGGTATAAACGACCTCGTATCCTTGTCTCCACTTCTCAATTAGTGCCGGAATTAGTTCGGGCGGGTGCTGCAAATCGGCATCCAGGCAGATAACCGCTTCCCCAAGAGCATTGTCGTAGCCAGCCCGCAAGGCCATCTGATGCCCAAAGTTGCGGGAAAATGACAAATAACGAACAACGGAATATTGCTGACTCAATTGCCGGAGAACGTAGCGGGTCTGGTCGGAACTGCCATCGTCGACCAGTAATATTTCGTACGAATCATATTGATCCATTACGGACATAAGCCGATGGACAAGGGTGGGTAAGTTTTCCTCTTCGTTAAACGCTGGTATCACCAAACTAATCATACCCGAACGAACATTCATACATTGCAAACCTACTAATACGTGAATAATCCTTAAATTGGGGTGAAATATAAGTATATTTACTTATGTTTCACCTAAAAATTATCCTATGCACTACAGTAGAAAAGACTTCCCTGACCACATATCGCTGGAATAGAACGAATTTTCGAGCATAAGAGCCCCTGTCCTGTCATTCGGGTTGAGCAAGTGAAAGCCGGGCCGATTCGAGGTCTAGTTCCTGTTCCATTTTTCGGAGCCTTTCGCCATCCAGCAAGCTGTTCCTGCGTTCCTCATTCAGCACGGTTCGCTCAACACCAATCAGTTCCAATTGAAGTTGAATCGCCTGTTTGTATAGTTCAGCGGGTTGGTGGATGTTGGTAGATACCCGTAACATACCATTCAGTTCATTGATGCGTAGTTCGTACGTATTTTTTACGTAACTCAGCACATCGTCGTGTACCGACCCCGCCGAATGATTGGCTTCCAGGTGGGTAATCACCTGTTGAGCCATTTTCCGGCGCAGCTTCCGTTCTTCTTGTTTTTCATCCATTTGCTCCCGTACATGGAGTACATCAATGAGCACAGGCAGCGTAAGTCCCTGCAAAACCAGCGTAACCAGAATAACGATAAACGTAATGAACAGTATCAGGTCACGAGCCGGAAACGGTTGACCATTGAGCAGGGTATTGGGTAAAGCCAGTGCCCCAGCCAGGGATACAATGCCCCGCATACCCGCCCAGCCAAGTACGGTTATCTGTTGCCAACTCGGTTTAGGTTCCTTTTTTCGGATACTGGCACTAAACCAACGGGGTAAATAGGCACCCGGGAATACCCAAACCAGCCGACAAATGATGGCCACTGCACTGACCATCAACGCATACTCAATTGCCTGAGGCAGGGTATAGCCATTTAGATTAGAAACAATCATGGGCAGTTGCAGGCCAATCAGGATAAAAACCAACCCGTTGAACAGAAAAATAACAACCTCCCAAACGGCATTTGTTTGCAGCCGAATTTGGTCTGTAAAAAGTTCTGAGATACGGGCCGACAGAAAAAGGCCGGTTGTGACAACGGCCAGTACACCCGAAAGGTGAAAATTTTCGGCTATCAGATAAGAGCCGTAGGGAGTAAGCAGGGTAACGGCGGTGCTGGTAACGGTATCTTTACCAATGGCCCGGTGTACCCAAAGCATGAGCCAGCCAATGGCCAGTCCGATGCTCACACTCACCAGCGCAATCCCGATAAACTGTAGACCCGCTTCCCACAAAACAAACTGACTGGTTAGAATGGCCGCCAGCCCGTAGCGGTAAATAATCAGGCTACTGGCGTCGTTGATCAGGCTTTCGCCTTCCAGAACCGTCATAATCCGTTTAGGCACGTTGAGCCCCCGCGTAACCGACGAAGCCGCTACCGCATCGGGTGGCGCGACAATGGCACCCAATAGATACCCCTGGGCCAGCGAAAATCCGGGAATGACCGCATGAGCAACCAGGGCCACTACCGTAGCCGTAAATAAAACCAGCCCTACTGCCAGCAAAGAGACCGGCCGGCTGTATAACTTCAGTTCCCTGTTATCGATTTGCCAGGCCGCAGCGTACAGCAAAGGCGGCAAAAAAATTAGAAAAACAGTATCTGGAGCAAGCACAACAGAAGGAAGGCCGGGTATCCAACCGATAAACAAACCGACAATAACCAGTAGGATTGGGTAGGATATTCGGGCCTTCCGGGCCACGGCCGCCAGTAGTGTCGTTACGCCCAGCAGGCCCGTTACAAGTTCGGTTGGATTCATCAGGAAACGGAATGGCGTGAGAATCGGGTTATCTACCCAACAGCCCGACAAATTTGATATAACTTTGTAAGGTGACCTATCATTGACACCTAATTAATTGATGACTTTACCGCGCATGAACACTAAAAAGCCTCGTCTGTTCAATCACGCTCCCCAGAATAGTCAGTTAGTTGAGCAGGAAAAACAGCGTAATGACCTCGGTTTCGGCACCACGCTCACCAACGCTCAGTCGCGGCTGGTTAATCAGGATGGCAGTTTCAACCTGGTTCGTGTTAACGGCTCTCTGTGGGACCAGTTAAATATATACAATCGACTGATTACGATGCGATGGACTCTGTTTTTTGCCTGGCTCCTGAGTGCTTACATCGTTACCAACACCTTATTTGCGGGTGTTTATATGCTGGCCGATGCCCGTTCGCTAACGGGTATTGACGATAAACTCCTGAATGGCCCCTTCTGGAAATGCTTCTTTTTCAGTGCTCAAACGCTCACTACGGTTGGCTACGGTCATATTTCACCCAGTAGTTTTCTGACCAGTTGCATTGCCGCTTTCGAATCCATGATTGGTTTACTAAGCTTTGCGCTGGCTACCGGCCTGTTGTACGGCCGCTTCTCCCGGCCGGTAGCGCATATACGTTTCTCAAAAAATTCGGTCTTCGCCCCCTACCTGGACGTCAACGCCTGGATGTTTCGCATTATTAACACCCGCGCCAATCAACTGATAAACATTGAGATAACCACAACCCTATCTCGGCTGGAACCCAAGCCTGATGGCACACTCACCCGAAAATACTATCCGCTGAATCTGGAACGCAGTAAAGTTGCTTTCTTCCCGGCAAACTGGACGCTGGTACATCCCATTACGGACAAAAGCCCGCTGTATGGCTGCACCCCCGAAGAACTCGAACAGTCTGATACGGAGATACTGATTTCTCTACAGGCAATGGACGACACGTTTGTACAGATGGTCCATACGCGTTTTTCGTATCGCTACAGCGAAATACGCTGGGGCCATAAGTTCAGACCCATGTTTGACCGAGAACATCAAACCGAACTCAACCTGGATAGACTCGACGAAACCGAAGAGGCTGAGTTAAATTAAGGAACAGGCCGGAGAAGGCGCACCTGACCGACAGCTATACGCATGCCTATAAACCTTATTCCAAAAACAGCCTCGTGATAATGCCCCCCTTCCTGCGCCCCGGCGATACTGTTGGCGTAGTAGCCCCCGCCAGTTGGTTCCCCTACGAAGAACTTGCCGAAGGACTACGGATTCTGCGCGACGACTGGCGCCTGAATATTATTGAAGGCGACAGCCTGCACGCTATCGACGGCCCTTTCGCCGGTTCCGATGACCTCCGCCGGGCCGACATCCAGCGGCTTTTCGACAATCCCGACGTGCGGGCGGTTCTGGCCGCACGGGGAGGTTATGGCTGCTACCGACTTGTTGACGGACTTGATATGACCGGCATTCGGGCCAGCCCGAAGTGGTTGGTTGGCTTCAGTGATGTAACGGTGTTATTGAGCATGCTGCAAAAAAACGATATTGTTAGTCTGCACGGCCTGATGCCCCGGCAATTTGGCGACCCCGACCGGGCGGCTTCTTTGGAGTCTGTCCGGCAATGGTTGTTTGGTGAATTACCCACCCATTATTCAGTATCCGTTCATTCCATGAACCGACTGGGACGGGCCGAAGGGCAATTAGTTGGCGGCAACCTGACCCTGCTGGTTAACTCCGTCGGAACCCCAACCGATCTGGATTTTGGCGGAAAAATTCTGTTCATCGAAGACATCGACGAAACGCTCTTTTCCCTCGATCGGATGATGACGCAACTCCGGCGGGCCGGACATCTGCGTCATCTGGCCGGTTTGGTTGTGGGCCAGTTTACCGACATGCGGGCTAACAGTTCACTGTCGTTCAACAAAGATTCGTTTGAGATTATTGCCGATGCGGTAGCCGGTTATTCGTACCCCACTATGTTCGATTTCCCGGCTGGTCACGTCGAGTTCAATCTGGCACTACCCATTGGTAAATCGGTTGAATTGGTGGTGCAGAAGAAAAGCGCCCGGATAAACTTCTAACTTTTCCGTACAGCATGGACCTCAGCGATTCCGTTATCTGGATTACCGGTGCCTCATCCGGTATCGGAGAAGCACTGGCCATCGAATTAGCCAGATCGAAGCGGGTCCGGCTGATCTTGTCGGCCCGACGCGAAACGGAACTTCAACGGGTGGCTACCCAAACCGGGCTACCCGCTTCCCAGTTGCTGATTCTGCCCATCGACATGGCAGAAGTAGATTATTTTTCAGTTCATGTGGACACCGTAAAGCAGCGATTCGGCCGGATTGATTATCTGTTCCATAACGCAGGTATAACCCAGCGAAGCACCGTTGTCGACACCGATTTTTCGGTTTACCAACGGATTATGGCGGTCAATTTCTTTGGTGTTGTTGCCCTCACGAAAGCCATTCTGCCCATTATGCTGGCTCAAGGCAATGGCTACTTTGTGGTTACGAGTAGCGTTGCGGGTAAGTTAGCCACCAAACAACGCTCCGGCTATTGCGCCAGCAAACACGCTCTGCATGGCTTTTTCGATGCCCTGAGGGCCGAAGTATATGACAAGGGTATTCGGGTAACACTGGTTTGCCCAGGCTATATCCAGACTGCCATTTCTGTTAATGCGCTTACGGCCAGTGGCCAGACACATGGAAGAATGGACGAAAATCAGGAAAAAGGAATGCCCGCCGATGTCTTCGCAAAGCGACTCGTTCGGGCAATAAAGAAAGAGAAAGAAGAAGTTTATATTGGCGGTTCCGAAATCTACGGCATTTACCTCAAACGATTCATGCCTGGCTTACTGTCACGCATTGTCCGCGCAAGAAAGGAGATTTGACAAAATGCCGGGTTTCAGGTGATATACCTGAAACCCGATAACTCAGTCTAGTTTCCAGTCGATGGCGTCAGTTGTTTAACGGCGATGCCCTTGTTGGCAAATTCCATGTAGTCGGTGGTGAGGTGGCAGAGGGATTTCATGCCCAGTACAAAACCACCTTCATCAATTACAAAATCGGGCGTGTGGTGCGAACCGACCTCTTCAGCTTTTTTGCCTTTGGCCATGCCGCCCAGGAAGAAAAAGAAACCCGGTACTTTCTGCTGGAAAAATGAGAAATCTTCAGCACCTGTTTGAGCGGGTGTGATGATGATGTTATTTTTCCCCGCTATAGCCTGCAACGATGGTATCATCTGTTCGGTTAGTTTGGGGTCGTTGTACGTAACGGGATACATGATATCAATTTTGACCTCTGCTTTGGCTCCCGCGCTCTCAGCAATATTGGTGGCGATCTCATTGATGCGCCGATGAACCATTTTCTGGGCTTCGGGGCTGAATGTGCGGATGGTACCAATCATGTTCGCTTCTTCGGGGATGATGTTCTGGCGAATGCCGCTGTGCAGGGCACCTACCGTTACCACGGCTGCATTATCGGTCAGGATTACATTCCGGCTAACGATAGTTTGCAGCCCCATTACCACCTGAGCCGATGTCACTATCGGGTCAACGCTCGACCAGGGAGCGGCTCCGTGTGCCTGACGACCTTTGATTTTTATCGAATACTGATCAACGGCGGCCATCGTGGCACCCGACCGGTATTTGATAGTGCCAACTTCGGTTTGCGAATTGATGTGCAGACCAAAAATAGCGTCTACTTTCGGGTTGTCCAACACGCCCTCTTTTACCATCAATTCGGCACCACCTTCTTCCCCTTCGGGAGCCCCTTCTTCGGCAGGCTGGAATATGAACTTCACGGTGCCGCGCAGATCACTTTTTACGGAACTTAACACTTCGGCTACCCCCATCAGCATGGCCACGTGTGAATCATGGCCACAGGCGTGCATAACGCCCGTTTGTTGCCCGTTATACTCGGTTCTTACGTCCGATTTGAACGCCAAATCATTGCGCTCAGTCACGGGCAGACCGTCCATATCGGCCCGTAGTGCCACCACCGGCCCTTCCTTACCGCCTTTGAGTAGACCCACGACACCCGTTTTGCCCACACCGGTTTTCACTTCCATGCCCAGCGACTGCAAGTGGGCGGCAATTTTGGCTGCGGTCTTAAACTCCCGATTGCCCAACTCCGGATGCTGGTGAATATCCCGGCGCCAGGCTATCACCTTTTTTTCAAGGCTCTCGGCCGTTTTGTCCATGCGTGCATTCAGGGTATTTGCCTGCCCCAATGCAACCTGAGAAAGTAGGCCGCTAAGGACCAGTGACGAAGCGAGTAAAATCTGCTTTTTCATCAAACTATAGTTTTCTACACTGATTAAACCAGTGCTAAAGTTACGAATAAGTCGGGCAGTTGATACGCACTTTCCGGTAAAGACCGTTAATACGTCCATAGATAAGCACGGATTATTACTTTATATTTTCCGTTTTCACCTAAAAGCCAAATACATATTCTTTTCTTTCTACCGTAAAAAGCCTGTTAGCTTTGCAAATCCGCACGTTGTTTTATAAGAAACGTTAGCCTGAAAATCCTTTTTCATAAAATTTCTCAACCGTCTACTTTGGTTATTCTGCCTACTGATTTCTCCACTCCTATCGGCCAAAGATGTGCGGATGCTCCAGAAGGCGGCAGAGTATAAGATTCATATTCAGTTTCACAGGGCGTATAAACCCACAGGTATGCACCGTACGTATCCCAACGAATTCACGCGGGAAGGCACCCTCAACTACGAAGTGAATAAGTAGGACTCGCTGGTCACGCCCGACCACGACATTGATTTCCCCTTCACCCGGATGCTGGCTGGTTCCACGGATAGGCATCTGGGAGGCTTCCGGGCCGTACCA
Organism: Cytophagales bacterium; assembly: GCA_038236215.1. Lineage (GTDB taxonomy): Bacteria > Bacteroidota > Bacteroidia > Cytophagales > Spirosomataceae > Spirosoma. The sequence goes on along the minus strand of JBBSTD010000048.1, from coordinate 34,713 downwards.
GCTGGTCAGTTCAAGGTACATTACATTAGGCCCTTGATGTTCGGTACTCGCTGCCATCAACTGGCTATTTATGTAGTGCTGGAAAGTTACCTCGATATGGTGGCCGACTATCCCGACGCCTACAAAGACCAACCGGGTTTCGATGTGCTGACGCGGATACCCACCATCTGGGAATAAGTACGAGTGCTGGCAGCTGAAGTCGGGCAACATATCACCATTGCCCGGCGCAAAGGGGACGACTGTTTTATAGGCAGTATCACCAATTCTAAAGCCCGCGAAATTCCGATAAAAATGGGTTTTCTCTCCGACGGCAACTACACGGCTGACGTTTACGCCGATACGTCCGATGTAGCCCAGAAACCAAACCACCTGACGCAACAGACTCGCACCGTCAGCAAAACGGATGCGGTTATGCTCAAACTGGCTGCCGGTGGTGGTCAGGTTATCCGACTGCGGAAGCAGAACTAAACAAACCCCCGTACCTGCTTGTTGAAAAACACATACTCAACGAAGCATAACCATGATAAAATGCCTGCTTAAAGCGTTCCAGATTGGCGTTATTGCCGGAATGCGCACCATGACCGCACCAGCCTTAGTCAGTTATAAACTGGCGCATACGAAGCCTAACCGAAACGTCGGCCCGGCCCTACCCGATTCCCGACTTCACTTCCTGACTTCCACAACCACCGCCAATGTGTTAGCCGTGATGGCTGCGGGCGAACTGATTGCCGACAAACTTCCGCAAACACCCAGTCGTATTGGCCAGCCACAGGTGTGGGGCCGTATTGGTTCGGGTGCCCTTTCGGCGGCTGCCCTGACCGAAGCCGATGGTAATTCAGCGCGGGTTGGAGCGGTAATAGGGGCTTTTGGAGCCGTGGTCGGCTCATTTGCTTTTTTCCACCTACGTCGTTGGTTAACGCACGAAAAAGACCTCCCCGACCTGTGGGTTGCCCTAACCGAAGACGCCCTGACGATTGGTGCGGGCTGGCTGGTTGTGCAGCAGGATTGATTGGCCAGTAAAACTTTTAGTAATTTCTGGCAGCTTCTTTGCCGCAGAAAAGGCACGTCCCAGACGTGCCTTTTCTGCGGAAGTCACCCTAAAGTCTTTGTCCCTTACTATCTTTGCCAACCCAAAACGACCATCAGCAGAACCCTCCTGACTTATATCTGAACGAGTGAAAATATCCCCGCAGACCATTCGCTCGTTCGCTCATTCACCATTCACTCATTAAGTAAATGCAGGTTTTAAAATTTGGCGGCACGTCGGTTGGCTCAGTACAGAGCATCAGGCAGGTTATCGAAATCATTGATACCCACCGCCGAAACGGCGATCAGATAGCGGTTGTTTTTTCGGCGATGGGTGATATTACCAATCAGCTTATTGAAATCGGTCGCATGGCTATTTCCGGCGAACCTGATTACATGGAACTGGTCCGGCGCATTGAAGACCGGCATTTTAATATCGTGAAAGCCCTTATTCCGGTGAAGGAGCAAGGTAAAGTGGTGGCGCACATTCGGGGGATTGTGAATGAACTGGAAGACCTGCTCCGGGGCGTATCGCTCATTCGTGAACTCACTCCCCGCACCCACGACCTCATTACCAGTTTTGGCGAACGGTTATCGACGACCGTCATTACCGAGTGCGTACGAAGCCGGGGTATTCCGGCGCAGTTCTGCGATGCCCGGCAACTCATCAAAACCGATGCCCAGTTTGGCCATGCCGAGGTAAACTATACCCTCACCAACGTGCTGATTCAGGATTATTTCGCCAGGAATGCGGACCGTCCCGGCACGGCCATTCAAATGATTACGGGCTTTATCGGCTCAACCGAAAAGAACGAAACAACTACCCTCGGCCGGGGCGGTTCAGACTATACAGCAAGTATTTTTGGCGCGGCCCTCAACGCCGACATCATCGACATCTGGACGGATGTGGATGGCATGATGACCGCCGACCCGCGCAAAGTACCGAACGCTTTCAATATCCCGACCATCACCTACGCTGAAGCAATGGAACTCAGCCATTTCGGGGCCAAAGTGATTTATCCGCCCAGTCTGCAACCGGCTTTTGCCCAAAACATTCCGGTTCGGGTGCTGAACACATTCAACCCAACGCATGAGGGCACGGTGGTGAGTCGCACCGCCGACCGGCGGCAGTACACCATTACGGGAATTTCGAGCATTGACGATATTGCCCTGGTCAATTTGCAGGGGTCGGGCATGATTGGGGTAGCGGGTGTATCAGCCAAGTTGTTCGGCGTGCTGGCCGCGCATAAAATCAGCGTTATTCTCATCTCTCAGGCATCGTCGGAACACTCCATCTGTTTCGCCATCGACCCCCGTGGGGCCGACGATGTGAAAGCCATTTTAGACGCAGAATTCGCCACCGAGATTGAGCAGGGCCATATCGACAGCGTCGCTATTGAGCGGGATTTGTCGGTCATCGCTACCGTGGGCGAAGGCATGAGGAAAAGCTCCGGTATTGCCGGAAAACTATTCTCGGTACTAGGCAAAAACGGAGTTAATATCGTGGCCGTTGCGCAGGGTTCTTCGGAGATAAATATCTCGGTCGTTATCAACCGAAACAACCTGTCCAAGGCGCTCAATGCCCTACACAACATCTTTTTCCAGTCCGAAGCAAGGGTGCTGAACCTGTATCTGGTTGGCACCGGCCTGATTGGAAAAACCCTGCTGAAGCAAATCTTCGACCAGTCAGAATTTTTGCGGTCGGAGAAGCTGCTGAAGGTGTGCGTAGTGGGCATGACGAACACCAAAAAGATGGTGCTTGACCCACAGGGTATCTCGCTGAGCAACTGGCACAATCGGCTGCTGACTGAGGGGGTAACAACGTCGCTCCCGGCTTTTGTGGAGAAGATAAAAGATTACAACCTGCCTAACTCGGTATTCATCGACTGCACGTCGGACAAGGATATTGTCCAGTTTTACGAGTCGCTGCTGGATGCAAACATTTCCGTGGTGACGCCCAATAAAGTAGCGAATTCCGGCCCTTACAGCGAATATCGCCGGTTGCAGCGCACCGCCCTGAACCGGGGGGTCAAGTTTCTCTACGAGACCAACGTGGGTGCCGGTCTGCCCATCATCAACACCGTGCAGGGCCTGATCACATCCGGCGACCGTTTCCTGAAAATCGAAGCCATTTTATCGGGTACACTTTCCTACATTTTCAATACCTTCAAACCGGGCATTTCCTTTGCCGACGTGGTACGGGAAGCGAAAGAAAAAGGTTACACCGAACCCGACCCGCGCGATGACCTGAGTGGGCAGGATGTGGCCCGCAAAATTCTGATTCTGGCCCGCGAAGCTGGTTTTCCGCTAGAACCAGACGACGTAACCGTCACGAACATGCTGCCAGCATCCTGCCTGTCAGCCCCAACCATTTCCGCCTTTTTCGACGAACTGGAACGCAACAATGATTATTTTGAAGGCCTGCTCAGCGAAGCCGAGGTCAATGGTGAAAAACTGCGTTTTATAGCCAGTTTCGAGAATGGAAAAGCCACCATCGGTCTGCGGCCGGTGGGACCGGAACATCCGTTTTATCAGTTGACCGGTGCAGACAATATCGTTTCCTTTACGACTGAGCGTTACAAAGACCGCCCTCTTGTGATAAAAGGACCCGGTGCAGGCGCGGAAGTGACGGCCTCCGGTGTATTTGCCGACGTGGTCAGTATTGGTAGTTATTTAGCGTAAACAACTCTCACAATATTACTGTATTCAGCCGTTTGCGGATTGAGTAATCAACCAGACTTATTTATTTGAACCAAAGCCAGCACCTAATAACACCCCTATCGCTCGTCCTGATTGGCCAGAACCCAGGCGGTTTGAAACACTAAGGTTGCCCGTTTGGCTAATACCCCGTAGTTTATACGGTCGGGCGTATCGGAAGGTTTGTGGTAATCAATATGACTACCGTTGGTAAAAAATAAGACCGGTATACCCTTCTTGGCAAAATTGTAGTGATCAGAGCGATAGAAATGTTGTTCAGGATCATTTACGGTATCGTATCCCCCTTCATTAATGGCTAAGTTCACCGACTGCGCATTGGCATTTTCAGCCACCCGTTGCAGTTTTTGCCCCTCCTTGTTTGTCAGCAGGTAGCAGTAGTCCGGCTTTTTCCTGTGGGCATCATCCACGCGGCCTACCATGTCTACATTCAGGTCTCCCACAAACTGGCTGAGGGGGAGTGGACTATTATAGATGAAGTATGATGACCCCAGCAGTCCCCCTTCTTCACTGGAGAAAAGGACGAACAGAATACTCCGTCTACTTTTGATACCCGCCTGCCGGAATGAATCAAATACCGCCGACACGCCCAGAATGGTGGCCGTACCCGACGCATTATCGTCGGCTCCGTAGAAAATACGCTTGCCCTCGGCCCCCAAATGATCGTAGTGCGCCGATATGACCAGTACTTCCTGTTTCAAATCAGTACCAATGATTAATCCACCCACATTCTGGCCAAACAGGGTCCGACTACTATCGTTGGCCGTTTGAGGAAAAGGCACCAGTTCGTTTCGCTGATAGGTCGATGCTCTTGAGCCGTACGAACGGGCACCTCCGTACAACGCCACTTCTATAGTAGTAAAGGCAAATGGTTGCCTGAACGAACCACGAATGGAATCAAGCCGAAAAGGAGCCACCAAATGACTTTGGCGGAATACCTGGGTACAATAAGTTGCGGCCTGTATCTGTCCATCGGTACCCGTTTTTCGCCCTTGGAAACGCTCCGAAGCCAATGCAAAAACGTGTTGCTTCAGGTTATCGGCAGACACGGTAATTTGAGTAACGTTTTCCTGTGCAGAAGCAGGTCCGATACCAATCACAGCCATAAAAAATAGTAGCCGAATTAGTCCTGGAAAATCATTCATTATCAAAAAGTATTACTCTACTAGTTTAAACATCGCTTTGGCCCGCTCCCGGGAGAGGGCGTTGAAGTGCCACCACTCGTATTCGATTCGGGTAAAACCACCCTGGAGCATGGCTGTTCGCAAAATCTGTCGATTGTTGAGTTGGGCTTTAGTTAGCTTCCCCGCTTTAAACAGGGCGGCCTCCCGTGAGGGGTAAGCCAATTCGCCGAAGAAGTCATACTTCGTTCCCATGTCCAGGGGAGTACTATCTTTCCTGGCCACGGTTAAATCGACAGCGCAGCCGTAATTGTGAATGGAACCCTCGCGGGGGTCGGCCACGTATTTCCGGCGTTCCCGTTCGGGTACATCGGGGAGCGCGTTCCAGAGATTCCACTGGGCTTGCCGGGGGCGGGCAGCATCATACACCAGGAGTCGCAGATCGGGGTGGTGTTCCTGCAAATACTGACTGGCTTTGGCCAATTTCCGGGCGGCCATCGGCTGCATATACGCGCGGGTCAAATCGCCGTACACATCTTTACCCACGAAGTTATCGGTGGTTGAGTATTTGAGTTCAACCAGAATACTGGGATCTACCTTTTGCACATCCACCAGGCCCTGCTTCTGCATAGTGGCCTCGACGGCTTGACAAAGAGCGAATCGGAAGGCCGAACCGGAGAGAAAGAGGGAAAGAGTGGAAAGCAATAACAGGGTCAAATTAGGCTTTAGCATATTGTTATTCTAGGTCTGTGTTGATTTGTGCGCGTCTATACTGTAAACTTACAGCATTTCTCTCTTACTCACTTTCTGCCACTGGCGAAGCTATTCACTAACCGGAACGCCGGACCGTCACTCATTTACTCATTCGTTAATCACTACTGATGGCACTAAATTACATTTGGGTCGCTTTTTTTATCGTCGCGTTTCTGGTGGCCCTGGCCAAACTAATCTTTCTGGGCGATACCGAGATATTCAAACTTATTGTCGAAGGCCTGTTCGATTCGTCTAAAGTAGCGGTCATGGATATTGCCCTCCCGCTGGCGGGGGTAATGGCGTTTTTCCTGGGACTGCTCAACATTGGTGAGAAGGCGGGGGCCATTAACTTTCTGGCTCGTATCATTGGCCCATTCTTTCACAAACTCTTCCCCGAGGTTCCGCAAAACCATCCTGCTAATGGCCAGATGATTATGAATTTCTCGGCCAATATGCTGGGGCTGGACAATGCCGCCACGCCCTTTGGGTTGAAGGCCATGCAGAGTCTGCACGAACTGAACCCGAACAAAGACACGGCTTCCAACGCCCAGATTATGTTTCTGGTGCTGCACACTTCCGGCCTGACTATTATTCCACTCAGCATTATGGCACAACGGGCTATTCTGGGGGCTAAAGACCCATCCGATATTTTTATTCCCTGTCTGATTGCTACCTACGTAGCCACCGTAGTGAGTATGATTGCCGTAGCGGTCAAACAACGCATTAACCTAATAAACTCTACGGTGCTGGGATGGCTGGGCGGTATTACAAGCCTGATAGCTCTTGCGTTGTGGTATTTATCGACCAAGAGTAAAGAAGAAATCGAGGTCATTTCCAAAGTAACGGGGAACCTGGTTCTGATGCTAATTGTCGTATCGTTTCTGCTGGGAGCGATGCGCAAGAAAGTAGACATCTTCGACGCGTTTATTGAGGGAGCGAAAGGTGGTTTTGAGACATCCGTCCGCATTATTCCCTATCTGGTTGGAATGCTGGTTGCTATCGGTGCTTTTCGCAATTCGGGTGCAATGGATTATGTCATCGACGGTTTGAAGTACCTGTTTAGTTTTACAGGATTGAATACCGAGTTTACCGACGCGCTGCCCGTGGCTCTGATGCGGCCGCTGAGCGGGTCGGGGTCACGGGCGTTGATGATAGATGCCATGAAACAGTTTGGCCCGGATTCATTCGTCGGCAGGCTGGCGTGCATGTTTCAGGGGGCTGCCGATACGACCTTTTACATTGTGGCTTTGTATTTCGGCTCGGTGGGAATCAAAAATTCCCGCTACGCCATCCCATTCGGTTTGTTCGCCGATTTGATGGGCGTACTAGCCGGTATTGCGCTCGGTTATTTCTTCTTTCACTGACCGACAAGAGAAAAAGTACAATGTCAGGTTTTGGTACGGCGCAGGAAGTGACAATCTTACGATTGTCGCTTTTTTTGTGCCATCTCCTTACTAATCAATACTATAAAATTGTCACATCAAGTCGTATTTTATATTATTTTGATAAAAAAGTATAAAATAGTTTGCATTAAAAAATTGTTAATTTTTTATCTCCTTTACATATGAACACTATTAACGCAAACCTTATATTTGTGGCTTGTTTTTGTTTATTTCATCATTAATTTAATCACTTCTCACAAATGCGTAAAATTTTATTTGGAAGCTGGTTGCTTTCACTACTATTCTGTTTGCCGGTACTGGCGCAGGATGTAGCCATTAGTGGCCGCGTCACTTCATCCGATGACCGCACGGGATTGCCCGGCGTAAACGTACAGGTAAAAGGTACTGCGCGCGGGGCTAACACGGACGCCGATGGTAATTACCAGATTACGGTTTCTCCCACAGCCCGCTTAGTTTTTAGCTACGTGGGCTATACATCTCAGGAGATTGCGGTGGGTCGGCAGTCAGTGATTAACATTAGTCTAGCACCGGATGCCTCCAACTTAGACGAAGTCATTGTCACCACGTTTGGTACGGCCAAGCGGTCAGCGTTCACGGGGTCTGCCGGTACGATCTCGACCGCGCAGATTCAGGACCGGCCCGTTAACAACATTGTGCAAGCTATTGCTGGTGCGGCACCAGGCGTACAGACGACGGCAGGTAGTGGACAGCCCGGCGCGGCTCCCGACATCAGGATTCGTGGTTTTGGGTCGATCTCGTCGGGTAGCAATCCGCTTTACGTCGTTGATGGTATTCCTTACACGGCTGACATTGCCACGCTGAACCCCAATGACATTGAAAGTATTTCAATCCTGAAGGATGCGGCTTCAACTGCTCTGTACGGAGCGCGGGCGGCCAACGGCGTGGTGGTCGTAACGACTAAAAAAGGCCAGAAAAACCGTAGCAGCATCAATATCCGTTATACGAAAGGGTTCAGTTCGCGTGGATTGCAGGAATACGAGCGTGTGGACGCGACTCAGTATTATCCACTCATGTGGGAGACTTACCGCAACAGTGTGGCCTACCGTACTGCGAATCCCCTCACCCTGACAGCCGCCAATACCGATGCCACAAACCGACTGGTTGGCCTGGTAGGCTACAACATCTATAATGTGCCGGATAATCAACTGGTTGGTACCGATGGGAAGCTGAACCCCAACGCCAAACTGCTCTACTCACCGGATGACCTGAACTGGGAAAAACCCCTGACCCGGCAGGGTAACCGCGACGAATTCAACGCGAGTTTTTCGGGTGGTCAGGACAAGACCGATTATTTCCTGTCGCTGTCTTACCTGAACGATAAGGGCTTTCTGATTCGCTCCGACTACGAACGCTACACGGGCCGACTCAACATTAATACGCAGATGAAGCCCTGGTTCAAGACCGGAGCCAACCTGTCGGCAACATTCATCAAATCGAATCAGGCCGACGTACCAGCTGCGGGCGGCACGACCTTTGTTAACCCGTTCTTCTTTTCGCGGGGCATTGGGCCTATCTACCCGGTCTACGCCTACGACCCGGCCAATCCGGGTCAGTTTCTAACCCTGCCCAACGGCGACCGGCAGTACGATTTTGGTAATCTAAGTGCCCTGGGTCTGCCCAACCGACCACAGTATGGTGGGCGACACGCCGTTGCTGAAACGCAGTTAAACCAGAATTTCTTCCGCCGGAACGTCCTGGGGGCGCGGGTGTATGGCGAAATTTCGTTCCTGAAAGACTTCAAATTAACGGCCAACTTCGGCACCGATATTACCAACACCAATACGGTAATTTACGGCAATCCCATCATTGGTGACGGTGCTCCGGCGGGCCGGGCTACGGGGACGTTCCAGAACATTATGGGCTACAACCTCAACCAGTTGCTGAACTACAACAAAACGGTTGGCAGCCATACGTTCGACGTTCTGCTGGGCCACGAGAACTTTCATACCACTGATAATAACCTGACTGGGTCGCGCTCACAGCAGATTCTGGACGGTAATGTCGAGTTAGTTAACTTCACGACGACGACTAACCTGTCGTCGGAGTACAACATTCGGCGCATTGAGGGCTTTTTCTCGCGTTTCAACTATGACTATAACCAAAAGTACTTCTTCTCCGCGTCGGTCCGACGGGACGGCACGAGTAAGTTTTACAAAGATTCGCGCTGGGGAACATTCTACTCCGTAAGTGGTGCCTGGCGGCTGGATCAGGAAGCTTTCTTGAAAAATATTCCGACCATTAATTCCCTTAAATTGCGGGGTTCCTATGGCCAGACCGGCAACGACGGCGGTGGTATCACGGCGCAGGACGCTGCCGATAACACCATTAGCTACTACGCCTGGCAACCGCTCTACAACCTCAACTTTAACAATGCCTCGGAAGCAGGTATTTTGCAGGCGAGTCTGGGCAATCGGAACCTGGCCTGGGAGTCGAGCAATTCGTTCGACGTGGCGCTGGAGTTTGGGCTGTTCAAGAATCGGGTTACGGGTACGGTCGAATATTTCAACCGGCAGTCGGCTAACCTGATTTTCGCCGTGCCGTTGCCACTGTCAGCGGGTATCACCACGGTTACGCGCAACATCGGCACGATGTATAACCGGGGCATCGAAATCGAACTGGGTATTGACGCTGTTCGTACTAAAGACTTCACCTGGCGCATCGACCTCAACGCGACGCACCTGAAAAATAAGATTACCAAAATGCCCGCTGAGAATCCGGAAATTATTAACGGTACCAAAAAACTCGCGGTAGGGCAGTCGATTTACGATTTCTGGCTGCGCGACTATCAGGGCGTCAACCCCCAAACGGGCGAGGTACAGTACCGGGCCGATAAGTTTGTGGCGGCTAACACCCGCGTGACCGAAACCGGCGATACGCTGACCACCAGTGTTAACAACGCCCGCTTTCACTACAACGGCACGTCCATTCCGGCCATCTCGGGCGGTTTCACTAACACGTTCCGGTTCAAAGGATTTTCGCTGTCGGCCCTGTTTGTGTATCAGTTGGGCGGCAAGGTGTATGACGGGGCCTACGCCAGTCTGATGAGTGCTGGTGGCTACGGCAGTGCCAAACACGTCGATATTCTGCAACGCTGGCAGCAACCCGGCGATATCACCAACGTACCCCGCCTAGACGCAGCCCGTACTGCCGACTTCGATGCGGCTTCGGACCGCTGGCTCACCGATGCCAGCTACCTGAACCTGCGCAACGTGACGTTGTCGTACAGCCTGCCGGGTGTGACGGCCAAACGGTTATTTATGAACAATGCGCAGGTTTATGTCAGTGCCGAAAACTACCTGATTCTCTCGAAACGCAAGGGCATGAACGTACAGCAGTCTTTTGCCGGCACCACCGACAACGTTTTCAGCGTGGCCAAAAGCATCGTACTCGGCGTTTCTCTCACTCTTTAATCAGCAACAATTCCATGAAAATAAAATTCATAGCCGCTCTGATTGCCCTCGGTCTGATCACTGCGGCCTGCAAAGATGATTATTTAGACACCGTTCCGACATCGAGCGTCGATGCTGAGTCCGCCTTCGCCACGACCAAAAACGCATCGGCGGCCATCAACGGCATCTACCGCGCCATGGTCGTTCGTTATCTAGGACTTCAGACGTACTTTGGTCATCCCGCCATGATGATTATTATGGACGTAATGGGCGAAGATGTGGTGTTTGGCAATACGTCCAACACCGGCCACTTCATCGAGCAACGCTGGGTCAGTCACCGCTCAGACGTGGGTACACTGCCGGAATTTGCCTATCAGTTGTACTACCGGCTCATTGGCAACGCCAACATTGCCATTACCAGCATCGATAAGGCTACCGGCACGCAGGCCGAGCGTGATCAGATCAAGGGAGAAGCCCTGGGGTTGCGGGCGTTCTCCTACTTTAACTTAGTCCAACTCTTCGGCAAACGGTACGATGCAGCCACCAAGCCCAACGCGCAGTTGGCCGTTCCGCTGGTGCTGATACCCACTACCGATGGTCTGCCCCGAAACACGGTGGAAGAGGTGTACGCGCAAATCAACAAAGACTTGGCCGATGCCGCAGCGTTGCTTACTACCGCCCGTACCTACAAATCGCACATCAATAGCAGCGTAATCAAAGGCTTACAAGCCCGCGTTGCCCTGGTGCAGCAAAACTGGGCCACTGCCGCTGCGTTTGCCGCTGACGCCCGCAAAGGCTACAGCCCCATGTCTGACGTGCAGTATCTCGACGGATTCTCCGACGTGACCAACCCGGAGTGGATGTGGGGATTTGACCACGTGGAAGATCAGTCGGAATTTTTCGGAGCGTATCATTCGTACATCTCGGATAACTATAATTCGTCGAATATTCGCCTGACGCCCAAGGCCATCAACGTCCTGCTATATAATCAGATTCCGGCTACAGACGTACGGTCGAAGCTTTGGGTTAAAACGCCAACGGCGGCCAACGCCATTACGCCACCGGGCGGGGTGCGGGTGCCGTACATGAACCAGAAGTTCCGCTTGCCGGGCACACCCTCGACCAGTGCGCAGGGCGATATTCCGTACATGCGGGCGGCAGAGATGTATCTCATCGAAGCCGAAGCACAGGCGAAACTGGGCAAAGATGCCGAAGCCGCCAAAGTGCTTTTCGACCTGACCAGCAAGCGCGACGCGGCCTATAAACTCTCTACGAGCACGGGGACCAAACTGGTCGATGAGATTTTGCTTTACCGGCGCATCGAACTCTGGGGCGAGGGCCACCGCTTTCTGGACCTAAAACGGCTTAACCTACCCTTAGACCGCAATGGAGCAAATCACAACCCAGCCGCAGCCGTGCTGTTCGACGTACCGGCTGGCGATGTGCGGTGGGAATTTTTAATTCCACGCCGGGAGATTAACTCCAATGCCGCCATCGTACAAAATCCATTGTAATATCTCTTTTTGTACATGGGTCAACGCGCCTTACTCATCATGAGTAAGGCGCGTTGCTGTTTTGTGGGTATCGTTTCCGTTCGTACTGTTCTCTTCCGCCCGTCAAATTTTAATTATATGCTTTAAAAATTCACCCTTTTTACCCCATAAAAGTCTCCTTAAACAGGCGTACACGGCCGATGTCACTGTATGTCACCACAAAGAAATGGGTGGTGTCTTCATAAAAATTCTTAGAAACGGGGAGAACAATATATTGAACCACAACGTATATTTGTTGTCCATTTTGGATTTATTTACTTTCAATTTAATCGCAACCAACTAATGCGGAAAATTTTATTGGGCAGTTGGTTACTTTCGCTACTCTTCTGTTTGCCAGTATTGGCGCAGGATGTAGCCGTTAGTGGCCGCGTCACTTCATCAGACGACGGCTCCACCCTACCGGGTGTGAGCGTGCAGGTAAAAGGAACGACCCGTGGTGCTATTACTGACGCCAACGGAAATTATCAGATCAATGTCGAACCCAATGCAAGACTGGTATTCAGTTTTATCGGTTATGCAGGGCAAGAGGTAGCTGTAGGTAACAAAAAAGCCGTCAATGTAGTGCTGGTACCCGGTTCGCAAAGCCTTGACGAGATTGTGGTAACGGCTCAGGGTATCGAGCGGGATAAACGGTCACTAGGGTATGCCACCCAGGAGATTGGTGGCGACAAGTTATCCCAGCGCTCTACCCCTGATGTGCTTAGTGCCTTACAGGGTAAAACGGCGGGTCTGAGTATTACGGGTTCCAGCGGTGCGCCGGGTGCCTCTACAAACATCAACATCCGGGGTATTACGTCGTTCAACGGAAGTAACCAGCCGCTGATTGTAGTAGATGGTATCATCTTCAGCAACGATGTCAACGCCACCCAGAACACGCTGTTTGGCACGCAGCCATCCAACCGTCTGGCCGACATTAACCCCGAAACGATTGAATCAATCAACATCCTGAAAGGACCGGCAGCTGCCGTGCTTTACGGATCGAGGGCTTCGGCGGGTGCTATTGTCATTACAACCAAGTCGGGCCGTAACAACAATAACAAGACAGAAGTAACGGTCAACTCGTCGTACAACGTTCAGAATGTTTACGGTATTCCTACCTTTCAGAATACGTATGGGCAGGGAGCCAACAACCTGTTTACGCCTACATCGAACAACTCCTGGGGTCCTGCTTTTTCGGACGTAACATCGGTTACGAACTTTCAGGGCAACACGGTACCGTATAAGGCCTATCCTAATAACGTGCGTGATTTCTACCGGCAGGGTACTCTTATTCAGAACTCGGTCAATATTGCCTCGGGCGATGCCAATCGTAACTACGTTATTGCGTTAGGAAATACACTTCAGAATGGTATCATTCAAAACTCAAAGTTCAACCGGACGAACGTCCAGATTGGGGGAGAGTCCAAGTTGCAGAATGGGTTGAAAGTGAGTGGTACCGGTACGTATGTACAAACCGTATCGAAGGGTATTCCAGGTGGTAACGGAGCCAGTGCTTTTGGTCAGATTACCCGCATACCCCGTAGTTATGATTTGGCTAACGAGCCTTATCAGGACCTGAATGGTAAGAGCATCTACTTTACCCCATCAACAAACAACCCACAGTGGGCGGCTAACAATGAATTCCTTGATAGTCAGATTGACCGCTTCTTCGGTAACTTTCAGTTGAGTTACGACGTTGCTCCCTGGCTGAACGTAGCTTACCGCGTAACGGGTGATACCTACTCTGACCGGCGTAAGTTGACCTTACCAATTGGTTCCGGTCGTTCCCCATTGGGTCAGGTTCAGCAGGATAACTTCTTCCGCAATGAGTTGAATGGCGACCTGCTGATAACGGCCCGGAAAGACAACATTTTCATGAAAGGGCTGAATGCAAACCTCTTGCTGGGCAATAATATCAACCAACGCAAAAATCAGGAAGCCTATGTGGACGCTGCTTCACTAACCATTCCCGGTTTTTACAATGTGAGCAACGGTACGGTGTTTACAGGTAGTGGTGAGAACACTACGCTTCGCCGGTTAGTAGGTTACTATGGTCAGTTGTCGCTGAACTACAATAACTATCTGTTCCTCGAACTATCTGGCCGGGCTGACCAGTCCTCTACCCTACCTGCTGCTAACAGTACCTACTTTTATCCGTCGGCTTCGGTTAGCTTTGTGCCAACGGATGCCTTTAAGATCAATTCGGATGTACTTTCTTACGTCAAAGTTCGGGCCAGTGCTGCCCGTGTTGGCCGCGATGCTGACCCGTACCTGCTGAACTCGGTGTATGTCCAGTCGACCTATGGTAACAACCTGGCGAGTATTAACTTCCCGCTGTCTATTGGTGGTGCCAGCATTCCGGGCTTTGGAATTAGCAACCGGATTGGCAACAACAACCTTACTCCGGAGTTTGTTACGTCGTACGAAGCTGGAATTAACGTCGGCTTTCTCAAAAACCGTCTGAGCATCGACGCTACCTACTTCGATTCGCGCAGTACGAACCAGATTTTCAACGTGGCTATTTCCAACTCGTCGGGGTACAATACACGTACAACCAACGTTGGTGAGTTACGGAACCGGGGCGTTGAAGTGGTATTGAACGCAACGCCGGTTCGGGTAGGTGGTTTCAAATGGGACATGACCCTGAACTACACGCTTATCCGCAACAACGTAGTGTCTATTGCACCCGGTGTGAAGTCGGCAACCATTACTGGTAACTCGTTCATCGGTATTGCGCCATCCATTAGCGAAGGATCGCCTTATGGTGTAGTTATCAGTACGGCTAACTCACGGGTTCAAAGCACTGATGCGACTGCACAGTATTATGATGCAACGGGGCAGTTTGCCGGTCAGTACGTAGTAAATGGTATTACCGGCGCGTTTGCACCGGGTGTTCCCAACTCGGTTATATCGAATCCGCAGGCTAACTACACGGCTGGTTTAAACAACACCTTCTCCTACAAAGGCTTTTCACTAAACGTACTGGTTGATACGCGTCAGGGTGGTCAGCTTTTCTCTTTCAGTGCCGCCGATGTCCGTTCAAACGGTTCCATGTACGTAACGGGCATCGACCGCGACCAGCCCCGTATTCTACCCGGTGTTATTTTGAACTCGGATGGTACGTTCCGGCCCAACAACATCCAGTTGCCTGCTCAGACCTACTGGGGTGCCTTGGGTGGTTTGGCCTCGGAAGGAGCTGTTTTCGATGCTACAGTCTATCGCCTGCGTGAAGTAGCCCTTAACTACACGCTACCCAAGAGCGTTCTGGGTAAAACCCCTTTCGGTTCTATCTCGGTAGGTGTGAGCGGTCGTAACCTCCTGTTCTACGCGCCTTACTTCCCGGCTGATCCGGAAATCAACACTCAGGGAGCCGGTAACATTCAGGGGCTTGACCTGAACGGACCACCCAATACGCGGAACTTCGGCGGTAATGTGCGGCTTACGTTCTAATCACTCAATTCATTCGACTTACTCATGAAATCTATAGTGTCAAAAAGCTATTTGCTCATTCCTTTCTTTCTGGGGCTGGGAGCGTGTAGCAATTATTTAGACGTTAACGTAACGCCTAACAACCCCACATCAGTAACGCCCGCGGTGTTGCTGCCGGGTGCCCAGGCTGGTATGGCTTTTGCCAATGCCAACGAGCTAAACCGGTTTACCTCCGTACTAACGCAGCAGTTAGCCGGAGCGGCTAACAGTCCGGCTACCTACGATGTGTACCAAACCAACGGCGCCGACTTTGGCAACCAGTGGAGCGGTGAGATTTATAACGGTGCGCTGATTAACTACCAGAAATTGATCCAGCTGGCCGATGCCAACAATGCGAAAGCGTATTCGGGGATTGCCAAAATACTGAAGGCTTATACCTTTAGTATTGCTACCGATGTATGGGGCGATGTTCCGTACTCACAAGCGTTACAGGGCGAAGCGTTCACAGCACCCCGGCTGGATAAGCAAGAGGACATTTACAAAGGAAACGCTACGCTGAGTATTCAGAGCCTGTTTGATCTGGTTCGTGAAGGAATCAAAGACCTCGACGCTACTTCAAGCGTTATGCCCGGTGCAGATGATATTATCTTTAAAGGTGACCTGAACAAATGGAAACAGGCTGGTAATACCATCCTGCTGAAGTTTGCCATGACCATCAGCCGGAAAGAACCCGCCTTGGCTACCACGGTCATCAATGAAGTATTGACGGGTAACAACTACATCAAAACCAACGCTGGTGACATGAATTTCACCTTTGGTGCCAGTGTAGGTAGCCAGGATCCCCGGTATACGTACGTGTATGTCAGCACGTTTTTGAACGACTTGATTATGAGCACTCGTTACTTAAACCTGCTCACAAGCCTGAACGACCCACGTCTGCCCATTTTCTTCACCAAGCCAGGTGCCAACTACGTAACCATCGACAACGGTTTCCGGGGTACACTGCCTACACCAACGGCCAACTGGTCGCGGTACAACAAGTACGTTGTGGGCAACGCCGGCGAAGGTCCTGTACGGTTCATCACTAACTTCCAGCGCGCATTTGCGCTGGCAGAGGCCGCCCTTCGCCTGGGTACTCCCGGCGATCCGCAGGTGCTGTATACCGAAGGCATTACGGCATCCATGACACTAGCCGGATTGACTCCTGCTCAGATCACGGCATACCTTACAGCTAACCCAACTGTAGCTACACTGACGGGTACAAATGAGCAGAAGATTGCGCAGATCATTACCCAAAAGTACGTTGCCTTCACGGGTAATGGCCTTGAACTCTGGAACAACTATCGCCGGACAGGCTACCCCGCTGTACAACTTTCTCAGAACGCAGGTGGTATTGATGGCACGCTACCCGTTCGGGCAGTATATATCAACGACGAACTCCAGCGCAATCCTAACTTCCCCAACCCGGCCCCTCAGTCTAATGTTCGGGTTTGGTGGGATATCGATTAATAATTGAGGACTTCAACTAAGCAATTCAATGAAAAATAAAATCATACGCATGTTGCTGCTTGCCTTGTTGGCCGGTGGCGGTTTCTCCTGCAAAGACGATCTGGTTTATAGTGATCTGGTGCAGGACCGGCGTCCCGCTATTCCGGTGACGTTTCCGGGCACCACTACGTTTGGCTTCAACCCATTCATCACCAGCTCGCTGGCGGCTGGTGGGGCCATTCAATTCACGCTGTCGATTCCGGCATCAAGTGGCCGCACTATCAAAGAGATCACTAAAGTTGTAGGCGGTGCCACGGGTATAAACGTTGGTACGCTAAATACGGCTACTGCCACGACAGCCTTCATGGCAGCCATTCCGGGTAGTGGTACAACAGCTACGTTTACAACGACTATTGCCGCCGTCAAGGCAAAGTATCCAACGGTATCGATTGTTCCGGTTGCACTGCCAAACTTTACGGAAATCCAGTTCCTCTTCTTGGTGACACTGGATGATGGCACCCAACTTGTACCTGAGCCAGTTCGGGTACGGGTAGTGGCCTGATGTACTGATTTACACAACCAAAAGCCCTTCGAGTCTTCGAAGGGCTTTTGGTTTTTATAGTATGTCAAATAACAGAGAGTATATCGCGAATCCGTTAAGTGTACAATTTTTGTGTTGCACGAAAGAATGTTGGTGCTATTTGAGATGAATGTTACGTTATTCCCATATGAATCAGCATAGATCCGGCTTACTGTTACTACTCAGCTTCTTCTTGCTGTGTACAACTGCAAACGCGCAACTCTCCCTGCGAAACACGCGCTGGCAACACACCACGCTTTCCCCGGACTCGGCAACGGTATCCGTTAGTTTTCGGGACGATACGTTACTTGTCTCCACCGCAGCCAATACTGTTCCGACCGACATAATGCTGTATCAGCAAACGGGCGACAGTCTGCTGGTCAAAAAAATAAGTGGGGAAAATACCTGCAACTCAATCAGTATCGGGCTTTATCGACTCCGGTATACCAATAATGGGGAGGAATTCCATTTACAGCCCCTCAGCGACGACTGCCCGGAACGCCAAAAACTGGTTGGTGGATCAACGGCTTTCGTTCGCCAGCGGACAAAAGCCAATACCCCCCCCTTCAACTGGCCTTACCTCGACCCCGCGGCCGATTCAGTGGCGGGTATCAGTCTATACCGGGCTTACAGGCTGCTGGCCGGTCGGCCATCGGTTCCGGTGGTGGTGGGTGTGCTGGATTCAGGCGTTGACATTACCCACGAAGACCTGCGTGACGTAATCTGGACCAACCCAGCCGAAATAGCGGATAATAACCTTGACGACGATAAAAATGGCTATACCGACGACCACAACGGCTGGAACTTTATGGGTTCCCCGGACGGCACAACATCAGCATACGGTCAGCCGGAGATAACCCAAACGTATGTGCTGCTGAAAAAGAAGTACGATACCATTGACCCCGGGAAGGTCCCTACCCGAGAAAAACGGCAGTACGATACCTACCAAATTGCCAAAAAGCAGTTTTTACAACGCTATCAGGCAAACCGGTCTGTCTATAAAGCCTTCGCCGATACGGCAAACTTCTGGCGGGTAGCCCGTCAACTACAGACCCGCTTAACCGATACTACTACTTCGGCTACTGCCATTCAGAGCGCTAACGTAGGAACCGATTCGGTGGCTATGACTATACGAACACTTCTGGCCGATTCGTACACTCCTCAATATGGACCGTTTAGCAATTACCTGGCACTTGTTCGCAAAAACTGGATACGTTTTACCCAACTATTGGGGGGCGAAGCGATGATTGGCTATAACCCCGATTATCAACCCAGCAAAGCGATTGGCGACAATCCGGCCAATGTAAACGAGCGCTACTACGGAAGCCCACGTATGCTGATCGGCCAATCGCAGGAACTGGCTATGCATGGCAGTCATGTGGCGGGTATCATTGCGGCCAAACGGGATAACGGCCGGGGAATGGATGGCGTAGCCGATAATGTTCGGATCATGCCCGTATCGGTCGTGCCAGCCAATGGGGATGAGCGCGATAAAGACATAGCCAATGGAATTCGATACGCGGTAGAGAACGGTGCAAAAGTGCTCAACATGAGTTTTGGCAAGCGGCTGTCGCCCTTTAAAGAAGAGATCGATGCGGCCATCCGATTTGCAGAAGAGCACGATGTGCTGATTGTTCATGCGGCAGGCAACAACGGCGAGAATTACGATTCGCTGCCCGCTTACCCATCGGCCCGGTACGCCAATGGGCAAACCGCACAAAATGTACTAACTGTGGGCAACAGCACTTGGCAATTGAATGAAACCCTGCCCAGTCGTTCCTCCAACTATGGCGTACAGACCGTCGATTTGTTTGCACCCGGCACCGCTATTCTTTCTACGCTGCCCAATAATCGCTACGCCAGTCTGTCGGGTACCAGCATGGCCGCTCCCATGACGGCAGGGGTAGCGGCTCTGCTTCGCTCCTACTTCCCGAAACTAACGGCTGTACAGGTGAAAGAAATTCTCATGAAGAGTGCGTATAAACCGTCCATCAACGTTCGCAGGCCCGGCCGTTCGGGTCAAATAATTCCATTTAGCCAGCTAAGCCGGTCGGGAGGGGTATTGAATGCGTATGAAGCTGTGAAAATGGCCATGAGTTTATGAGTATCCTAAACCGCCCCGGCATCCGATCCAGGATAGAGTTTTATAACCAAGTCGGCCTCCTCAATCACACCCATAAACAAAACATTACCACTCCCGCTCCTGCTTATCGTGCCAGAACTTTCCCGTCTCGGATTGGGGAGCATCAGCGGCTAGCCAGACGATGGTTTCCGCGCCTTTCTCTATCGTTCGGTTGGCGTTGGAACCACCCATGTCGGTTTGTACCCAACCCGGGTCGACACAGTTCACGGCAACATTATGTTGACTAAGAGCACCAGCAAATTGCTTCGTTACGGCATTCAGGGCCGTTTTAGAGATGCTATACGCAGGGTAATGACTGCTCATTGTACCCAGGCTACTCAGCCCCGTAGATATATTGATGATGCGCCCGCCCGACGGACTTTTCATCAAATGCTCCAGAAAATCCTGAATGACCATAATTGGCCCGTTCACATTGGTTTTGATGGTACGATCCAGCATTTCAGCATTCAGTCGGAGGATGTCCTCGCCGTGATCCTCCAGAACCCCCGCATTGTTGATCAATACATCCAGATGATCGGCCTTTTGCGAAAACGTACCACAAGCCGTCCGGATACTGACCGGATCGGTAACGTCGAGTTGAATACAGGTAGCTTCGTACCCGGCCTTACAAAATTCCTCGGACACTTCGCGTCCTTTGGCCATGTCGCGGGAGCCAATAAATACGGCGAATCCGCGTTTTGCAAGTTGCCGGGCTATCTCCTTTCCAATGCCTTTATTCGCTCCCGTAATCAGAGCAGTGCGTTGGTTGTTGGTTATCATAGTCAGTTAATTCAGTTTGTTATTCGGTGAGCAGGTTAGTGAATACATTGTTGAAATTTATACAACGCTCGCGTCAGCAACTCACCGATTACCTAACTGACTAATTCACCAACTGTTTAGTTGACCAACTGGCAGACGGACGTTTTTTCTGGAATGTCCGCAAAAAACAGCCGTATACTCAACCAATTACCCGTTAAATCAGTCCTATTATGAAATGTAGCAGCTTCGTCTTAACCTTACTGAACCGATTTACTAATCTGGTACACGTGAAACCTTATTACTATGTATTGCTTCTGCATCTCCCCCTGCACACGTGTTTGGCACAGGCCACTACGAGCCCAAAACCAAACAGGCGGCAGGAGTTGTACGATCAATACAATAGTTATTCAACAAAACCAGTCAGTGCGGCTGGCGTACCGGTTTCAGTCAAAACTGACTCAATAATGGAAACGCAACAGTCATCCGTAAGCAACCCGGTTTTGCCACCAACTGATGAGCCAGACGAAAATAAACGGCAACCCAATACAGCTGTGGGGAGGTCTGGCGTTCGCATCGGCTTTCGGGGGGGCGTTACGTACCCAGCCTTCACGGACATACGCCCTACCAGTACGCCCGGCCTTGGTTTTGTGGGGGGCATAACGCTTACGCTGGGGAAGGGTGTCGTTTCGTTTCAGCCCGAGGTCAACTACACGCGCTATACGGTCAAAAACAACTCGGTATTTGGGGCCAATAGGCAGGCTGTCGATAATGTTGAAGTACCGTTATTACTAAAGATAGCCACGGGTACTTACGCCGGAAACCGGTTCTTTATCAATATTGGCCCGTACGCCCGTTATACCACCAGTACCAGCATCGACGGCAAGAAGGTGGATGTCAGCAATACGAAGGGGCGTTTCGGCTTCGGCGCAGCCGCCGGTATCGGCGTTGCGCTGAAAGCAGGACCAGGCCACCTCACCATTGAGGGGCGCGGCCTGTACTTATTAAGCGGTACGAACGGCGGTTTACCCACCGATTCCAATACGATTTTGGGGCAGGCAACCCTTGGCTATCTATTACCATTGGGGAGCCGTTAACAAACTTTTCTCATAGAGTGGGTTTAGAATGACGGTAGCCCCTGGATATCGTCATTTTTGTATCCCCTGTAATAAACACCTGATACTTTTGCCGGTTTTTCAAACAAAAGACAACGACTTCTCCCAAAGCCAGTCGGCATTTTCGTCCGTTACATCGCGGTTGCTGACTGCCTTCGACTGGCTATCGGCAAAATAGCTTCCGTTGTTCCGTTCACCAATCGATTTCAGGGGGGATGATGCCAGGAAGATTGACGTTTTTGCGCCCTTTTCGGGCGAGCGCATCAGTGGACTCGCTACTTTGAGCAGCTGCCCCACAAATCCCGGCGTATCACCCCCGAAATTTGTTTTGACAGCCCCCGGATGCACGGAGTATGAGCGAATTCCGGTTCCGTCCAGTTGCCGGGCAAGTCCTTTGGTGAAAAGGATATTGGCCAGTTTATCATCTCCGTAAGCCGACCACGTCGATAGGTCATCAATATGCCGGAAAAAGCGGGCTTTTCTACCCATAAAGTGAGCAGCCGACGACAGGTTAATAATCCGAACGTCGCCCGTTTCAGCGGCTGTTTTTTTGAGCAGATCCAGCAGGTGCCAGGTCAGCACAAAATGGCCAACGTGGCTGGCATAAAATGACTTTTCGATACCATCGGGTGTAAACTCAATGGTAGCCGGGGTGTAGCCAGCATTGTTGATCAGTACATCTAACCGGGGATATTCCTGGCTTATCTTTTCAGCGGCCTCCCGTACGGAGTCAAGATCAGCGAGATCAGCCGTTACCAAACTGATTTTGACCGTTGGGGTATCCCGCTGAATATCGGCCATGGCATCCTGTCCTTTTTTTTCATTACGGCACAGAAGAATCAGGTCGAATGATTTTTTTGCCAGTGCTTTAGCGGTGGCCAACCCTAAGCCTGAGTTAGCCCCTGTGATGAGTACGGTTTTATCTTTCATACACTAGTATACTCACTGTACCTGCAAACTGTTCATACAACGCCCTCGGCTGGCTTACCGAAAACGGATGTCACAGCCCCCTCCTGTCTTCTAACAATACACCCCAACAAGTCGCATGGCGATACCCGTCCATAAGCACGGAAATTAGTACCGGGTGCTAGTCAACGTATAACTGTAGCCGTTTCAACCGCAGGGGTTCTAATTTTGGCGGAGTGTGATTCATTACGCCGGTATATCTGGACGCTGCCTAGCTTTTTTGTGTTTATAAATGCTTTTCTACCCTGTTGTTCAGCATTGGCTTTACTATGCACATTCTGCTTGCTTTCGACTCCTTCAAAGACGCATTACCGGCTTCGGCTGTGTGCCAGAGCCTGCACCGTGGGCTAGTGCAAACGTTTCCTGAAGCAACCTATCAGTTGGTACCCCTGGCCGACGGGGGTGAGGGTACGCTTAACGTACTACACGCAGCCCTGCCGTCGGAATGGATCTCCTGTCCAGTAAGTGATCCACTGGGCCGCCCTATAACGGCACGGTATCTGTGGCTGACCGGCACGCAAACTGCCCTGGTCGAACTGGCGCAGGCATCGGGCTTGGAACGGCTCACCCGCTCCGAACGCAACTGCCTTTACACCAGCACATTTGGAACGGGACAACTCATGGCCGACGCGCTGAACCGGGGCTGTACCGACCTAATTTTGACCGTTGGGGGGAGTGCAACCAACGATGCCGGTCTGGGTATCGCGGCTGCCTTGGGCTATTCTATTCTAGACGCTGCCGGGCAACCTGTGTCGCCGACGGGCGAGAACCTGGCGGCTGTGCATACCCTCGTACCGCCAGCCTGGCTAATTGAGAAGCCACCTGTCAACCTACGCATCCTGACCGACGTTACTAATCCGTTTTGCGGCCCTACCGGAGCCGCCCACGTTTTCGGCGAACAGAAAGGAGCTGACTCCGCTACCCGCCAGTACCTCGATGATGGGATGCAGCACCTGGCCGGTGTGTTTGAGCGAACGCTGGGTAAAAATATTCGTCAATTGCCAGGGGCGGGGGCCGCCGGGGGCGTAGCGGGTGGGATGGCATCACTGTTCAACGCATCCATTATACCGGCAACCGACTACCTGTTTGCCGTGCTGAATATGCGGGGAAAAATGCGCTGGGCCGACCTGCTCATTACGGGCGAAGGGCGGGTTGATGCCCAAA
This sequence comes from Cytophagales bacterium, assembly GCA_038236215.1. Taxonomy (GTDB): domain Bacteria; phylum Bacteroidota; class Bacteroidia; order Cytophagales; family Spirosomataceae; genus Spirosoma. The sequence goes on along the minus strand of JBBSTD010000048.1, from coordinate 11,133 downwards.
GCTGGCAGGGAAAACTGGTATCGGGTTTGCTGGCCCTGGCGCGGGAAGAGCACGTGCCAACGGTGCTGGTGTGCGGCACGTTGCAGGACACGCGGCAGGTGTTGGCCCAGCCGGGAGTGTTATATGCCACATCTATCTTGCCGGGGCCGATGTCGCTTGAAACAGCCCTTGCCCAGACGCCCCAGCTTCTGGAAGAACAGGGTTTACGACTGGGGGCGTTGCTATCTGGTGTGAAACTGACGTGATAGCGCACTGGTCAACCGTATAAAAAATTGGTTCTCAGGGGGGTTGGGAGTATGTTAAGGGGATCGCTTCTTTATTTTCGTTGACAATTCAGCAAATACCTTTCAAAAGGGTTACGAAACTATAACTTTCTGGTTTTTAGGCATATAAGACCACACGGTTCCGTAAAACAATACGCTGGATGGATTTTCATGCCTCGCCACGCACTGAGTTTATTTGCTAGTCAAATCCAGCAGCCAACTTGGGGAGATTATAGGGTTGTTGGCTTTTGAGAATACATATAAGTAAGCAATCTATCAGGATTGGCGCGAGCAAGTAGAACGGTGTTGCTGAGGGCAGAGGTGAGCTAAAAATAGGCATTTAGTTCGGCTCTATATTTGTGGCAATTCAACAAATTCACACGTGCAACGTTTATATTTACACGCGCTTTGTTTGCTACAAACCGCGATAAGGCGCTATCTATTTTATGAACAACTTTGATTATGTACTCCGGTTCGATGACGAACAGCATTCATTGAATGCCCGGAATGGCATACCCTTAGATAAGATAGCAACTCTACTGCAATATTTGTATAAAACTTTGCATTTAGCTCAAGATGAGACCATTGTCTTAAGCCAAGTAATCGGTAATTCTTATGCAGTTCAAGTCAGTACAAACAGTTACACGGCCCAAGCTCGGCTTGCCAACTTGCACGAACGCATAAGCCACAATGAGTTTGCAGGGATGAATGTTGATGAGCGTCGGTATGCTCAAGAGTTAAAGGACGTGCTTGGAAAGCGATTCTTTGTTCAAGGGTATGACCCGAAAGACAATGACAAACGCGTGCAAATCGATACAATTACAATACCTAGAAAGCCTGAATTTTATTATGAGATTTGCACCGTTTATGGAGTTGTTACTGCTATTGGTGGTCGGTCACTAACTAGCAGGGCTACTATACGTCTAAGTGATGCACCTTATGATATTGATGTAACTTCAGAGCAAGAAAAACAACTCATCAAATCGTTTAAGACCGATCGATTAGTACTAACAGTTCGCCAGAAAATTCACTACGAATCGGGATTAGTTGGTCATGCTTCATTAGAAGAATTTGAGGTATTGAGCAAAAAGACATTTGTGCAGGCGGCTGATGAGTTGCGCCAGAAATACCCCGACGGGTTATTTTTCTCGTCGAGAAATGTGGATTAATGCTTTAAAATGAAGCCATCTAAGCCTATCAAAGAATGGAGACACGTATTTTTAGATACGTCTGTAATTATCGACTACTTGCAGAATCCAGAACGACATGCAAAAAACCCATCTGTTCAGAAACGGATAATAAATACTCAAGCCCTCATTAATTATGTTGGAGGGTTAGATAATGAAGGTAATGCAAAGTCTGCCTTTTATGTTTCGGCAGTGACATTAGCTGAATTAGTAAAGACCGCCCAACCGGAGAATGTGGCGCAGGAAGTCACTCTAATTTTTAACACAGCTAACGTAGTGTTTGTTGATTTCAGCCGAAATATAGCAAACCGCCTACAACAATCATTGGCTAACTTTTTACCTGACAATCTCAAACATGAGTTTATTAGAAGTTTGGAAAAGACGTTAAATGAAAATCATATAATGAATGCCCGTCAGTGGGTATCTGATGATTTAAAAATAGCCGCTTCGGCCAGTATGGTCAAACGCCTTGATGTGATATTGACCGCTGACCGGCGCACATTCTACCCGATTACCGAAAAGATAGAGGTTCCTTGTATGGTCACAGATGATATACCGCTTGATTTATTTGGGGAATTAGATACTGATATTGTGTAGAACAATAAGCCACTCTCCTCACCACCCCAAATCTTCCCTTCATCCCAAAACTCCTGTACTTGCTTCGGTTCTGGTGCTCCTGCCACAAACTGCGTATAAAGGCCACGGGAGCGGTTAAACTGCTTGTCTCGGCGAAGGCAAAAACGCCCTTAATAATCCCTATACACTAGGAGAACGTTGGTGCCTATGTGGGTTAAATCCAGCAACCATCTGGTAAAGATATGTAGTGGGCTATGCCCAACGCCAGCAGTCGCTACCGCTCGTCATCAACACCCCATTGGTATTGGTTGGAGCCGTAGGAACTGGAAAAACCATTTTCTTGAGTGTCGGGCGGCAGGTTACTCGTCCCCAACAGGGTGCTTTAGGGTTCGTTTGCCAGCTTTTGATTGATAGGGTACTCGTTGGCCCCTGAAACTTCAATGGTACTGGTGGGTGTTTTCCCCTATAAAGCATTTTCTGTGTCGAGAGTAGTACATTTATAATGACTAATTTTCTAACTCTTCGAATTCAGGCCATGAATATAATAATTAGGTGGGCACCAGTGGTTTTACTGTTAGTTGCCAGTTCGTGTAACAAAGGGGAGCAATCAGATAAAAGTACGTCATCCGGCAATCCGTTTGCTTCTCCCAGTACACTGCCTTATCAGACGATTGCCTTCGATAAACTGAAAGAAACTGATTTTAAGCCCGCGTTGGTAGACGGATTAAAACAGCAACAGGAAGAAATTACAAAGATTGCCGAGAATACGCAAGCCCCCACTTTCGACAATACTCTGGTAGCCATTGAAAAAAGTGGCCAGCTCTACACCCGTGTCAATAACGTATTTAACCTGCTTACGGGGGCCAATACAACCCCCGAATTGCAAAAGCTACAGGAGGAAATAGCCCCGAAGCAAGCCGCTATGCAGGATGCTATTTTCCTAAATACGAAACTATTCAAGCGGGTCGAGGCAATTTATAGCCAACGGGCCAACCTGAAGCTGGATGCAGAATCAAACCGGTTGGTGGAGTACTATTATCAGCAGTTTGTCTTGGCGGGGGCTAAACTTTCCGATGCCGACAAAGCGACCATGAAAACGCTCAATGGCGAAGAGGCAACCTTAACCGCTAAATTCAACAATCAGTTACTAGCCGCTACTAAAGCAGGGAATGTTACGGTCAATGACACAACCCAGCTAGCCGGACTGGCATTGAGCGATAAAGAGGTGCTGGCGCAGAATGCCAGGTCCAATAAATTGGATGGCAAATGGCTCATCCTGTTACAAAATACTACCCAGCAACCGCTGCTTCAATCGCTTGCCAATCGGCCTTTGCGGGAGAAATTATTTAATTCCTCGTGGACCCGCGCTGAAAAAGGCGATAACGACGACACCCGAAAAACCATTCTCAGACTGGTACAGATACGCGCCGACAAAGCTAAACTCCTGGGCTATCCCAACTACGCTGCCTGGAAACTTCAGGACCAGATGGCCGCAACGCCCACAGCGGTTGACCAGTTTTTGAGTAAGTTAGCACCGGCAACCACCGCAAAAGCCAACTCAGAAGCGGCCGACATACAGCGTTTAATCGATCAGCAAAAAGGCGGTTTCCAACTACAGCCGTGGGATTGGAATTTCTACGCCGAGCAGGTACGTAAACAGAAATACAATCTGGATAATAGTGAAGTGAAGCCTTATTTTGAGTTGAATAATGTTCTGGAGAACGGGGTATTTTATGCCGCTACGCAACTGTACGGCATCACGTTCAACGAACATCACGATCTGCCTGTCTACCAGAAAGATGTCCGCGTCTTTGAGGTATTCGATAAAGATGGAAGTCCGTTAGGCCTCTTTTATGGCGACTATTTCGAGCGGGAGAACAAACAGGGCGGTGCGTGGATGAGCAATCTGGTAGGCCAGTCGAAACTACTAGAAACTAAGCCAGTGGTTTATAACGTCTGTAATTTCCCCAAACCAGCGGATGGACAGCCTGCGCTTATCAGCTTTTCGGACGTAACAACCATGTTCCATGAATTTGGCCATGCACTGCACGGTTTATTTGCCAGCCAGCAGTACCCTGCGCTCTCTGGTGCGAACGTGGCGCGTGATTATGTCGAGTTCCCCTCGCAGTTCAATGAGAACTGGGCATTGTATCCTAATGTGTTTAAACACTTCGCCGTGCATTACCAGACCAAGGTGCCGATGCCCCAAACACTGGTCGATAAAATTAAGAAAGCCGCCACCTTCAATCAGGGTTACGCGCTTACCGAAGCCCTGGCGGCTGCCTCTCTCGATATGCAATGGCATACCTTACCTCCCGATGCCGCCGTTCAGGATGTGGACAAATTTGAACTGGACGCGCTGAAGAAAACGGGTTTCTTTCTACAGCAGGTACCTCCGCGTTATCGGTCGAGTTATTTTCTGCATATCTGGAGCAATGGGTATGCCGGTGGCTATTACGCGTATGCCTGGACAGAAGTACTGGCGCAGGATGCTTTTGCCTGGTTCCAGGAAAACGGCGGACTGAGCCGGGCTAACGGCCAGCGTTTCCGGGATATGATCCTATCGCGCGGGAACACAGTCGAGTACGGCAAAATGTTCCGCGATTTCAGGGGTCATGATCCCGCCAGTGAGCCAATGCTTAAGAAGCGGGGACTGCGGTAAGATAAACGGGTTCCTTGAAGCGTGGGTAGCTTTAATTTATCCAGACGAAACTATAGTGAGTATTATGGCTATCACTAGGCGCCAAAAGCAGGCGCAAATTCGTTTTTGGCGAAAGCTTCCAGTTTCACCTTCCCATAAGCAGGTTTATTTTTGAAGAAATCGGCCTGCATCGTGCCTTCCCGGATTGATTTCCCCATTGTGGTATATAAAAAGGCCATTTCTTCGCTCATACCCGCTCCTTTCATCCCTTCCAGGCTTTGCGCATCGGAAAAGACAACCCAGGGTGTTTCGGGCTTGCCAATAGCTTCTCCCAGCACCTGCGCAATCTCGGTCCCGGTCCGTTCGTCGCTGGCGATGTAGCGTACCTGATGGCCTGTGAAACCCAGGGTCAGGAGTTCATGAAGGGCAACTTCGGCAATGTCATCGGTATGGGTCAGCACGAGGGTATCGTCCCCGAAGTTGCTTCCCATAATACCCATGTTTTTTATCATTCTGGTCATGCCCAAGAGATTGTACATGAAGTAGGATGGGCGCAGAAATTTGCTGTTAAGCCCCGGTACTTTCGCCAGTTTTTGTTCAGCGTCGTATAAGCCATCGACGGGTCCAATACCCTGGCCTAAACCGGCACCCACGCTGCTCAGCAGTACCACAAACCGAATATCGTTTGCCTGGATAGCAGCAATATAGTTATCAACAACCTGGTTTTGGTAGGCCCGCAAATCCGCTGCGCCCCAGCTGTTGGGAATGATCAGGTAGGCCGCATCAGCATCGGCAAAGGCCTGTTTCAAAAAGACTGCATCCTCAACATTGCCAACAGCGGCTTTGGCACCCAAAGCCTCGATAGCGGCCGCATTGGCTGGTGTGCTGGTAATGACCGTAACACTATTGCCTGCTTTGGTGAGGCCTTCCACAATGGGTTTACTGGTATGGCCCAATGAGCCGGTAATGATGTAGTTCATAGTTACTTAAGCGGTCAGCGTTGATTGATGGGTTATCAAATTCGTGCTGCTATGCACTAAAAAAGCAGTTTCCAGCCATTGAAAAACAAGTCCTGCCCCGGTTGGCCCGACCAGTGCTGCGGTTCTGCCACGACCGCTGGCTCAACATGCTCAGTATGCGTATTTTCTTTCTGCACAACAAGGCAGGAAACGCCCCCTTCGGCCAGGGAACGACAGATATCTTTCGTTTGCGTGCTCAATTTCCCGTTGGCGATACCAACTACTGTTTCATTCGTTTTCATGGCTCTGTTTTTTTGTTGTATGTGCAAACAATTCTATTTAACTTAATCAGGAGGCCTTTCCCAACGCCTTGGCGGCTTTGAACACCTGTTGGGTCAGCTGGCAAACATCGTTTTTGCCAATAACTTCCGAGTAACGTGTACCGACCCGCTCCCAGGCCCGGGCAATTTCTGGTTGAATCGCTTCGCCCTCGGCGGTAGCGTAAATCAACGTTCGCTTTCCTTCCGACTCACGCCGGACGTACTGTTTCTGCTCCAGCTTCTCCACCAGACGCGTGATGGTTGATGGGGTCAAATACAGCGTTTCGCTCAGTTCCGAAGGAGTAATTCCAGGCTGGGCTACTACCTCGCACAGCATGTAAGCATGGGAATAGCATAAGCCGAACCGACCAAACTCTTCGTCCCCCATGGCTGTGATGGCCCGCGCCAGCGCATTGGCCGAAAACAGCAGACACGCGCTAAAACGTGTGGCTGACTTTTCTTCACAAACTATGGTACTGATTTTTTCGTCTTTCATCGTCTACTTTCGTATGCCGTCAGCAAAGGTACTACTGATACTTGTATGTGCAAGCAAAAATAAAAAAACTATTGGTAATGATGAATGCGTGTTGAAAGTGGGGAGCCATATGACTATTTTGCCTACACAGAATGGCTCTTCACGTCCAATACGCACCCTATTACTTCACCTAAGGGGTAAATGCACCTCAGTCATCATACAGCGGGCTGATCCTCCTCCATTGTCTTCAATCATAGAGAGGTCGAAGCGAATAAGGGTAGCATACTCGTTTAACTGACTGATTTGGTTAGGAGTGAGGGAGTCATAGGCACGGGTAGACATGACCAGCATCTTCTGCCCTTTCCCAGACCTGATAAGCAGCATGTTTCCGGCGAAACTGGCCATTTGCTCCATCGAAATATCGAATACCCGCTTACCGAGTTTTTCCAGTTCCTGCCGAACCATGAGCCGTTCGTCGGGGTCCGTAATAGCCGACAGGCACACAATGGCGGAGGTTTCCGCCATACACATCATTACGTTGGTATGGTATACGGGCGTTCCCCCGGCATCGGCGGAGTGGAATGTCACAACCCGGTAGCCCGTTTGGCGGCTGAATTCGGCCAATACATCGGGATGCGTGCGGGGGGATAGACTGGCGAATGCCACGCGGTTCATGCGGTCGAGTACCAGGCTTCCGGTACCTTCCAGAAACTTGCCTTCCTGTTCAAAATGAGTCAGGTCAATTACCCGGGATACGTGAAATCGCTCAGCCAGGTCATCGATAATATCCTGCCTGCGTTCGAGCCGACGGTTTTCGGCCTGCATAGGATAGAGCACCACGGTACCACTAGCATGGAAAGAAACCCAATTATTTGGAAAAACAGAGTCGGGTGTGTGTGGCTCAGGGGCATCTTCATAGACTATTATATCCATGCCAATGGCCCGAAGTTGTTGTACCATCGCATCAAATTCCTGCAGGGCCTCTTTCTGCACCACATTCTTTGTTTGTTCAGCCAGTGTACTATCCTGAAATGCGTTGGAATCGGCCGTCTGCTCATTGAACCCGAAACGAACGGGACGAATCATTAAAATGCTGGAAGTAGCCTGTGATTGCATAATAGGTAGTAAAGTAGTACAATAAGGGTAATAAGTAGTAGGAGCCGTACGTCAGCAACAAAACAATCTGCTTAAAAAGTAGCAAATTAGTGCGCCTAACTCACTTTGACAACGATTTTCGCACAGCAAACACCATTGGGGAAATTTCTGCTGCTGTTTTCACAAACAATTCCTTTTTACGGGAATCGATGTAGACCAATCAATAAGCCAAATAAGTCATTGACTTAACTTCATTGGATTACGCTCCGGCGATGGCAGGAAAACGAATAAAGCTAGGGTTACTTTAGTGGTCAAAGCTTCCCGCGAAACGGTTTGATACAGACAAGGATGCCCGGAAAATATGTTACTTTAAACTTCAGTCACGGTAAGTCCGATATGTATCATGGAATACAGCAGCCCAATCCTGCGCTTTCTGCCACATCAGTAACTCCCCCTTTCCAGCCCGTAATTACAAGAGTTACGGTTAAAATTTAGCACTAACTGACAACTGACTAACTAACAACTCACCGACTATTTTTACACTTCCTCCCTGAACAACGGCATACTCATGCAGTGTGAGCCCCCTCGCGCCCGACTCAACTCAGCAGAGGGCAACATAATAAACGTGTTTTCGATGGTTTTCGGTGAGGACTCCCCCCGTTCAAAACGGTCCAGCAGTTTGGCCGCTCCAATCACGTCGAAGCCAGCAGCCCGGAAGGCATCGGTCGTTTTTTCATTCCGGTCGTACCCCACCACAACACCATCTTTCAGAGCCAGCAGGTTGCAGGAATCCGTCCATTGCTCGCGGGCACCGAAGGGAAATTCCTTATTGCCCGAATAAATGAACTGCACCGGTTCGGTAGCACCGAGGTCATTTTTACTGATGTCGGTCAGCAGGTCCTCAAGGTTTTCTATTTCGATGGGTTTTTGTTCCAGACCCTTTGTGAACTGCATGATTTTCATATCTTCCGACACATCTTTGGGGGCAAAGAAGTGAATAACGTCGCGTTGCCGGGCCTCATCGCCCGTGCGGGCCAGGGTACCCAATAACACCCACACGTTTCGCTTTACCTGCGTAAACACCGTGTCGATGTGCATGTAATCCCGTTTCTTGGGAATCTTGACGATGGTTACCTTATCGACCAGGTTTTTGCCGAATACCAGCCGCATAGCCTGTTGAGCTGCGTATAATGTTGTCCGTTCACTGACACCAATTATCAGGTGTCGCCTGGCAATCATCATCACATCGCCCCCCTCCAGGGTCGAGCGGGTAATGTCACGGTTTATATCGGTATCGGGCAGTAGAAAGGCCTGCTCATTGTCCGGAATTTCCAGAATTTTATCCTGATAGTCCGCGAATAGTGGGTGATTAAAGAAAATATACTGCGCTAACAACGCTTCGCGGGTACGGGCCAGTTTGGCTGGCTTATTCAGCAGAATATGGTCATTAATAACGATACCAATATCCCGGGTGAAAATAAAATTGGGCAATGGTGCAAAAAGCATGGTCAGGTCGGGTAGCGAGCCTGAAATCATGACTTTGGCCAGTTCCACCGGTTCAAACTGGCTTAGTTCTTGCTGGGTGCGAAAAGACTTGCGTTCAATTCCGCAGATGGCGGCAATCATACGGGTGCGGATGGCGGTATCGACCAGAATATCGGCCAGGAGTACCTGAAGGTCGATGACTTTGTCGGACTTAAAATAAGCCTCATGGTCCGGTTTGTAGAAGTTGCGGTCGGAGTCAGGGCCGATGGACGCTACCTTACCCCGTACTTTATCGGGGTCCAGAAAATACAGTAAGAGTTTAACGTAGTAGTCGTACTCATCCCGGCGCATCATGTCCAGGTGAACGATATCTTCAAACAACCAGTCCTGCGCTTTTGATGGTACAACTTTACCCAGGCCCCGGTCTGGACTGTGAATCAGCAGTCGTTTCAGCGTACCAATTTCAGAGGAAACGCTGATTTGGGAAGCTACCGGCTGCGTAACCGATGGTAGGGTATTGTTATCGGTACTTGTTCCATTTTTCATGTAAAATCAGTCTGTGATCAGCGGATATCTGTAGGTTGCAAGGTACATTTTTGGCGGCTACGAAGCGAACAAATTTCTCAGGATCAGCCATCGAACCGCTCCCGCTTTCGTTATTGGTTCGCTTTTTTGCTGCTTCCCGACGTACTAAAGTGTACCAAATTCAACCAGAAAAGCTAGCCATACATAAAAATAGATAAATGTATTTATCTGTTGAAATTTGTTTACGAAAGTTTCTTATTCGATAACCAATTGTATACAAAAAATGGTTGTCCTCTAATTATCAATGTGTTATCACTGTAAATAGTAAATGATTTCAATGAAACTTTCCATCATACAGTAGCGCAAGTCGACCGAAATAGGGCTTTGAATTCGCCCCACTTTTCGTTCGGCATGTTTTTTGCCAAGTCTGTAAACATATTCTACAAGGCAACTACAGACTAAGCGCATATGTCCATATCTACTTCAGAAAACATTGACTGGCCTACTCCGACTCCCTTCGGTTTTATGACAGGCTATTTACTGATTTCCGAACAAGTCCTGGTAAATGTAGACTTCTGGCGTACACAGGCCAGCGGTTCACCAGAAACCTCCTCTGTCTCCTGCCTGTACGACCACAACCAGTCGATTTTCACCTGCCTGCTTTCCAACCACAGCTCTACCCTCTCCGGCGATTTACTATTTATTCAACGATACCATCATTGCATTGCTTAACTATCCTGGACCAGGAGAAGAAAATGAAAAAAGTTTTCTGGACGCTATTGTGTTTGTTCGAACTGACCTTACCAGTTCTTGGAGGAATTTTACCCGGTGGCATAAGCCCAGAAAATCCGGTTCGGCCTACCGCTGCTGATGGACCTCAGTTGTCCATAAATGCAACGCCGGGTAGCTGTAACCCTACTACTAACCAATACACCCTGTCGGGTACCATTAGCCTGGCAAATGCTGTAGCGGGTTCGCTTACCATCACGGATGGGAGTACCACCACTACGATCAACGTAACGGCGGGCCAGACCTCCGCCAGCTTTAGCCTGGCCGGTTTACAAGCCGGGTCTGGTGCTCATACTGTCACCGTCAGCGGGGGGAGCAACAACGCCACCCCTACTACCGGCACCTTCGCTATCGTGGGGGTAAACAAAATAAGTTGTACCTCTCTGAGCCCTACCCAGCGACAGATTAAATTCAATCCTCAGTACACCGGACTTAATGGTAGCCCCGTCACCTTTGCCGTAGCCGGTGAACTCCAGGCCACTACCGCAGCAGGACCCTACACGCTCAATCCATACGCCGACAATCCAACCATCACCCTCAACGCTCAGCAGGGCAATGTGCAGAGTACGTTCCGTTACAACTGGCTGGAAGACTGTAACAACAATTCATCCGGTTATTCGGCGTCAGCTAACTATAACGCCCCGACTTCCTGCATCACTACTACCGCCCAATTTTCTCTGGCCAAACGGGTGGACAAGTCCAGAGCGGTCATTGGCGATATCCTGACCTACACGCTGGTAGTCACCAACAACAGCAGCAGCAACCTCAACAACATCGTTATCCGCGATTCGATGTCGACCGGGCTGACCTATCAGGCC
>JBBSTD010000047.1:0-49349 GCA_038236215.1 Cytophagales bacterium | reverse complement strand
TTCATGAAGCTTTTTTGTCATCCCGACGCAGGAGGGATCTCAAGTGTTATGATAATTCAAGATCCCTCCTGCGTCGGGATGACAAAAATCGCTTAGAATGTAAGTCCTGAAAATTCGTAATTGTATCCGAGTTAGAATCAGTTATTTTTTGATGGATTGGTCTTCGGTTCGGGCAGTAGATAGCCTACGGTACGGTTTCGGCTGGTCAGGTACGTTTTCGCTACTCGCTGAATATCCTCCTTTGTTACCTTGTTATAAAGAGCCGGGGCCTCGTACAGTTTCTTGTAATCGCCGAAAAACAGTTCGTACGTACCCAGCGAGTTTGCTTTGCCATTGATGCTCTCCATCGTCCGGTAAAACTCCATCAGTTTCTGGTTCTTTAACTTCTGAAGTTCGGTGTCGGTGATTCCTTCAGTCACAACCTGGTCAATCTGAAACTCAATCGAATGTTCCAGTTTCTCGGCCGAAACACCATTGGCGGCAATGCCATAAATGGTAAACAGGCCTGGGTCGAACGATAGTTCTACGTTGGTAAACACCCGCGATGCCAGGGTCGAATCCAGCACCAGCGACTTCACCAAACGGGATGAATTTCCCGAACTCAGCACCCCACTCAGCAAATCCAACGCGTAGTAATCCGGGTGGCGGGTAGCGGGTATATGATAAGCCAGCAGAATATTCGGAGTGGCAATGTCCTTGTAAGTCGTGGCCCGGCGTTCACCGTTTTGCGGGGGTTCTACGGTACGCAGACTATCAGGAAGTTTCTGGGCCGGAATAGGAGCCAGGTATTGTTCGGCCAGTTTTTTCACCTGAGCGGGGGTAACATCGCCCACCACAACGGCCACCGCATTGTTAGGCGAATAATACGTTTTGAAGTATTTTTCGAGGTCGGCCCGTGTCCAGCGTTTGATGTCGGATTCGAATCCAATGACCGGAAACATGTAGGGGTGTTCGACGAAGGCCGTTGCGCCTACCAGTTCGCTCAGTACCCGGTAGTTACTGTTTTCCAATCCCGTACTTCGCTCCGACAGCACTACACCGCGCTCACTTTCTACCATGCTGGAATCAATGGCGAGGTCGCGGATGCGGTCGGCTTCGAGGTCAAAAATTGTTTCGAGGGCACCACTCTGAAACCAGTCGGTGTAAACGGTGGTGTTTTCGGTGGTGTAAGCGTTGTTCGAGCCGCCATTGGCCTCCATCGTGCGGTCAAATTGCTTAGGACCGTATTTCTTCGCCCCGTTGAACATCATGTGTTCAAAAAAGTGGGATAGTCCCGTGATGCCGTGTACTTCATTGCGGGAACCTACTTTCCAGAACGTATAGAAATTGGCGTTGGGAATCGAATGGTCTTCAAGAACCATGAATTTCATGCCGTTTTTAAGCGTAAAGGTCTGCACATCCTCCGCTTTAGGCTTGTTCTGCGCCAGTGCTATACTCAGCGTAGCACTCAGGCCAACCATTAACCCGATTCGTATCTTCATGAGATTAGTTTGTCTGAAACGTTAAAAATAGTAGCGAGCGGGCACATTACCATAAGTGCGCTGCGTAGGTTTGCAGAAAGACACGATTACCTGACCTTACTATGAATCAGCCTCTATGGTCGCTAAGCGGCCAACGCGCCCTAGTAACGGGCGGCACGAAAGGAATTGGCGAAGCTGTCGTTCGTCAGTTTCTCGACCTCGGCGCATCCGTATTTATTGTGGCGCGTGATAACGCGTTGCTTCAACAGCAGCTTAGCGATTACCGGCAACAGGGACACGATGTGGCTGGCGTTGCTGCCGATGTAAGCCAGCCAGGTGCGGCCAGTACCATTATAGCGGTCTTCAGCCAAACGTGGGACACGCTGAATATTCTGGTGAATAATGCTGGAACGAACATTCGGAAACCTACCGTAGACTATAGCCCGGCTGATTATGAGCATGTGTTGAATACCAACATGCGCTCCGCTTATGAGCTAACCCAGGCGGCTTATCCGTTACTCAAATCATCAGGAATGGGTAAAATTGTGATGGTATCGTCGGTGTCGGGATTGGCCCATACAAGCAGCGGGTCGTTGTACGGCATGACCAAAGCGGCCATGCTGCAACTCACGCGCAACCTCGCGGTGGAATGGGCTTCGGACGGCATTCGGGTCAACGCAGTAGCTCCTTGGTACATTAATACTCCCCTGGCAACGCCCGTATTAACCAACCCCGATAAGCTGGCGGGTATCCTGAAACGCACGCCAATGAACCGCGTTGGCGAACCGGAAGAGGTGGCTTCGGTCGTTTCGTTCCTTTGTATGCCCGCATCGGGATACGTGACTGGTCAGACTATTTCGGTGGATGGGGGGCTGATGGCTTGGGCGTATTAAAGGTACCACGGACTTCAGTCCGCCAGTCATCGGCTAAATTGTAGCTGGAAAACGTAACCCGTGATTAGCGGACTGAAGTCCACGATACCTGATGTTACGCTACATACCCGCCACCATCGCTTTCATTTTGGCCATGGCCATATTGGCTACAACTTGAGCGTCTTGGGCGTAATATGCCTTATTGAACACTTCCAGCGAGAGCACAATTGGCTTATCGGCTCGTTTGATGAGTTTCAGGGTTTCCTTGATGGGCGCAACGCCATCGCCGGGATAGACCCGGTCGGCATCGGTGATTTTCTGCTGCGTGAAGTCGGCGGTGTAGTCATTGACATGGAATACCTCGATGGCGGGTTTGCCAACCAGAGGAAGCATTGTATTGCCGGAGCCGCCTTTGTAGAGGTGGTAGATATCCAGTAGTACCCGTGCAGAAGGGTGCCCGCTTTCAATAGCCACAAACATCACTTCGCCCAGACGGTTCAGGTTGGGCGAAAAACCCCACAGTTCCAGCTGGGGAACCACGCCGGTTTTGTCGCCGATGTCCAGAATAGCCCGGTACCGTTCGGCGGCCTTGTACAAATCTATTTTGGGACTCCCCGAAGTATGGGCACCGATAGGGGGCGTAGCGACTCGTTTGCAGCCAATTTGGGCTAGCTGGTCCATTTCCCGCTTAAGCTGGTCGGTACCTTTGGCCCGGGTGGCTTCATCATCCACAATCCAGGGCGCGAACCCAATGGCGTTCTCTACCGTGATACCCAGGTCACTCAATCGCTTACGCGCTTCGGGCAGTGTGCCCCCGCTGGTCAGATAGGTTTGCAACGTTTCAATCCAGATTTCAACGGCCTTAAATCCCGCTTTGGCCGCCGTTTCCAGTTCTTTCACAAAGCCCAGCTTGTGCCCCCGAATGGTACTCATGTTCAGGGACAGCGTAAACGGTGACTGAGCCGTGGGGGCAGCCGATACCGTTTCGGCGGTTGCTAAAGTGGGGGTGGCCAGGGTTGCACCGGCAGAAGCAGTTAACAGAGCCAGCGTTTGACGACGGGTTACGGATGGTGACATGAATGAAGATAAATTCAGATGTTTTGACTAATACAGTAAACGGAAAATAGGCCTAAACCTACTGTTTTTATACACCTGACCAACACAATTTCACCGTTAAACAAGACCCGCTGAAAGGCGGTTATGCCGCTCCCGCGTGGCGGTAATGCTGTTGCCAGTGATGGTTGTTATCTCACTGTCAGACAGCGAATAGTCGAATAGCTCCAGCAGATGCTGACTGATTATCTGCGTAGCTGCTACCATACCATAAAACAAGAGAGTTTTCGCATCGGGCTACTCAGCGAGTACTACTTCGAGTTTGGGAACAAGCTGGGGCTAACTAATAGCTACCGGAGTAGTCCCGGCCGGGCTACTGACTCGGTCAGGCGCAGTAGTTAGGCATTCTGCTTGAGGTTACCGTTTCGACGAATTTGCCCGGCCTATCTGGTTGCTGAAGGTGATTATCCATCTCCCTTTCTGAAGCGGGTTGGAGGAAATGCCTGAGTGTGGGAGCGAACAGTCTATTTTCGCCTATCAGCGGTTTGTTTTCATATACCCCCTTTAATAACAACTCGTTTTAAGGCTTCCTATGGTTCTACCCAAGCGGTCAAACTGGCTAATTATAGCAAAGTGAAGTTAGGGGCTATTTTCGTTTTCTATTCTACCGGTAACGTTCAGGCAAAGCCTGCCATAAACCTAAGGCCCCATTCGCGCTTCGGTCGCCAATAAATAAGGCTACTACCTGGCGACTCGCCCGGTCAAGAGCCAGCCAAAGCCACTGTTTGTTGGCTTTCCAACCCACAAAACCGCACGGGCGTCCCCGTCCACAATTCATCGAGTTTAAAATCAGTTTTAACTAACTTAATATCAGTAGCATCCTTTACGGAACAGGCTAAATTCTGAGGTACTTCATCGTATAATTCGTCCATATAGGTATAGACTTGGTGGGCTTCAATTTCCATAATACGACAGATTGCCGCACCGGCGGCCCGGTTCGAGTGAGATGCGTTCGGCTAACATAAGTTCTACTCGCCGTTTACATTCGTTAGACAAGGGTTCATAAGTGCGCATCTGGACAAATTGGCGACCACAGTGTTTACATTTTAGTCGGGCTTTACCGTAGTAAGTGAAACCGTTCTTAACTAAGTTTGTCGAGCCGCAAGCAGGGCAGTTATGTTGTCGGAACATGGCACGTATAAATGAGTTTGGTGACCCAAAACTATGGCCCGGCTGCGGCTTTTACTTACGATCGTTACTTTTTAAGGACTACCATTATTTTTAGTCAGGATGCATAAGTTATCATACGTTATGTGACTATAAACAGAAAGCGGCCACTCTCGAAGAGTGGCCGCTTTCACAGAAAAATACAATATACTCATAGCACTCAAAGATCAACCTCACAATCTAGGTTGTTTGTTCTCCGCAAGTCTCTTATCTTTTTCAGCGGTATACGCTAACGTTTCCGCTACGGTCAGTAAGGTCCTGGATGATTGGCCCAGTGTTCGCCGGACTCGTTCATTTCCTGTTCGGTCATCCCGTTCTTAATGACAGCAATCAGCTTAGGGGCGGTTCCTGAAGCCGCCCTCTTATTGGGGTTTTTGGGCGATTTGAGCATAGCGTCTGTTTAGGCGCGTAGTAGTCTGGCATTATTTACAGAGAAGATACAGCTCTGTCAAGTCGGTTTAATTGGTTATTTATCCCGCCCCTTAAATAGGGGGTAAACCGCTTTTCCACATAGACATGAAGCAGATAAGACAACAGTAGCATGAAGAGTATAATACCAATAAGTAATACGTACTTGTCTAGTTTTCCACCCAATCGTTGAAAAAGAATAAAGCCCAAATTGTGGTGTAACAGATAAAGCGGATAAGTAAGCGACCCTAACCAAGAAAGCCATTTATATCGATGTAGATTAACTTTCCTACGAATAATCAACAGAAACAATATATAGAACAGGCTAATTAGAGTACCAATAACTAGGGGTGAAAACGTCGTATGATAGTATCGAGCATCCCATGTGGCATGCGCCAGAGAATGCCGAATACCTAAGACCCATGAGACAAGCAATAGACCGTATAGCTGCTTAGCCTTTCCCATATTTTGCTGTAATAGATAAAACAGCATACCCGCTATAAAAAAAGGGCTATAAGCGGGAAGCAAGAGGGTAGCAAAAGGAGAGGTGAACATCGCAAATCCAGCATAGGCTGAATACAGCAGCCAGATACTTAAAATAAGAACCAGGTAACGCATTAGCTGGTAAGCCAGAAACAACGAAATAAGAAAATAAAAAATTATTTCGTACGATAAAGTCCAATACACGCCGTCCAAATCCCCAGCCCCGAAAAACTGCTGGAGCATGGTCATGTTGAGTATATATTTTTCAATCGATGCATCCATAAATATAGACCATCCAGGAGTTCCTTTGGCGGGGCCAAACAGATACATAACACAAAACGTGAGAGTACAGGCGGCCCAAAAGGCGGGGTAGAGTCGGACAACGCGCGAAATAAAGAACTGCCTGACGGTTTTGTTGTAAGCCGACATAAGTACCACATAGCCGCTGATAATAAAGAATAGTTCTACGCCTAGATTGCCGTATTTAAAGATCTTCCCAAGCAGTGGATAGTGTACTGGATTAAGTTGGTCGGCCGCGTACCCTCGGAAGGTATAGTGAAAAAGTAAAACAACAAAGGCTGCCAGAAAGCGAAGCAAATCAATCTCGTGGTACCGAAGGCGCTGTGACCGTACTTCCTGTTCCATTAATAGGGGAGATCTTGTGTAAGTAGGACAATGGTTTTATTCATAATTTCCAGTAGCATACGGTTCGGGGTTCCGGTTTGGCGATGACAAACAGTTATATCGTTTCGGCTCGCGGGGGCAGGTGAAAATGAACGAACGAATCGTGTTCAGCCATACACAGGGCTGTGTTCTGAAAAGCGAATCTTCTTAAGTCTTGCTCAACGCTGCCTTTTACTTCGGTGAGGGATTACACCTGCCCGAACGCTTTTTTATTGTGCAGATTGGATGTTCTCCGCGATTACCGCCGTGCCGTTTGCACTCACCATGAGCATAGCTCCATTGGCACCAATTGTTTGATAATCCAAATCGACACCAATGATGGTGTTGGCACCCAGGCGCGTAGCCTGATCGACCATTTCCTTAAGGGCAATACTTTTCGCTTCGCGGAGGGCCTGCACGTAAGCTCCTGTTTGGCCACCCACTACGTCGCGGATGCTGGAGAAGAAATCCTTGACCAGGTTGGCACCAATGATAGCCTCGCCATTGACAAGGCCAATGTACTGGGTAATTTGTTTGCCTTCAATGGTAGAAGTAGTCGTTATAAGCATAGGGAGATACGATTAGGGAATGGAGTGATTCAGCGTAGAAAACAAAAGTAATCAGAAGCGGGATTACACGCACGGTATACCCACTTTCGGGGAGTAGCCGTGAGCGCTTTTTTAGCGTAGACTTCTCTACCGGCAAGGATCAATTGCAAAAAACACAAAAAAAATACGCAAACTCGTTGCTCAATTTATCACGTAACGTTTTTATTTGCGTGTCAATACTGCGTATGACGCTGTTTCTCACCTCTAGTGACCAAAACAAATGAAAAAAACTTATCTATCGCGCCTGTTCCTGTGCGCATCCATTGCTACCCTGCTACTGGGGGTCGACAGTTGTACGAAGACGGACACCCCCGTTACTCCAACTACCACTATTGAGGGAAGTTATAAAATCATGTCCCTCACGGCTGATCCTAAGGTACTGGGTACGTTCAGCGATCTGATTGCTGCTTCGAAACTACTGTTCAGCAACACCACCTGTTTGAACGATCTGACAATTACATTTAAAACCGGTGGAACGGCAACGACTGATAATCCAAGTTCGTGTCAGAGTATTCCGGTACCCGTGAGCACCTTTACGGGTATCGATGCATCCAGCAAATGGGTGTTGAATGGAAGCAAGTTAACGGTTACTAAAGGCGATGGTACCAAGACGGAATATACCGTTGTCAGCACGGCGCCCACGCTAAAACTACAGTGGCAGGGTAACCTGAATTATCCGGCTCCTGATCCAACCGTTTACACGTTTATAATGGATTTGAAGAAGCAGTAATTTTAAGAGAACCGGCTCTTGACAGAGCCGGTTTTTTATGACTCTTCCAGGCAGTCCTGTAGCGTAGCGATATATTTTTCCAGATAGGCAGGAACGTCTTTGGCCTTGTACTGTAAAATATAGCGTGGATGGTCGAGGGTGACGATGCGGCTGAAAAAGCCCTGCTGCTCATTCAGTCGGCGCAGGTACGTTTCATTCTTCCGACCTAGGCAAACGGCCACATTCCGATTGGCCCCAAAGTCCAGTTGCGTTTGAATAGCCTCCGTAATGGCGGGCCAAAGAGCACCGGTAGTAGCCCGGTCGTCGTAGAAATTGTAATTCTTCCCATCCTTCGTCAACGCCAGCGGAAACAGCGAACTCAGAAAGAAACTCTCGTAAAACGACTCCGCACCGCCAAAGGCCTCGACGACCTGATAAATGAACCGACTCGATAATTCAGGCGTATCACGCAGGTTGTTCTCAATACCGCAGTACCGGCGCAGGTTCTGGGGCGTGGTAAATGAGATTCCCGTAACCCCCGCCCCAAATCGACCGGGGTTGATGCCCAGCAAAAAGACGCGCGGTTTGGTATCGCTGAAAAAACGCGTGTAGAAAGAATGCACAATTTCCTGTACGGCCGGGGACTGGTAGGGGTTCATCACACCAATGCCGGGTGGCAGGTTGGCAGGAGCAGCCAGATTAGTATAATAACGAATGGCCTTATCGGCGAAGGTGGTCATAGACGCGAAAAGTAGTTATAACATATCAACGCAACCTCACTGATAATTCGCTCGGCTTCCGGCGTTGGTACGCCCTCCACAAATACCGATAGTAAAAATGGTTTCTGCGTATAAATAATCCCGACATCGCCCCGGACGTAGGCCAGTGTACCCGTTTTATGGGCTATTGCCATACTTTTAGGTAGTAACCGGGGAATGGTGAGTATGTCTTCATTCTGTTTCATGATGGCCAGCATCTCCTCGCAATGGTCGGGCGTAGCCACCTGATGGCGGTACACTTTTTCCAGCAGTGTATTCATTTCCTGCGCAGTCACGTAGTTTTCCCGACCCTGTCTGGCCGCCAGCGTGTCCATCATAACGCGATTTAGCTGACTGCGTTCAAGACCCAGTTTTCGGATGCGCTGGTTGATAGCGTCGCGCCCGAGTAGTTGAATAAGGATGTTGGTTGCGGTATTATCACTCTTGGTCAACATCAGGCGCAATAATTCCCGGTAGCTAACCCGGCTTTGGTCAGGGTACGTTTTCAGCACACCATCGCCCCCTACCTTTTCGGCTTCGGTTAGCGTATGAACAGCGTCCAGATTAATGGTGCCCGCCTTTACTTGCTCCATCAGTTCCAGCATAATGGGCAGCTTGATCACGCTGGCCGACGGTACCCGGACATCGGCCCGGTATGCGAACGATGCGGTAGTGTCATCTAACGAGTGAGTGCTTAAACTCACCCGAGCCTCCGGAGGTAGCTGATTCAGGTAGCTGGTTAGTGAATCCGTCAGATTAAAAAACTGGTTTTGCGACTGACTCCGAACGGTGGTAGACAACGTCAATAGTAAGGATAGAACGGATAGAAACAGCGTAGTGGAGGCCAATAGATTCAGGCGAAGTGGGTAGAAACGAGGTTCGCGAATCAAACATAACGAACAACAGTCTATTTCCCACCAACGGCATTCGTCACTTTCTGGGCCTGCAACAGCGCCCGGGCGTAAGGCTCATACAATACCCGGCGGGGCGGGTCAACGGTATGATCGGCATCCCACAAACCGGAACGATGCCAGTTGTGCAGATGGTCCCAGTCGGGCCGGTCGATGATGGGATAAATACAGGCACCCCACAGTGGTATGCCCGCCCGAATGACGGCTGCGCACTCACGTCCTATCATACTAATCCAGTAGGGACGATCCTCTCCGGGGTGGCTGGTTTCGGTCAGCGCAATGGGTCTTTTGTAGCGTTGATACGCTCTTATCAGGAGCCGATGCAGCGGTAACCAGCGGGGGTCAGGCATTGGGTCGCCCCAGGGCAGATAGAACGAATGATCGGAGACCCATTGATTGTCGTAATAGTAATTGAAGCCGATGATATCCAGATAATCCGGCGACCCACCTAGTTCGGGGGCTATGCGACCAGCCAGCATATCGACCGACTGAAACTGATTTTCATCCGCCCGCCGGGCTTCGCCAACCTGCTTGGGCGTAGCACCAAAAGGAGGGACAATATGAATTAATGGCTCGGTGGTCAGAATACGGATGGTCGGGTCAATTTCCCGCATGGCCGCTACCCCTTCAATGTAGGCCCGCATGAGGCCCAGCTTCACTTCCCAGCCCTGATTGGTGCAATAGGGCGAAGTGCCCCGAACATCGCCCCCCAACCACGACATAAAACTGACTTCGTTGATGGGTGTAACGACCAGTGGTCCTTCGGGATAAAGGTCCCGGTAAAAATGAACGAAGGCCCGGCACAAAGCCGCAAAACGCCGGGAAAACATCGGGTGTAGCGGGGTCAGGTCATCGGGATAGCCGAAGTGACACAGATCCCATATTTGCTGAATTCCCAGCCTCTTGCCTTCAGCGAGCATAGTTTTCACCGTGCTCCAGTCGTACCGATACGCGCTTTTCTCGACTTTACTCCATTGAATTCCCTCCCGAACAGTCCGAATAGCAAAAGGACCCAGCCGGTTATAATCAGCTTCCAACTCCTGTGCGTGTCCGGTTATGGCTAAAAAGTCGACCCGGTTACCGAAACAGTTAAGCTGGTCGGTGCATTCGAAACCGGCCCACCAGAAAGAGTCAAATGGGTTGTTGAGTATTGATGTGGTCATAATGTCTGTTTGGTATTACTATACGATCGCGCCTACTTTTCTCTGAATAAAGGCCGTGAGTTCATTCGGCGTTTCCCAGGGTAGCAGGTGCCCCGCACCATCAATGCTTTCGAGCGTTGCACTGGGCAGGTAGGGTAGGGTCATTTTCTGTTGAACATCGGGTGCGATGGCTTCATCCTTTGTCCCGACAATGATATGTACCGGAACGCTGATGGACGGCATCTGTTCCGAAATGTTCTCCTTACTGCCCAGCGTCAGCCAGGCATTCCAGGCCGTTTTGGATGTACGCAGATTATCAGCAATGATCTGCGCCTTCACCGACTTGGAAAGGGGCTTTGCCGTTATCTTGGCACAGGTTTCCTCCGCTGCCGTTTGCTGCCCATGCGTTTCAAGCATCTCCTGCCGGTCGGTATCCGAAATGGGTTCAGGCACTGGTGGGGAAGGGGACAGCAGCAATAATCGTTGGAGACCTGCCGGTTGCCGACTGGCCAGTGCCAGCGCAACCTTGCCACTCATGGAATGGCCAATCAGCACAAAATCCTGAATACCCATGGCGTGCATCAACCCTTGCACATCATCGGCCATATCCGCCACCGAATAACCGGTTTCCGGTGACGACGAATCACCGTGGCCCCGCAAATCGACAGCCACACAGCGATACGTATCGGAAAGTTGCGCCATAACATTTTGCCACTCCATTGCCGAGCCACCAAAATAGTGCAGAAACACGAGTGTCAACGGTCCGTTTCCTGCTTCCAGCACGTTGAGTTTCGTGTTATTGACTGAATAATACATAGCTGGATTGGTTAGGTAGCTACTTTCAACCGCGCCGGGCGTTCCGTAATCTCCAGCATCTCCGCGTGCGGAATGACCGTGATCTGACCAAACTCTTTAAGCAGGGTCTTGTACGCTTCGGCAACGGGCCGGGGTTTTCGGTCGAGGTCGTATAACCCGCAGGCGTTTACGGTATTATTGACTTCCTTCAACTGGGAATCCCAGTCAATTTGATCGATCAGGCTATACCACGTAAAACCCATAACAGGTGCCCCGTCCCGGCGCATCCGCATGATGCTGACCCACTGTTTGTAGAGCCACATTGGGGCCAGGTCCGGCTCGAACACGTTGGTTTCGGTATGCATGATGGGCATGTGGTACCGCTCGTAGTATTCCTTGGTTATCTCGTACCAGCCCAGCACATCCATGGATATCTGAATAGACCCGTCGGGTAACTTTATCCGCTCATTGCGCCCGTAATAATCGTTACCCATTATTTGATAGCCAGGCGGTTTGCCCGCCATAAACCAGTCATATTCTTCACGAGTCAATCCATTGTCCATCATGTACATGGCTACCGTTGCCGATGGCGCATTGGCATAGAGCAGATCCAGCGACAGAAAGCGAAGTTCGTTCTCCAACGCGACCTCTGGAGTGGGTGTAGCGCAGAATTCATGGGTATACTCGGCACTTTCACTCTGTACAATGATGCAGTCGTTCCGGCGTTTGGCAATTTCATGATTGCCCATAATGCTGGCAGCCACACAGTGTTTAAGGGCCGTTACAAATCCCTTGTCAGTTTTAAGCTGCTCATTCCAAGATCCATCTTTAGCGCTGATACGGGCCGTGACGTAGATTTCATTGACGGGCGTATAATACCGGACCCAGGGATAACGCTCAGCCACGGCACCCGCATATTCAGCGAAGTGAAGGGGTAACTCCGGGTTCTGAAAGTTTCCAATCCAGTCCGGCACGCCAAAGTGCATTAAATCCAGAATGGGCGTAATCTTCAGCCGTTTCATTTCGGCCATGGCTTCATCGGCGAAACTCCAGTCGAACTTGCCCGGTTCCTTGTGGATACTGTAGTACGGCAAGCCATACCGCAGAAAGTTTATTCCCAGCTCTTTTACCAGCCCGAGGTCTTCTTTGTAGCGGTTGTAATGGTCACATTCCCGCAATAAATCCCGGCGGACCTTACCGTGTTTGATGGTTGGGTAAGAGCATTCAATACCCGTGGCAAACATAAAGTTGCCGGGGTTGCCGAGGGGTAATCCACTACCGTCATTGCCGGCCGCTCCCCCAAACTGGTCGCCCTCGTAATTACTATCCCCAAATTTTTTCTTGATGTGATGTAAGAAATCTTTGTCAGCCATATATCAGCGTGTGGGCTCGTGCCCACGGTTAACTCGTTGTTGATGGTGGTCTTACTATGATAGGGCGAACAGTCTGTTTACTTTCGTTGTTCGAGAAACCGATCCGCTGTGCGTAGTGCCAGCGCCATAATCGTTAGCGCGGGGTTGACGCTCAGGGCACTCGGAAACGTGGAGTTATCACTGATATAGAGATTCGGTATGTCGAAAGACTGACCATCGGCATTGACCACGGCTGTGTCGGCATTTTTACCCATCCGGCAGGTACCAATGATGTGGGCGTTGCGCGGGAATGCCCAAACGTTTTTAGCCCCGGCTGCGCTCCAGATGTCACGCATAATTTTGTCCGCGTGAGCAGTCATGCGTTTTTCGTTTTCACCATTCGAGAAATAAACGCGTGGTTTGGGCATTTGCCGACTATCTTTTTCGTCAGCCAGTTCCAGATAATTACCCGCATCGGGCAGGCAGTCGCCGAGGATGTTGATGCCCGCTACGTGGTTATAAGCCAGCGCGGCCCGTTTCAAATCCTGCCCCCACAAACCCCGTGCCCGCGCCATTTGGGAGAGATACGTAACCGGCATCACGCCAATCGACTGAAGCAGATACCCACCAGCAAAATTCGCTCGCGCAGGTCGGTGCGTATCTTCCGAAATAAGGGCGCCTGGGATGCCTTTGTAGGGGCGGATATCCTCATCAAACTCACCCCAGATTTGCAGGGCCGTGTGCGCCATCACGTTGCGACCCACTTGCCCGCTACTATTGGCCAGGTTATTCATCAGCAACAGCCGGGCCGTTTCTACCGTACCCGCGCAGAGGAACACGAATCGGCATCGTTGCCGCTCTTCCTGCCCATTGCGCATATAAACAACTTCCCGAATCTTACCCGATTCATCAGTAATTAACTGCGTTACGAAACTCTCCGGCCTGATTTCGGCCCCGTGGTGGAGTGCCAGCGGAATGTAGGTAACATCCATGCTGGCTTTAGCCCCTGTGCTACAACCCGCCTGGCAGAAACCCCGGTTGGTACAAGCCTTGCGATGCCCAACGCCTTGTTGGTAATAATCAGCCGACAAGGCTGCGTTGGCCGCCGGGGAGGTTTTGATGCCAAGTTGTTCGCACCCACGCTGCATGAGTTGCCCCGCCCCATTTATGGGTAACGGACCCAGAGCGTACCGGCCTTTTCTGTTCGGTCCCCACGGATAGGGCGATGGCCCCGAAACACCCAGGAACTGCTCTACTTCATCATAGTACGGTTCAATCTGGTCGAACGGAATGGGCCAGTCTTCACCCACGCCAAAATCTGTCCGGATGCGCAAATCGTCCGGCTGGGCGCGTGGGGTATAAGCCGTATAGTGCAGAGTCGAACCGCCCACGCCTATGCCGGAGTTGTTGCTGCCAAACGGGATTGGGTCGGCTCCGGCACTTAGTCGTTCGTCGGTCCAGAAGAGTTTTTCCTGTGCTTTTTCGTCGGTAGCAAAATCAGTGGCCGGGTTCCAGTGTTTTCCGGCTTCGAGCGCAACGACTTTCAGGCCGGCGGCTGCGAGCCGGGCCAGCAAAGGAGCACCGCCCGCCCCCGTGCCAATCACGACAGCGTCAACCGTTTCGGAGGTTGAGTAAGGCATATGTTTTTAATGAAAAATGTAGCGAAATGTATAGTGGTTCGTAAACAGCAAGAATTCAGGTAGAAACTTATTGGTCATTCTACACTTTTTACAACCCTTGGTTCCCGGTCTTCCAATTGATTCAGGCCAATACGCTGCCAGCCGGGTACATCGGCCATACCTACATAGCCAATGGCTTCCTGCGCCAGCGGATGGCTGTAGTAATTAGTAGTTGCTTCGGCCAGTAATTCTTCGAAAAACCGATTCGCAGGGAGTTTTTTCCAGGTTTCGCCCGGTGCGTCTCCTTGCTGGATCTGTTGGAGTACCTTATCCTGCTGTTCTTCGGAAAGGGATTGGAAAGGTGACTCGAAAAGCAGCGAGGCTGTTTCGTCCACCCCCGCCAGACCAATTTTGTAAGCTTCACCATCGGCAGGCATGGTATCGTAACGCCAGCCGTCCGACTTGTTTTGGGCCAGTCGCTCGTCAATGCCGCCCGCTATGTCAATAGGAGGCTGATTGTCATCCTGCGGAATCAATCGACTGCAAATGGCTTTCAGCAGGTCGAATTCAGTTTCGGAGAAAAAAACCGGCTTTGGTGGAGCCTTTTCGAGTCGCTCTGTCAATGCTTTCCGGGTTGCTTCGGTAACCTGGTCGGTTGGCAGCAGGGCACGCACGGTGCCATTGGGATACTGTTCGGGCATGTTGATTACGGGTTTGGAAACTGGTTAACCTAATTTACCGCCCGTTACCTCTACAATGCTACCCGTCATGAAGCTACCATCGCTGGATGCCAGCAGTACGTAGGCAGGAGCCAGTTCTTCAGGCTGGCCTGGTCGGGCCAGTGCTACTTCGTGCCCAAAGTTTTCAACTTCATCTTTAGGCATGGTAGCGGGAATGTTGGGTGTCCAGACGGGGCCGGGAGCCACGCAGTTAACGCGAATGTTGCGCTCGCCTAACTGAATCGCCAGCGACTTGGTAAACGCGTGAATAGCACCCTTGGTCGCGGTATAATCGACCAGAATCGGGTTGCCCACAATACCCACGATGCTCCCCGTGTTGATGATGGCGTCGCCCGCCTGTAGGTGCGGTAAAGCCGCCTTGGCCATGAAAAAATAACCGAAGATGTTGGTCTCAAACGTCCGGCGGAATTGCTCATCAGTGATGTCTTCCAGCTTTTCCTGCGCCATCTGGTAAGCCGCGTTGTTAACCAGAATGTTGAGTTTGCCGTATTCGTCTACGGTCTGCTTTACAGCATCCCGGCAGGCAGCCGAATCCCGAACATCAGCCTGAATAACCAGGCACTTCCGGCCTTTACTCTCAACCATTTTTTTGGTAGTATTGGCATCGTCAGTATTCTCATTGTACAGGATAGCCACATCAGCCCCTTCCATCGCGAAGGCAATGGCTACTGCCCGGCCAATACCTGAGTCAGCCCCGGTGATAATGGCCACTTTATCGGTTAGTTTTCCCGCTGGTTTGTAGTTTGACAGGTTACTATCGGGGGCCGGGTCCATGTCCGACTGTTTGGCTGGATAAGGAAGTTGCTGACCGGGAATTTCTTCGGATTGAGGTCTAAATTCTTTTGTATCCATTATGTCGTCAGGAAATAGTTGAGTAGTTGATTACTATACCTAAACCGGTGTTGACTGGTTTTGTTGGGAGCTATTTTCCGGAAATTGCCGGTGCGTCGTAATCCGTAACAATCCGGCTTAACTACCGTTAAGAGTCTACTCACTTTATCGATTATAGCCCTTTTTCCGGTGAGTATACTTATATTATGCAGTTCACACCTGCTTCGCTGTCAGTGCTTTTACCCCTTCAATCTGTCCTGTTTGATGCCTATTTGCCTGATCCCCAATTACGTGTTTCGGTCGTTATTCCTGCCCGAAACGAAGCAAACCATCTTGAACAGGCGCTGAATGCGCTACGCAACCAGCGGCAGCGCAACGGCGTATCCGTTCCGATGTCGACGTATGAAGTGTTACTGTTGCTGAATAACTGTACGGATCATTCGGTTGCCGTTGCGCAGGCGTACCAGGAGCGGTATCCCGATTTTCCGCTTTACGTGGCGGCCGTTCACCTCCCTCCCGATAAAGCCAACGTGGGAACCGCCCGACGGATGCTCATGGATGCGGCCTGTTGGCGGTTACGTCAGGTTGGTCAGCCAGATGGTATTATCGCATCCACCGATGCCGATACTATGGTTGATGCCTACTGGATTGACCAGATACGAGCCGAAATCGAGCAAGGGTGCGAAGTGGTTGGTGGTCGGATTCTTACCTGTCCCGATGGCAGGCTGGTTCGGCTTAACCACCTGCGCGACGTAACCTACCGGATGCTTATCGCCCAACTGGAAGCCTGTCTCGACCCTCAACCGGCCGACCCGTGGCCCCGCCATTTTCAACATTTTGGGGCGAGTCTGGCCCTTACCTGTGCTGCTTACGAACGGGTTGGGGGGCTACCAAATGTGCCGCACCTGGAAGATGAAGCTCTTTACCGCGCCCTGCTGCGAACGGATACGCCGATTCGTAAAAGTCCGCAAGTGCGCGTGACTACATCCACCCGAACCCTGGGGCGGGTAGACGTGGGGTTTTCGGAGCAACTTCGGTACTGGGAAGCGTTGAATGAAACAAGTCAGTGTCAGTTAGTAGAAGCACCACAGGCTATTTATCAGCGACTGCTGAACCGGCACCGGCTGCGGAAAATCTGGCAAACGCGTCACGCCAGCCAACCGGCTGATGCGCTAACCCGTATTGCGACTGATTTACTGATTGATGCAGATTGGCTTGGTAATCAGCTGAACCAGGCGACGTATTTTGGTCAGTTGTGGGAGGATATAGAAAATCGACAGGCCACTGGATCCTGGGCTTCGTACTGGCAACCAGTGCCCGTAAAAACGGCGATCAGCGAGTTACGGGAGCTAATTCATTCACTGAGAGCTGTCTGATTAAGTGCTTTCCGCTTGCTATGGGTTCTTCTCGAACAAATCCAGTCGGTACGTGGATTCCCGCTGGTTAGTCAGGTGGTTCAGGGTGCCTTTCGGCTGGGCTTCCTGCATGAAGAAGTCGTGAACCTGGTCTCCGGTTAGCGGATAGTCGTGGACGAAAGGGGTCCAGTGAACCAGCAGCAAGTGACCGCCGGGTTTCAGACTGTTTACCAGCAATTGCCGGGCGTGTTCCAGATCGGGCATCGACAGATAATACCCTACTTCCGACAGGATGATCAAATCGAATGTGTCAACCGGAAATTCGCCGGGGATGCTCATTTGTTGAATCGTAACATTGGGATAAGCGGCCAGTCGTTCGCGGGCGGTCTGCAACGGTAACGCACTGGCATCCACGGCCAGTAGGTGGTCGCAGCGGTCTGCCAGCATCTGGGTCAGCACCCCGATTGAGCAGCCAATCTCGAACGCATTTGCGTAATACGCCCGGGGCAGCGCGTTTACTGTCGCCTTATATTTTTGGTACTCGTAAGGGCTGGTAGCAAAGGCCCAGGGATCGGCGTTGGCCTCATAAACCCGGTCGAAGTAGGCTTGATCCAAACTCGTTGATGGCGTTGACATAACGGATTGTTTTTGTGATGTAGAATTAGAAATCGGTCGCTTCCAGAAATAACTCGCGGGGCGGCTCGAAATGGCGCAGCAGTTCGGGCGACAAATAAAAAGCAGTTGGGTCGTCATCAATCAGGCGGGTCACCTGCGACTGATGGGCCGCAATAGCCTGATTCCGCTGGTCCATAACCGACTCAATATCCACCTGCCAGACCGTCCGTTCGTCGGGAGCGGGCAGGTCATCGGGCGTTCCCAATTCCCATAACCAGATCAGGTATTCCAGTATTCTGGGCTTTACGTGACTTTGCTGAACCGCTGCCTGACTAATCTGCCAGCAGGCGCGGTGGTCCGGGTGGGGGTCCCGTTGCCAGGGCATGAACACCGTTCTGGGCTTTACTTCATCCAGTAGGGCTGCTACGCGGGCAACGGCTTCCGGGAAACCTGAATCATGGTCCGTTGGCACCCGGCGGTCGGGGTAACGCAGGAACGTACAGGCATCGGCATCGACGTGTAGCTGGTGCAATGCTTCACGCGCTTCCTGTTCCCGCAGGTCACGCAGGCGGGAAGCCGGGTACGCGTTCGAGTTAGGGTGTGACATCGTGCCGTCGCTCACGAACAGCACATGGACAGCATGTCCGGCTTCGCGCAGCAGGGTGATAGTTCCTCCACACCCGAGCGACTCGTCATCGGGGTGGGGTGCCATCACCAGGGCCGAACCGATAGTTTGGAAGTCCGTTAATGACACCGCTCGTTCTTCCAGTAGCTGGACGTACTTATGACCAGAGTTCATCGGCTTGCTGTGGGTTCGTCAGTACATATTTCCCGATGTCCACTAGGGTAGCATCAGGGGCAGGCTGGCGCAGGTAAAGCGTCAGGTCGCGGTGGAGTCGTTCGAAGAGATTGGGGCGAAGCAGCCCCCGTGCTCCCACACAGCGTTCTGCCAGTGGCATCACGCGCAAACAGATTTCTTCAATGGCGGTACGCGTCATGTTAGCGTATCCCACAATCGTGGCCCAGTCCGTTCCCTGTGCCAGCCATTGGTCGGTTTTATCCCCGGCAGACTGGAGCCATTGATTACCTGATTCAATCAGGTAAGCCATTTCGGCGAGCCGGGTTTGCTGGAGAAGGTCATCCGTGCGGTTCATGCCCATCAGAAAAGAGCGGGTCGCCTGAAAAATGGCTTCCGCACCGCCCAGCTGCACGGCGGCAAAGCGGATGGCTCCTCCGCTGAAGTAGGGCTGCCGGAGGTAATCGCCCGGTTGCCCCAGCAGGTCGGATTTGGCTACCTCAACGCCGGTAAAATCAAGTTTGAAACTGGCCGAAGCCCGCATCCCCAGCGGTTGCCAGAATCGCTCATCCTGCCGGATTTTCCCAACCCGTTCCGTTGGTACGACTGCCATCTGCCAGCCATTTTTTGACTCGGCCTGCAAGTGACCGGTTATCAAGGGGCGATGCACCCAATGGGCCCCGGAGCAGAATGTTTTGGCCCCGGTAAGCCGGTAGGAGCCATTCACTTCGTCAATACGGATGCCGTCCTCCGCCTGCGTATTCCAGACGCTAAACAACCGTCGGTGCTGGCTGGCATCCGCGTACCACGCTGCCTGCTGCGCTGGCGTAGCATACAAATGAATGAGGTAAAGGGCGTTGATGTGTCCCTCATACACGCGCCCCACGGCCAGGTTGGCCGAGCCAATCCGCTTCAACAAATGCAGCAGTCGGGCCGTTCGTCTCTGGGTAAAATCAAGAGCGTGTCCGGGCAGGGTGATGGCGAGTAAGCCCGCATCGGCCAACTCACTAAACGCGCTTTCTGGAAATTCTCCTTCTCTATCGGTATCGGGAGCCAGTTCAGCAATCCGGTCCAGTAATGGGTTGAGCCGACTGGGAGCGTCCAGCGGAATAATTGTTCGGCTGGCAGAAGGGGCTAGTTGAGTGGATTCCATGCCCGTATAAATCCGTAGTTCGACTGATTGTTTTGCGAAACATTTTACTACAACAACTATTTGTAAAAAATACGTTGCAATCCACCAAAATGGGATGATTACAGCCCTGAAAACAGTGTTAGGTTGACAAAGAGATTACGTCTGTCTAACAGGCATCTCTTTGCTGATTTCCTGATTTTGACAGCCTGATACGAGACCACCAGATAAGAAATCGGAAATACCTTTAATTTTGTCTCTTATCACCTTAACAAAGTTAACTCTACTCAGTTTGTATTCTTATTGCCCAGAACTATAGCTCACAACTCAACTTATGTTTCAGCAACAAACCTTAGGGGAGACGTCCTCAGTAAAAACGAATGCAATCGACAATCTAGTTGAACATCAATCCCCGATAGCAGCGTTAACGGACCATAATGTTAACGACCTGGTTTGCTTTTCTCATCTGCGCTGGAACTTTGTGTACCAGCGTCCACAGCATTTGCTGAGTCGCGCCAGCCAGGTATGTCGGGTCTGGTTCATTGAAGAACCAATGTATGGCGACAGTCAATGGATAGAAACGCGGGCTGTAAGTGAAACAATTACGGTAGTAGTGCCTCACCTGAAGCACGGCCTGCCGCACGAAGAGATACTAAATCAGCAGCGGGAAGCGGTGAATGACCTGCTTAGTCAAAATGGTATTCATGAGTTCACGGCCTGGTATTACACCCCCATGGCACTCCGTTTCAGCGACCATCTCACTCCGAGTCTGACTATTTATGACTGCATGGATGAGCTGTCTGCTTTCCTGGGGGCACCCCCTAGTTTGCTCGAACAGGAAAAAGCGTTACTCAACAAATCGGATCTGGTATTTACCGGCGGACTAAGTTTGTATAAGGCCAAGCAGAACCGGCACGCCAATGTGTTTGCTTTCCCGAGCAGCATCGACTACAACCATTTTGAGCCCGCCCGGCATTCGTTACCCGTACCCAATGACATGCAGTCTATTCCACCGGGCCCGCGTATTGGATTCTGTGGGGTCATTGACGAGCGAATGAATATTGATCTGCTGGCAGCACTGGTTCAGCAACGCCCCGACTGGCAATTCGTCCTGTTGGGCCCAGTGGTGAAAATCAACCCGGATACGCTTCCTAAAGCTGCTAATGTTCATTATCTGGGTATGAAAACGTACGATGAACTACCGGCCTATTTCAGTCAATGGGATGTGGCAATAATGCCGTTTGCCATCAATGAAGCTACCCGGTATATCAGCCCAACCAAAACGCCCGAATATCTGGCAGCTGGTTTGCCCGTGGTTTCGACAAGGATTAACGATGTCGTTAGTACCTATGGCGGATGGGCACCTGTGCTCATTGCTGATTCTGCTTCGGCGTTTGAGCAGGAAATTGAAAAGGCACTCGATCAACCTAACTTTTCGGACAATTGGGTGGCTGTGGATGAGTACCTGCTGGCTAATTCCTGGGACAAAACCTGGGAGTCTATGAACCGGCTTATGCAAAGTCAATTATCAGAGGTTTTTCAATAAGCTCTACCTATATCAGGCGTAAACCACTTCTGCACCACCGGTGGTGCAGAAGTGGTTTACGCCTGTATTTTTTACCCGACTGATTAGTTAGATGAATGTGTTGTTGCTCTCGTGTTCTACAATCGTTGGGCGTAAAGCAGGGGTGGTTGGCCTGCTATTTGTACTGATTTTGTAGTACCTCCGCAACATATTATTCCCCAGTGCGGTTTACTACTCAATCTAATACGAACCCGCCAGGTGACAACATTTCAACATAAGCGTATCAGGGACTATTTATTTGTAGTCTTCCTGCTTGGAATACCATGCTTCACTACTGCCCAATCGGTAGAAAGTAAGCCGAGGAAATCGGAAATTTATTTTCCTCAGGCACCATTGCCGCGCACCTGGCGTAATTCCCTGGGCCTTGTCTTTACGACTACTCCGCCCGAACTGACCGAGGAAATACGGGTGAGTGTGCCTGCCATCGACCTTAATTTTCAGCGGGGTTTGACCAAACGGTTGTTTTTTGCCGGTCGCTTTCAGACCCAGTTTGTCCAGAATAACCTAAGCCTGGGCCTGCGATGGGCCAGACCCATAACGGACCGGCTGGCGGTATCGGCGGGGTACGATGTTAGTGGTTGGGGAGGAGCACTAAAAATCAAGGACGTGTTCAGCAGTCAGGCCTACGGCCTCGAATCCATGCCGAACGTGTCAGTCGGCTACCACCTGAAAAGTGACCTCCGCTTAACGGTAAAATCTGAAGTTATTCTGGATCATTACTATCGCTCGGAAGTTGGCACACTGGCTATCGTTCGGGATCGTTCACAGGTAAATGGGTTTGCCTTAACGGTCGTACTGGAACAACCGCTCTACAACCAGCGGTACGTATCGGCAGGCTTTAGAGCGGCCTACTCAAATTTCAACTGGCAGCTTTGGTCGCTGTACGATACGTTTGACCGAAACCTGTTTTATCCGCAACTTATTTTCGCATTTATTCTGTGAAACGATATTGTTATCTGGTGCCTATTCTATTCGTTATCGCCTTTGGTGGCTGTCGAAAAGACTATGAAGCGCCCCTACCGTATACATTTATAAATTCATCCGGTTCCGGTCGGTTTTCCCCTGCCGTCCGTCAGGCTCTGGAAGGTGTTTACGTTGTTTCTGACGGGTCGACGCAATTTGGCAGCGAGGTAGTCCTGAAATGGTCTTATTTACTGGAGGGGACTGACTCGACGCATTATTTATCGGTATTTACGGGCCTTGATGCTGCCTATTTCAATCTGGAGGGTAGTGCGCAGACGGATAGTCTGGTTTTAAACGGCTATTGGCGCAAATTGGTAAACGCCGATATTGGCCTGGCCCGCTTGGTTGTTCAGGCTAAACACAATGGCAGGTTACAGGCATTCTCCGGTAACTTGCCCGCCGGTGATACATTGGTTATCAAAGGTTTGTATGGTGCCGGAAAGAATACGCCAAGTCTGCCACTAACGTTACAGTACAGACGGCCGTTGAACAAGAAACCGTTCAACATTATGGCCCACCGTTCTGGTGGTCGTACTGCCGATTTATTGCCCGCTTCCGAAAACTCGGTTGCTATTATCAAGTTAGCGTCTCGACTGGGAGCCACCGGCGTTGAAATGGATGTACGCTACACGAAAGATGGTGTACCAGTACTATACCATGACAACACACTTAATTTACGGCTTATTGAAAAAAGTGGGCTGACAGGTTCACTGGAATCGTATACGTATAAGCAACTAAGTGCCCTTGTGCGGTTAATCAATGGGGAGCAAATACCAACCCTCGAAGAAGCACTGGAAGCCGTTGTGTATAACACAGGTCTTAAATTCGTCTGGCTCGACACCAAATACGTTGGCCCCATGGACCCTATACAGGCCATTCAGCAGAAATATCTTCAGAAGGCCAGGCAGGCTGGCCGCGACCTGAACATTGTGATTGGCCTGCCTACCACCGATGCGCTGGACTCCTACAAAGCCCTGAAGAACAAGGCAAATACTCCCATCCTGTGCGAACTGGATACGGCCATTACGCGCAATCTAAACGCAGGCATCTGGGCACCCCGCTGGACCCTTGGTCCTCAAACGGATGAGGTGCTGGCCATGAAAGCGCAGGGCCGCACCGTATACGTCTGGACGCTCGACGAACCAACATTTATTGAGGAATTTATTAATCAAAATAAGTTCGACGGAATCCTTTCCAACTATTCACCCGTAGTTGCCTTTTATCACTACACGGAGCAATGAGCTTATGAACGTTCGCTTACCTATCATTAACTGGCTAGTAGTGCTGCTGCTGTTGAGCCTGTCTGCCAGTGCTCAACAAGTTCGTCGGGCACGCCGGATAGTGCCAGACTCGATTGATACCAAAAAAGATACCCGGCGTGGCCCCTACACAATCGTTGCTTCTGCCGGTAGTGGGTTATCCTACTACTCAACGCATGTACTTATTCCGGATGCATTGGAACAATCCCATCTGAGTCGGTTTGGCGTACCCGCTTCGTTTCGGTTGATGTGGCATCCAGACCATCGGTTGAGGATTGGTCTGGAATCGGGATGGGTACCTATGTACAGCTATCGGGGGCAGATAACGGGCGAACCGGCGCGGGTAAATATATCCGTAATTCCCGTATTGGTTGTATTTTCGATGCCCTTGGCCTGGCTCAGTGGTACAGAACGCAGCGTGGCCCGAAGAATGGCCGTGACGGTGGGATCGGGTTACTACCTAAATCAATCTCGTCTGAGGTACGCAGGCGATGTTATAGGGAGTAAAAACAGTTTGGGCTGGATGGCCGCTGGTTCCTATACGCACCCAATTGGGCGTCGTTTTCGAGTGGCAGGGGAGTTAAAATGGTACGATGCTGTATCGGCAGAGAATGCGGCATTTACAGCGGAGGTACAGCTTGTATGGCGAGCTTTTTCCTGGTGAAAAGAGCAATCAGCCCATAAACGGAATAAACTATGGCAGAAGAGAATAGTAAATCGGAGATTCTTTTTTTGAGCGATACGCAGGCGCCGATGTGGGTAGAACGACTTGTGCTGCGGACTCACAATAATACGAAAGCAACCCGGACTATCTTTGACGAGATAATCCGGCTAAAACCGACCGTTCTGTATTGGTTGGGGGATATTGTATCGCTTGGCTATCGAAAAAACAAGTGGCGTATTATTGACCAGTTTCTGCTGAAATGCACAGAAGTAGGAACGGCGGTTTATGCCATCATGGGCAACCACGACGTAATGGGTCGCCCCCGCAAAGGAGCCAAAAATTTCCAGCAGCGTTTCCCCGAACACAGCCCTACCGGCTACGTAAAACGCACGGACGAAATTGCCGTGGTTATGCTGAACTCCAACTTCAGTACAATGTCAGTCGAGGAGCTGGTTAAGCAGCAAACCTGGTACCAACAAACGCTGGTCGATCTGGATGCCGATGCCGACGTAAAGGTCATTATTGTAACCTGTCATCACGCGCCGTATTCGAACAGTAAACTAGTGGGTTCATCCAAACTGGTACAACAGCGGTTTGTACCGGCTTACGTAAAATCGCAGAAAGCGCGGTTGTTTATTACTGGCCATTCGCATGCTTTCGAGCGGTACGAGTTTGAGGGCAAAACGTTTCTGGTTATTGGCGGTGGCGGTGGATTACGCCAGCCGCTGAACACCTCGTCCAGCCGTCTGCCTGATATGGCTACGGCATACAAGCCCATGTTCCATTACCTAGCCGTTCGGCGCGACGGTGAAGGGTTGGTATTGACCTCGTATTGCCTGAAAAACGATTTCTCCGGTTTTGCGGTCGGATATCAATTCGAGATTCCGGCGGAACAAGTTTCGGTTCCGGTTTAGGAAGGGGCCTTGTGTCTTGGCAGGGAGGGACGGTATTAATCGGATAATATGTCAATTAAGCGTTGATTTACGTAATAGGTCGTGCGGCCTATTTTGGCTGGGGTCAGAATACCTGCTTCGGCAAGTCGTTTCAGGTAATTAGAAGCCGTTTGGCGTGTAACTAATCCGCGCCGTTCCAGCAGGTCAATTTTTAGATACGGTAACGTAAACATAAGTTGTAGGTATGCATGGTCATATCGGCTGCCCAATGCCTGTCGGGTAAGTGGTTCAAGTTCAGTCATCAGTTGAAGCATACGTCTGATTTTGCTGGTGGTAAGTCTGGCGGTTTCGCTGATACCCGTTAAAATAAATACAACCCATTTGGTCCAAGCGTTCTTCTCGGTCACTTCCCGCAACAGCCGGTAATAGTCCTGCTTATAAAAATTGATGTATCGGCTCAGGTATAAAATGGGTTGGGGAAGTAAGTTTTGCTGAACAAGATACAGGACAATCAAAATGCGACCGGTACGTCCATTCCCATCTAGGAAAGGATGAATGGCCTCAAACTGATGGTGCATCAGAGCCAATTTTATCAACGGGTCTGGTTCATCGGGCGTATCAATATTGATGAACTGTTCGAGAGCATCTAATTTTTGCCGAATCACATCCTCACAGCAGGGAGGAGTATAGACGATGGCACCTTTGCTCGAATTTTTCAGGGCCGTACCTGGCGTGTTGCGAACGCCAGCCTGGTTTTGTTTTAACGTTTGTACAATCTCGACAAATGTGTTCGTTGTCAGTAGATTATGGCGACTTCTCATACGGTCCATGCCAGCATACAGGGCTTCCCGGTAGTTGAGTACTTCTTTGGCAGCCGTTGGCCCACTGTCCTCGTCGGCGATGGCGCGGTAGAGTTCGTCTTGTGTCGTTACGATGTTTTCAATAGCTGAACTATCGCGGCTTTCCTGTACCACCAGCGTATTGATCAATATGGCCGGGTCTGGTAATGATGCGCACAATCCATTGAGTTCACCAAGATAACGGGAAGCCTGCACCAATATATGTAAGATGGCTGGGTTATTAAAGTCAATGTCCGGGGGCAAATCGGGTAAATCATTGTAGGGTTCGGCAGGATTATAGGCCATGACTCATGTATAATAAAGAGACTTTTTCTTACATAACCAATTGGGTCATGTTGAGCATCTTAACATGACCCAATTGGTTATGGGTAAAAATAGCCTTTTTTTAACATGAGTGATCACATTTCTCGTCTTATTCCTCCTCCACCGTCCCCACGCCCAGTTCCGCGAACAGCGTTTGCCAATACTGCGTAATGGCGGGATTATTCTCCTTCACGGAAGCGTTCGGCTCGAAGGGTAGAATCATCGTAATGTCAGGGCTGCCGATGGTGTAGCGCTTCAATTGTTCGGCATCGGCTTTGGCCCACTCGTCGGCCTGAGCAGTACCTTTAGGCGGCTTCACCTGGAAATCCCGCCGGGTTGCCGTATCGCCGGACCGACGCTTCACACTCTCGACCATATCGCTCAGGTAATACACTTTTACCGTAGCCCCTGATTCGTTGGCTTTCGCGATAACGGGCAGACTGGCCCAGATGTCGGTTTCCTGATTAGACGAACCGACGTTTTGCGTCATCAATTGCTGAAACACCCGCTGCCTGATTTGTGCTTTCTCGCGAGTCAGCGTCAAGTTAAATTCGGTTTCGGCCGCTTCCCGATCGGTGGGGCTGGCCGATGATACATCCTCCATTTCGGAGCGAGTTGTTACGTTCAGGGCGCGGGCCTTAGAGGTGTTTTCGTGAATGAAATAAACGTCCAGTTTGTCACCTTTCTGGTGAATATTCTGCTCGACAATGTCGGTAATGGCCTGCTGGTATTTGCGGGCTACGAAGTCTTTGTTGACGTTCACACTGCGGGTCTTATCAATAAAAATAAGCGTGTACGTGGGGGCGTCTGTTTTTGCCGGTTTGTCTTTTTCCGATGAACAGGCACTGAGGAATACTAGCAGAAAAAGTGAATAGATGGCTTTACGGTTCATTCGATTGGGAGAGGCATATAGGGGTTGAAATCTCATGGCTTTGGCAATAGCTGTGCCCGTAACGTGCTGTCGGCTGGCGCATTATGGTTCCAGTAATCCGTTTGTATTGATTTTTTCAAAACCGCCCTGGATGTAAGGAGCGCGTTTTTGCTTTTGTACGTTTCTTTCCAACCAACGATTTTATACGGGAATCGGTTTTCAAAAACAATCACGAGTGTCCGGTCGTCGGTGTGGTATTCGAGGGTGTACGACTTTAGAAACTTACCCGGATAGAGGATACCTTCATAATCCGCGAGTGTGCCTTTCACGGGAAGCGGTTCCAGGCGTTTATGGCGCAGTCGGGCAGCCATCGTGCCGGGGATTAGCTGAAATTCACCCGTGGGCAGTTTATCGGGATTGATTCGGATACGATTCCAGAGTTCATCTTCCAGTATCACTTTCGCTAAAATGTACTGTTCATCCGCTTCATTCTCGAAGTACGACTTGCCACTAACCTGATACCCCGCATCGCGGTAGTTGAGCTGCTGGTAGCTATGACCACACCAGTCCTGCACCGATGTGCTTACTTTCAGCGTATTCGGAAAGGCAGCCGCACGGTCATTACCGTTGGATGTGGGCGTAAAGACGGACGTAAACAGCGAATAGTCGTAAATGCCCGTCGCAAATTTCCGGATGATGTTCGTTTTTAGAACCGGCACCGATTTATCGTAGCTAGCTGGTGATTCTGACTTAACCTGCGTGTCGGTTCGGAAGTCTTCCGTTACAAAAATCAGTACGGCTTCGCCGGGATAGATTGACCCGTATTGTGCCTGTTCGAGCGTATAGCTGTTTAGCTCAGCCTTACCCGAAAACCAGTAGGCCGCAAAATCAGCCGGGACTACCTTGACCGGTTTTGGTTTGTTGTCCGGCTCTTTCTGGAAAACAGTTGCTTTCATCGCGAAGGCGAACGCAACAGACAAGAGCAGAACGATGAGTAAAAAGTTTTTCGTGACGAATTGTTTCATCAATAGTAAAGGTCCGTATAAGGCCGGAGTGATGTAATTCCCCGTCGGAACAGCCTGCAAAAGTCCAACTGTTTCGCTTATCTTACAACTCTTTATCAAAAATGGAACGCCTGACTTATGAAGCCATTTTACCGGTTACTCCTTCTTATTCTTCATTGCTCACTTTTCATTGGCCACTCCCTCTCCGCGCAGGTGGAGAAAGCTCCCCCACGGCATGAGGGAGAAGGGCCATTCGGGAAACTCATTATCCGGGGTGTTACGCTGGTGAACAGCACCGGCGCACCGCCCATTGGTCCGGTCGATATTGTGGTGGAGAAAAACAAGATTTCTCAAATCAGACAGGTGGGATTTCCCGGCGTACCCATCGACCCCAAGAGCCGCCCGCAGGCTGGTCCGGGTGATAAAGAACTGAACTGCGAAGGCATGTACCTAATGCCGGGGTTTATCGATATGCACGGCCACATTGGCGGGCAGGCGCAGGGCGCCA
Organism: Cytophagales bacterium; assembly: GCA_038236215.1. Taxonomy (GTDB): domain Bacteria; phylum Bacteroidota; class Bacteroidia; order Cytophagales; family Spirosomataceae; genus Spirosoma. Next base: position 20,913 of record JBBSTD010000047.1, on the reverse strand, counting down.
ATGCCGAATACGTGTTCAAACTTTGGCTGGGACACGGTATTACCACCATACGCGACCCAAGCTGCGGCAATGGCCTCGACTGGGTGCTGGAACACCGCGCCAAAAGCAGTAAAAATGAAATTACCGCTCCCCGCATTCTGGCTTATACGGTCTTTGGACAGGGCGCAAAAGAACCCATCAGCACGCCCGAACAGGCTCGCGACTGGGTACAGCTAAATGCCAAACGCGGGGCCGATGGTATAAAGTTTTTCGGGGCAGAGCCAACTATTTTCCGGGCCGCGCTGGAAGAAAATAAGAAACTGGGTTTGCGGTCGGCCTGCCACCACGCCCAACTGGAAGTGGCCCGGATGAATGCTCTGGCTACTGCTAAAGCAGGCCTGACCTCGCTCGAACACTGGTACGGCCTGCCCGAAGCCCTCTTCGACGATAAAACGGTGCAGAACTACCCCGCCGATTATAACTACAGCAACGAGCAAAACCGGTTTGAGGAAGCTGGTAACCTGTGGCAGCAGGCCGCCAAACCCGGTACCGAACGCTGGAACAAAGTGATGGATGAACTCATCGCGCTGGATTTCACCCTCGACCCAACCTTCAATATCTACGAAGCCAACCGGGAACTGATGCTGGCTCGACGCGCCGAGTGGCACGAGGATTACACGATGCCGAGTTTATGGCGGTTCTATGGCCCCAGCCGGATTTCGCACGGGTCGTACTGGCACAACTGGGGTACGGAACAGGAGGTAGCGTGGAAGAAAAATTACCAGCTCTGGATGGCTTTTATCAATGAGTACAAAAACCGGGGTGGTCGCGTAACGGCGGGTTCCGATTCGGGCTTCATTTACCAACTCTACGGCTTCGCCTACATCCGCGAGCTCGAACTGTTACGCGAAGCTGGTTTTCATCCGCTGGAAGTAATCCGGGCGGCCACGCTGAAAGCCGCCGAAGCACTCGGCATGGCCGACCAGATTGGCTCAGTAGAAGTAGGAAAACTGGCCGATTTTGTAATTATCGACCAAAACCCATTGGCCAATCTGAAGGTGCTGTACGGCACCGGAGCCATCCATCTGAACGATAAAAATGAAGTAGAACGGGTAGGCGGGGTGACCTACACAGTGAAAGATGGCGTGGTGTACGACGCTAAAAAACTGCTGGCCGACGTGCGCCAGATGGTGGCCGATGCCAAGCAGAAAGAGAACTTCGAGATAACCCAGCCGGGCATACCGGCAAAAGCAGGTAAGGTGTCGGGCGGTAATAAAAACTGAACAACGTTGTACGTGTTTGTGAGCCGACGGACAATCGGTTTGGATTGACCGTTCTACCTTTACACCATGAAATTATCACTGTTCATCCTGCTACTGACAGTAGGCATAAACCTGTCTGGTCGCGCTCAGTCGATTCCAGAGGGAGCTATCGCTATCGACCTGCAAACGGCTACGGCCGATTTAAGCCTTTATCGTGCCGTACAGGGTTTTCTGGAAACCCAGGATTACATTATCGAAGATGCCGACGAAGCCCAGTACATCCTGGTCACCGAACGCCACGAGGGTATGGATAATGTTAGGATTCAGGTGAAAGTCAGTGTAGAAAACGGTATCGCTCATTTTACGGCGGAAGGCCGAATGCTGGGGAGCGACATGAAGCCGGAGGAACCCTTCGTGTATGAAGGAGACACCAAGGCCGGATTTATGGTCCTAAACCGGCTGGTTGACCTGTTTGCTAAATCATTCGACCTAGCCACGATTGAATACGAAGTTCCCTGATGCGGTTATGTGACGGCACAGGATGGGTTATTTCACCAAACGTGCCGCCTGATTTTTTCGGCGATTGGCAATCAGAATCGGAACAATCAGGAAACTTAAACTGCTAAGAAGTAGCGAGAATCCGGTTTGAACGGCATGAAGGAATGTGGCCACAACGACCCCTTCTGTACTAGTTATTCCATACAAAACCAATGCCCGGCTAACCAGAAAATGATACGTACCAATTCCGCCCTGGGTCGGTACAGCTATCCCTCCTATTGAACTAACCGTTAGGATTGTGAGGGCAGCCTGGGGAGGGAGCGAAGTCGTTTGGGGCGTGGCAAAAAATAAGCTGTACGTTGTCAGAAAGGCCAGCCCGTAATTCACGATAGTCAGCAATATGAACAGTCCCGGCTGTTTGAGTTGCTGAATGCTTAAAAACCCCCGCTTTACTTCCCTGATAATAATAACTATCCGGATGACGAGCCGGTTTTTCCAAAAAGCTTCACTCCGGAAAAGCCGATACAGGCCAACAAACAAAAGCAACAGGCTGATGGATACGATGACAAGGGTGTTCGATGGCTTGCCGAGCGTAAACCTACTGGCAATGGGTGTTAGCAGATCCATCAAATATTGACCTACACGCCTGAATTCAAGCATCACCGTCAGGGTGATAATGACCAGCAGCATAACCAAATCCACAACCCGTTCGGCCACGACCGAGCCAATGCCCTGTGCCAGTGGTACCCCATCTGTTCGTTGTAAGGTGCCGCAGCGGGTCAGTTCACCCGCTCCCGGAACCAGCATACTGGCCATGGTACCGGCCAGCAACGCTACGGTTGTTCGGAACAGGGATGGCTGGTAACCGAGCGCCTGTAGGGTAAGTTGCCAGCGGGCCGCCCGTACCAACTGATACAAGGCTATTATCAAACCCGATATAGCCAGCCATCCGATATTAGCCTGTTGGAACTGCTGCCCTATTTCGGCCATCGGAACGTCCTTCAGTACGTACCACAGCAAAACAATGGAAAGCACAACGGGCAACCCCTGCTGGACCAATCGTTTATTCATACGGGCAAATTAAGTATTTTTATAAACAGATTCCCCGCCACTGGCAGAACTGGCATGGTATTAGTAGATTTGATTTCGCGTGCCTTTTTTGTACAAAGTAGCCCATACAATAATTCGTCCGTAGCCTCCCTCATGTCAAAGAAAAAGAAAGGTTCGCCCATTACAGCGGCAGAACCTTCCGCCAGTCGTCCGGCCCAATCACTACCAAAACCTCAGGCTACAGCGGTTCGTTCGCAAACCGTTGTGCCATCCAAGCCAGTCGATTTCACCGAAGCCGAACGACCCTTCGAGTTGATTCGGTTTGATAAGCGGGTGAAGTGGTTTATCGCGATTTGCGTAGGGCTGTTTGTTCTGCTGACGCTGGCGAAAATAAATTACTCTTCCATTGGCATGTGGAATACGGTAATTCCCGATGGTTCGGATATCAAACGGGGTGTTATTTCGGGTACGCCCAAGGCGATACGGATTGATGAATGGGGCGTGGTAACGCCTTTTATGATGTCGCAGGCGCATCAGGGGTTCCCGCTCGAAAACGCGGCAATTGGGGGTGAGAAAGTTGCTTTGGTCGGCTACTACCCAATCAAGCATTTTGTCTCTCTTTTTCGGCCCAGTCACTGGGGGTTTTTTCTATTTGACTTCGACCACGGTTTTTCGTGGCACTGGAACTTTGTTATTTTCTTCAATCTGATTGCCAGCACGCTTGTTTTTTTACTCTTCACCCGAAACAATTTCTGGTTGTCGGTAATGGGCGCATTCTGGCTGGTTTTTTCGCCTGGTTTTGCCTGGTGGTCTTATTTTGTGCTCACTACGCAGTTTGCGGCCAGTTTACTCCTGATTTCGTCTGTCTACCTCTTCTACGCCCGCAACATCCGAACCTTACTCATTGCGGGGCCGCTGTTTACGTGGTCTTTCGTCATGTTTGCTCTCATCTTATACCCTCCCTACCAGGTTATGCTTGGCTATCTGATGATTATGCTGCTCATTGGGTTTGTGTGGAGGAATGCGGATAAGGCGTACCTGCTTGACAAATTATGGGTAAAACTGGCAACGTTCGTCATCGCCTTCATTGTAATGGGTATTCTGTTTTACCAGTTTTATCTGGATGCCAAACCGACTATCGATGTGATGAGCAATACCGTTTATCCGGGTAAACGCAGCGAAACGGGTGGTACCGGATTTATTGCGAACTGGTTTTCTGAATACTACGCCGGCTGGCTCATCAATAATGACAGTTTTCCGAAAATATGGCTGAATGTCTGCGAGTTATCCCACTTTATTACGTTTACGCCAGTCGTTGCGGTCGGTCTGGGAATTTATTACCTGCGCCAAAAACGGTTCGATCCATTATTAACTATTTTGCTAGGATTTGTTGTTTTTGTATTGGTTTATATCGAAGTTGGTTTTCCTGAGTTTCTCGCCAAAATCACCTTGTTCAACCTTAGCCCGACTCGTCGGGCGCAGGTGCCTTTTGGTATCGCCAATGTGTTTCTCGCCGTTTTGTATCTGGACTATGTCAGCAAGCAAAAAAAACTATCGCTTTCCGGTACTGTAGCGGCTTTACTGACGGTTGCCGTGCTGGCATTTATGATCTTTGCGGCTTGGCTGAATATCTCAACCTCAGAGGGGTTCTTTAAGGTTCATCAGTTGGTATTGCCCACACTGTTTTTTGCAGGGCTAAACTACCTGATGCTACCTGTTACAACCTTCCGTAACAAAGAACTGTACATTGCCGGAGCACTCGTGTTGTTTACCCTGCCCAATCTAAAGATCAATCCGGTTGCTAAGGGAACATCGCCGATAACGGAGAATGCTCTTTACCGGAAAGTGCGGGAAATTCATCTTCAGGAACCCAAAGCCAGGTGGGTGGTACTGGGAAGTCAGTATATTACGTACCTGGTAACGGCTACTGGAGTAAACCAATTGAGTGGTGTGAAAAATCAACCCGATTTTAAGTCGATGCGCGTGCTGGACCCAACCGCTAAACGGGACTCGGCCTACAATCGGTATGCACATACTGTCTACGGTTCTTATGTTGATCCTGCCCATCCGGACTCGGTCATTATCCAGAACGGTTATGAGGATGGCTATCAAGTGGGACTGGATCCTTGCTCGCCTAAGTTAAGAACACTCAATGTTCGCTATTTTATCTTTGATCGGGTACCCCAACCCGTTGAGATTCGTTGTATGAAGCAGATTGCCGTGTTAGGAAACATTCAAATCTATCGTAGCAATGACTGAGCAGGTATATATCGTTATTCCTTCCTATAATGAAGGTAAAGTGATTCGCCAAACGATCAATTCGCTTGGCAATCAGTATCATATCGTGTTGGTGGATGATGCTTCGACGGATGAAACTGCGAATGCCGTACGCGATCTGCGGGTTTACTACCTGCGCCATGAGATTAACCTGGGGCAGGGGGCGGCATTACAAACGGGAATGGATTTTGCCCGGCAGCAGGGGGCCGATGTTGTGGTTCATTTCGATGCTGACGGGCAACATAATCCGGCTGATATTGACCGGTTTATCGAAACGCTACGTACACAAAAACTCGATGTGGTGCTAGGTTCCCGTTTTCTGCGACGGGAGGATTTAGTAGCTATTCCGCGGCTGCGCCGTTTGTTGCTGCGGGTGGCCCGGGTTATCAATGGATTACTAACGGGTTTGTGGTTGTCTGATGCACATAATGGTTTCAGGGTAATGAATCGCCGGGCGTTAAACGCCATTCAACTCAAGGAGAATCGAATGGCACACGCCAGTGAAATTTTGATGCAGATTCGGCGGCTGGGCCTGAATTATATGGAGATGCCTACGCACATTATTTACACGGATTACTCACAGGTAAAAGGGCAGCGCTGGCAGGGTGCTGTTGACATTTTGATTGACGTCTTTATTAATAAATACTTTCGCTGATGAACGCTGATTTTCACCTAAGCTTTACCCCCATTCAGCTATTACTATCGGTTCTGTTACTGGTAATTGCTGTTGCTTCCCTGCGACTTTTTAGAAATCGGTTGTTATACCGGCTGTTCTTTGTGGCTATCGTATTGACCGGCATTTTGTTTGTCGCCGTACCCGAACTTCCCTATTACATCGCCAACCGCCTGGGTGTGGGTCGTGGTGTCGATTTGTTATTCTACCTGCTTTTTACCGGTTTCCTGATGTTGATTGCCATACTCTATCGGCGGTTGCTCCAGCATGACGTTATCCTGACGCAGATTATCCGGCAAAACGCCATCAAAAATCACCGCGCTTCTCAGGGCACCCCAAAAGAATAAACTACGCACCTGAAGATGGCAAAATGCCCGTAGTGCTTCAGTTACAGGCAAGACCAGTGCGGTGGAATAAGCTGCTGGCTGAGAACCGGCTGATTCGCGAACCACTGGCAGGGCGCCACAACGAGCCGATCTACAACCGGGTTAAGCCAGGCCCCCCACCAGCTGAACGAACTATTGGCTACGATAGCGTGGCGGCATAAACTCATCAGATACATATCCTGCCAGCTATCAACTCCCCGGTTGTGATCGATAAACCGGGCAGGCTGAAGATGCTTTCCCAATTCCCGTTTGGCCCAGTCAGGATCATCCGAAAAGACGAAGAACTGTACATCAGGTATGCGTTCTTTCACGTACTCGCACGAACGGCGATAATACGATATGTCACAAAGGCCATGATGCTGATTCGCGTGGATATTGGTTACATAGTCGCCCCGGCGAATATGAACAAAAGCCGCATTCCGATAAGACAGAATGGTAGCGGCAATTGATTGACTATGAGCCGGGTTTTTTCGAAAAGTAAGGTGCTTCCTGAGTTGTTCTGTTACTGGTCTGAAATAGTCTTCGGACTGCCAGTAACCAAGGCATAACACATCCTGAACCCGACTGTCCAGTTCGTTGACCGCGTTTGGTGTCAGGTTAGATTCGCGGAGTAAGAGAGCATTTTTACCAGACAACGCTACCCGGCTTAGGCAATTAACGGTATCCATCAGGGAGGCCGCCGGTGTGTGAACGGTAAATGTATCGAGTTCGTACGTACGCGGGGTATATTGCCGTAGCCGGGCTACGGCTTTGCTTTTCAGCAGATGTCGTTCCAGCCGGAGTTCCGTCTGCAATTGAGCGGCTAGTCTAAGGCCAAAGGCATACTGGAAAAGCTGGTTACCCAAGCCTCCTGATAGGACGGAGATGACCATATATTGGAAGGGGAAAGGTCAGTTGATATCAGTCGGATCGTTTGGTCATCTCAAAAATACCACACCCGTATGTACACCCAAAATTTGTTTTCACAGCTTCTGAACGCCAGTCTGCGTTGTAGACAAATCGTTCATCATCATCAATGTAGGATAGTGTATCAATGTGGTAATCCTGCTCAAAAAGCTGGATGAGGTAAGGTAGAGCGAAAACCCGATGAGCATTGTATACAATACCCTGGGGCCCAATGGGCGAAGAAAAATAGAACCGTCCGCCAGGTTTCAGAATCTGACGGATATTAGCCAATGCTTTCAGGTGACCATCCACATCGATTGGGTCGCCATACCGTCCCAGGCCAAAGTGCTCAATGGCATGCAGGGCCGATATGGAATCGGAATAGTTATGTAGGTCAGAAGGTAGAGCCATTAAGTCGGCCTGTCGGAAACTCACGTTTGGAATGGGCCGGTTCAACGGACGAATATCGAGGATCTCGATGGGTCTGAATGTTGCTACGTGGGCTACGAACCCATCGATTCGAGAGCCGATGTCGAGGTGACGAACGGGGGTGTTCTTGAAGATTTGCTGCGCTACAAATAAGTCCTGTTGAAAATAATGTTTTATCAGATGCCCGCTCTCGTCATACCGGTCAAACAAGGCCGGGTAGTAACTGCGTACCGGGAAATCGGTGCGATTTTGCAGTTGCTTTCTGAGTTCCAGGTAACCATCAACATAAGGGGGAACCGCTCTTAAGCCATTCCATACTACTTGTGATCCTAATCGGATTAATCGGCGAATCATGCTGCTTAAGCGTTTAAAAATTGACGGGCCTGATTCATGAACTTGATCAGCAGTTTTTCTGGCAACGTATTAATGAAAACAGTAATAAGCCTGATCCTGACCCGATGACTCCATGGGGCGTGATAGCCAAAATCGTGTACAAAAGCCTTCTTCACATCCATGTTAATCATCCACTTCATGCGTAGGTTCGTAAACACGGTGTTGCTATCGTGGACCCGGTAAAGAGTAAGTGGTTCAGGTAAATTAGCGAACAATAAACCGTTGTGAATGTGTAAAAACAAGCTGTAATAGTCGTCGGTAAACGACTTATGGCGTAACGTGTAGAAATCGTCGGCAAGGACACCATTGCGGTACATGATGGCCGGGTTGGCAACGGGGAACCTAAGATAAAACTCCGAATAAATAGCTTCGCTTCTGAGTGGATAACGACGTATCCCTACACTACGACTATGGCTATCGATCAATTCAAGGTAGCTCCCAACTAAGAAGATGGCTGGGTTAGTTTCCAGAAAGACAACCTGTTTCTCGATCCGATTTGGTACGGCTACGTCGTCGGCATCTAGCTTAGCGATGTATTTTCCCTTTGCGTGTCGGCTAGCCAGGTTAGAAGCGGCTTCGCCTGCATGGCCGAGTGGTTCCGGGTGGAAAAGAATAGTAATTCGACGATCTTTTTGGGCGTATGCCGCTAGAATAGTAGCCGTATTATCCGTTGATCCGTTGTTGATGATGATTAACTCCAGTTGTCTGTAACTCTGTTCCAGTATACTCTCAATGGCCTGTTCCAGAAAACGTTCACCATTGTAAACGGGCATAATAACCGATACGAGTGGGCAGTCTGGAGTCGTCATGGGAAAGAGTTGGACAATTATCGGACCAAAAGAGTTGTAAGACTACCAGTTCTGGTTACATATCCAGCGTGATAGTTGATAGTTTGTTTCGCCCCCATTTACCAAATGAAGCCAAAGTATATAATGCCCCGGTTTTAGGTCGCTCTTGTTCAGAACGCAGGAGATGTCGGGCTGCGTGTGTATTCTGCTTAAGGTACGATTGGTCACGTTGTTCCAGGCTTGTTCGTAGGTGTCAAAACCACAACGGATAGGAGCTGAACCTTTGGACGGTAAAAAGCAGAAAGTTAATGCAACTACTATCCCCGAGTTTGTTTATTCAGCGTGTTTCTCATGTAATAGGCGCGTCGGAGAAGAGAATCCCAGCTGTGAATATCGTCATTGAGCAGAGCAGGCGAAGTTTGATGTGATAATTACAGTCTATTTTACTTGGTCAGCCAAAGGGTATGACGTACAATAAACCGTTCCCGAAGTCGAACCACGCGGTTAAAAAAAGCGTTTGCCAGAAGTTGACAATGTTAGTCCAACGGCTATTTTGTACCTGTTTTACGGGAGGTCTGCGTAAATTTGTCTTTGTTACACTTATCTAAGAAACTATCGTTCAATGAAGTTGAATCTTCGTTACCAGGAATCCTTTGAAGACCGGCATCACGGTCAGACCGACGCGGCACTGACCGAAATGCTCCAGACGGTGGGCGTAACCTCCATCGACCAACTCATTGAGCAAACTATACCCGATGCCATCCGGCTCGCAAAGCCGCTCGATTTGCCCGCTCCCAAATCAGAAATTCAGTTTCTGACTGACTTTAAAAAAGTAGCGGGGCAGAACAAAGTGTTCAAATCGTACATCGGTACGGGGTATTACGATACCATTACGCCTAACGTTATTCTCCGGAATATTCTGGAAAATCCGGCCTGGTACACCGCTTACACACCTTATCAGGCCGAGATTGCCCAAGGCCGATTGGAAGCGTTACTGAATTTCCAAACGGTTGTATCGGACCTTACAGGTATGGACCTGGCCAACGCATCTCTGCTGGACGAAGGGACGGCTGCCGCCGAAGCCATGCACATGCTGTATGCCATGCGTCCGGCTAGTCGGAAAAATTCCAGTACTTTCTTTGTGTCGGAGCGGTGCCATCCGCAAACCATCGATGTGCTGATGACCCGTGCCAACCCCATTGGTGTTACGGTACTGGTGGGCGACCACCGTACGGTTGACCTGACGGGCGATACTATTTTCGGGATGTTGCTGCAATACCCGGCTTCGGACGGTGAGGTGTTCGATTATACCGACCTCATTGCTGCGGCTCACGAGTTGAACATCACCGTGGCCGTTGCGGCTGATTTACTGGCCTTGACCATGTTAACCTCCCCCGGCGAAATGGGGGCTGATATTGTTGTTGGGTCATCGCAACGTTTTGGCGTTCCAATGGGCTACGGTGGACCACACGCGGCTTTCTTCGCTACCCGAGATGCCTTCAAGCGTCAAATTCCCGGTCGTATCATCGGTGTTTCGCAGGATGCCGAAGGGAAGCCTGCTCTTCGAATGGCGCTCCAAACGCGTGAGCAGCACATTCGCCGGGAGAAAGCTACGTCCAACATTTGTACGGCTCAGGTACTGCTGGCGGTTATGGCCGGTAGTTACGCGGTATACCACGGTCCGCAGCGGCTCCGGGCCATTGCCGAACAGGTACATGGATTGACCAAAGCCTTCGCTACGGCGTTGAACCGGTCTGGTTATGAGGTGAACACCGAGCACTATTTCGATACCATCACGGTAAAAGTGCATGATGCCGAATCGCTGAAAAAGTCGGCAAAGGCAGCGCAGATAAATCTGTGTTATCTGCCCGATGGGCAGCATGTCAGTGTCTCGTTCGACGAGGCCAAAACGGTACACGATCTAACGGAACTGCTCACCGTATTTGGCGTAAAAGCAGATATGGACACGATTCTGGACGGTCTGGAACTTACCTGGCCGGAGCAGCTTGTTCGCACGTCGGAGTACTTGGCCCATCCTATTTTCAATACGCACCATACGGAACACGAAATGCTGCGGTATCTGAAATCACTGGAAGAGAAAGACCTGTCGCTGGTTCACTCGATGATTTCGCTGGGTAGCTGCACCATGAAACTGAATGCTACGGCCGAGATGATTCCGGTTACGTGGTCGGCGATTGGCAAAATACATCCCTTTGCCCCGAAAGAACAGACGGTTGGTTACCAGCAATTATTTACGGAACTCAACGACTGGCTGTGCGAAATTACGGGTTTTGCCGCCATGTCGCTACAACCGAACTCCGGTGCGCAGGGTGAGTATGCCGGGCTAATGGTTATTCGGGCGTATCACGAAAGCCGGGGTGACCATCATCGAACCATCTCCCTGATTCCACAATCGGCGCATGGCACCAACCCCGCCAGCGCAGTAATGGCCGGGATGAAAGTAGTTATCGTGAAATGCGATGAGCGCGGCAACATTGATATCAGCGACCTGAAAGCCAAAGCGGAGCAATACAGCAATGACCTGTCCTGCCTGATGGTTACGTACCCATCGACGCACGGCGTTTTTGAGGAAAGCATTAAGGAAATCTGTGCCACCATTCATAGCCACGGTGGACAGGTGTATATGGACGGAGCCAACATGAACGCCCAGGTTGGTCTGACCTCACCGGCTACAATCGGTGCGGATGTCTGCCACCTGAATCTCCACAAAACGTTTTGTATTCCGCACGGTGGCGGTGGACCAGGGATGGGTCCCATCGGCGTGGCCAAACAACTGGTACCTTTTCTGCCGGGTCATGCACTCGTCAATACGGGAGGGAGCCAGGCTATCCATGCGGTTTCGGCAGCGCCCTACGGCTCGGCCAGTATCCTTACTATATCGTACGCGTACATTGCCATGATGGGTGGGGAAGGGCTGACGAACGCAACGAAGCGGGCTATCCTGAATGCGAACTACATCAAAGCACTACTAAACGGTCACTACGATACGCTGTACACCGGTACTAATGGCCGTTGTGCCCACGAGATGATTATCGACTGCCGTTCGTTCAAGGCGGCTGCGGGGGTTGAGGTGGAAGATATTGCCAAGCGCCTGATGGACTACGGCTTCCACGCGCCAACGGTGTCATTCCCGGTAGCGGGTACGCTCATGATTGAGCCGACTGAATCGGAATCTAAAGCCGAACTAGACCGTTTCTGCGAAGCCATGATTTCCATACGCAACGAAATCCGCGAAATAGAAACGGGTACTGCCGACCGGGTAAGTAACGTGCTGAAACACGCACCGCATACTGCCACGGTAGCCCTCAGCGATAACTGGACCCGGCCGTACAGCCGCGAAAAAGCGGTGTATCCGCTCCCGCAGGTTCGTGCCCGGAAGTTCTGGCCAAGCGTTAGCCGCGTTGATTCGGCCTACGGTGACCGGAACCTTGTTTGTTCCTGCATCCCAACGGAAGCCTATGAAACAGCCGTTGCGGAGGAGATGAGTATCGAACAGCAGGCTTAGGACTAAACCTGATGCGTGGGTACCCGATGCGTAGTTGACCAGCTTACTTTTTAGCCCGGTCAGTTGCGTATTGAGTACCCACGTTGCGTTGGGAAATGGCTCAATAAAAGGCCGATTGTATTCGTTAAATGTAAGACCCACAATGGATTTGCCGCCCAAATTTCTGTTATCTTGGGCGGGTCTGACAATTTCTGTTTACTAACCTCTATGAAAACCAATACGTTGTCTGTATTGCTGGTAGCGTTGAGTCTGGCTTTCGCGCTGACGGGTTGCAACTCGGCCCTCCAAGCGTACAAAAAAGGTGTTCGACACTTCGATGCCGGCGAGTATAATCTGGCCCTGAATCAATTCCAGAAAGCATCAACGGGCACCATTGATGCTGCGCGTCTGAACTATTACACGGCGGAATCGTACCGGTTGTCGAATCGTTTCGGGGAAGCTGTCCCGTTTTACCAGAAAGCCATTGAAGCCAATACTTCCGAGCCGGATGCCCGCTTCAACTACGCCTACGCGCTGAAATCGCAGGGAAACTACGCGGCCGCCCTGGAGCAACTACAACAGTTCATTGCCAGTGCGCCTAAAACTACCGCGAAAGCCACCCTTAGTAAAGCGAAGCAGGAGGTAGAAACGCTGAAAGCTATCGACCTCATTGCGAAGAATAAATCGCTCATCAACCTCAAGAACATGGGTAACCTGAACTCGCCGGGAGCTGAGTTTGCACCCGTGGTGCGGGGGGAGGATCTGGTGTTTACGGCGTCAAGGAAAGAGCAGACCTACAAAAATAACGGGCAGCCGATGCTGGGGTTATACAGGACAAAATTACCGCAAAACCCGGACGAAACCGGAAGTGCCGTTGCGGCAGGGGCACCCGAATTATTCAGCACAAACGTCTTTCAGGGTAACGTAAACGAAGGGACACCAACGTTTACGAAAGATGGCAAAACGATGGTTTTCGCCCGGGGTAACAATGGTAAACGTAAAGGCGGGCTGGACGTTGACCTGTTCATCAGTCGGTTGGGAGAGAGTAATGCCTGGAGTGAACCGCTTCGGTTACCCATTAGTGACTCCCTGGCCTGGGATGGCTCCCCCGCTTTTTCGGGCGATGGTAAAACATTGTACTTTGCCTCAAACCGGGCCGGTGGTGCCGGTGGTATCGACCTGTATCGTACCAGTATTGACGCATCGGGGCGGTTTAGCCGTCCGGTCAATATGGGCCGCGACATCAATACGCCCGGCGATGAGATGTTTCCCTATGTCGGGCCTGATGCAAAGTTGTACTTTGCCTCCGACGGGCATCCGGGTTTGGGTAAACTGGACGTTTTTGTGGCAACCCGTTCGGGAGGAGTTACGCGGGTTGAAAATATGGGGCAACCCATTAACTCGCCCGCCGACGATTTCGGCCTGATTTATACGGACCCAACGAGCGGTTATCTGGCCTCAAATCGGTCGGGGGGTAAGGGCGACGATGATATTTATTTCTTCCAGGAAGGACCGGAACGCGACTCGACGGTTATCGTTCAGACGCCCCCGGCCAGTGCGCCAAAAACGGTTCGCTACTTTATTGCCGGTACGGTTTCGGCCAACGAAACGCCTGTAACGCCACTTGATTCGGCGAAAGTACGGATTCTGGATGATGCTACCGGGCAGCCTATTGCCGAAGCCACGACGGGCCAACCCGGTACGTTTGGCAAATACCCATTGCAGGAAGGCAAAGACTACACGATTCTGGCCGAACGCAAAGGATACCTAACCCACCGGGAGCCGTTTACGATGCAGGGTAAAAGCATTCCGCCCGTGTTTCTGATCAAACCCGTAACGGATACAACGTTCAACGTGGCTATTGTGCTCGACAAGGCAACGCTCAACAAAACGTTTGTACTGGACAACATCTATTACGATCTGGATAAGTACAACATCCGCCCCGATGCGGCTGACGAACTTGACAAACTGGTCACGATTCTGAAGGATAACCCAACGCTGAAAATTGAATTAGGCTCCCATACCGATGCCCGTGCCAGTGATGCCTATAATCAGAAACTGTCGCAGAACCGGGCCAAATCGGCGGTTGAATACATCGTTTCGAAAGGTATCGAAACGGATCGACTCACCTACAAAGGATACGGAGAAACACAGTTGATTGTGAAAAACGCCAAAACGGAAGAAGAGCACCAGCGCAACCGCCGGACGGAATTCAAGATACTGGAACTGTAAGGAATCGGCCGAACAAACCGGCAAGCCCATTGGTTGGTATACGTACCAATCAATGGGCTTTTTTATGCAAAACGATAAAATCAGGCAGTTCGCCGTGGTGTTCAGTATCATCACAATGATCGTGATGAATTACCTGTCTAATGCGGGTGCATTTGGTGGTCAGACAAACGGTGAGATTTCCGATAAATACCATACACTCATTACTCCGGCGGCCTACGCTTTTGCCATTTGGGGGCTTATTTTCCTGAGTTTACTCGCCTTTGCTGTCTATCAGGGACTAGGATCTCAGCAAACGAATCCCCGCTTCCGGGCCATTGGCTGGTGGGTAGTATTGAACGCGTTTTGCAATGCCATCTGGAGTCCGTTATTCAACAATGAACTGATTGGGGTCGCGTTGCTGGTTATTCTGGTCATGCTGGCATCGCTGGTTGTGATTGAACAACGACTGCTCGAAAGGTGGCACCAGCCTCTCCTGGCGACAAATCCCAACGAGACCATGCCCGAAGCAAAAGCATCGTTAGCCGAAACTTGGCTGGCTCGTATTCCCTTTTCTATTTATTTCGGCTGGGTCACCGTAGCTACGATTCTGAACGTGGCGGTTTATCTGAAATCGACGGACTTTAATTTGATGGGGCTGAATGAACAGACCTGGGCAGTAGCCATTCTCATCGTTGGGCTGTTGGTAGGGGCAATCGTTTTTAACAGATACCGTTCGGTAGCCTACATACTGGTTTTTGCGTGGGCTTACGCGGCTATTGCCGCAGAGCAGCAGGGAGTAGGAAATGTCCCCGCATTGGCATGGGGCGGTGTTGCCGTAGTGATAGGGTTAGCGGTTGTCGGGGTAGTCAGGACACGAAAAGCCGCCGTTTACTCGTGACAAGTCTTTCTTATTATGACAAATGAGGAATCCCGGTCAGGCATAACCGGGATTCCTCATTTGGTCGGACCGGATGGCGGAGCCACGGTAGACATGGAAAACGATATTTATTCTTCCAGTACTGTAATACTGTTGATCTTGTCACCCTGCTTGATTTCATCAATCACATCCAGTCCTTCGACAACTTTACCAAAAACGGTGTGATTACGGTCCAGGTGAGCGGTGTTTTCGCGGCTGTGGCAGATGAAAAACTGCGAACCGCCCGTGTTACGTCCCCGGTGAGCCATGGATAGTACACCCCGGTCGTGGTATTGGTTTTCGCCCGTTAATTCACAGTCAATGCTGTAACCCGGTCCACCCGAACCAGTGCCTGTTGGGTCGCCCCCCTGAATCATGAAGTTTGGAATGACCCGGTGAAATTTAACGCCGTCGTAAAATCCTTTTTTAGCTAGAGAAATAAAGTTATCGACCGCTTTTGGAGCATCTTTATCAAAAAATTCGATGAGCATTGTGCCCTTATCGGTGTTCATTTGTGCCTTTGGCATGATACGATCATTTTTAGTAGAAGACAAAATTACGATGATTTTTGGTCATTGTCAGGCAAAACCAAGCAAACTACACTCATCTTCGAACAGATAGCAAAATCAATTTATTCTTTGAATAAGTCAATATCATAGGCTCTGATTTCAGGGTAAATAGGGCTAAATTGCCTGACAATTAGAAGTAAGGGCAAGAGGCTAGTGAATAGCCTCTTGCTTTTGTACAATTAGAACAAAGGCAAGAATAGCTTTACCAGTACACATATGGACCTAATTTATCACGTAGTTGAGGCCAGCGAATGGGCAAGACAGGAAAACCAACCTGTTTACAGGGCCGCCAGTTTGGAAACAGAAGGCTTCATTCACTTATCGACGAAGGAGCAGGTGACTGGTGTGCTGGATCGATATTACCGGGATGTGCCAAACCTGCTGATGCTGCACATCGATGCGGATAAACTGGTTCACGAGCTTAGGTATGAGCAGGCTACGAACAATGAGTTCTTTCCACACGTATACGGGCCCATCAATAAAGACGCAGTGGTAGCAATAGAAAGTAATGATGACGTCAAGTAAATCCTTTTTTGCAGGAAGTCTCCTGTTCGTAAGTACATTGGTTTTTCCGGCATACGCTCAGGTTGCTCCGGTTAACCCAACGGGTGGTGCCGTTACTATCCAGCCGGGAGCGGGACCAGTTAGTACACCCAGCACTATCCAGTCACAGGTACCCATAACGTCTGGTGGAATCACCCCGCTCCCGGCTCCAGCAGTGGGGTTAACGGATAATGAGCTGGCTATTACCACGAGTGGTTTCCAGCGATTTGGTGATTCCATGCTGGAATCACTCATTCAACTTGGGCTGGATAATAGCCCTAACCTGCGGGTAGCGTTGAGTCGGTTGGAGGAGGCCCGTATTCGGGTGAAGGTAGCCCAGTCATTTCTATCACCCTCGCTGCGGAGTTCGGTGCTGCTTACCACCCAGAGTCTGTCGCAGCACCGTCCGCTGGCTATTTCAACGGCTGTGCCGGATGAGTTACCCCGTTTCCAGCTCAACACGCTCCAATTACTGCCGATTGATGCCAGCTACGAACTGGATTTGTTCAAACGGATTCGTTCTGGTATTGCCGTGGCCGATTTACAGGCGCAGGCCAGCGTAGCCGACTACCAATCGTTTCGGCTCTCCCTGGCTTCCGACATTGCCCGGACGTATTTGCTAATTCGGGGGAACGATGCGGAACAGGCCGTTTTTAAGCGAAACATCCAGTCGCGGGATACAACTCTGGGTATTTTGCGGGAGCGTTTTCGGGTTGGACTGATCAACCAGATTGACGTGCAACGCGCCGAAACGGACTACGCCGGTTTGCAGGTGACGTTAAAAGGGCTGGAACGTGTGCGTAAAGAACTGGTTAATGGACTGGCCCAGCTTTGCGCCCAGGACCCTAACCAGTTTTCGGTGCCGGTCGGATTGTTGCCAACGGCCGTCCCCTCTTACCCGTACGCAACTGTTACGCCCGAACAGGTACAGCGTCGGCCTGATGTAGTCCAGTACATCCGGCAAAATCAGATAGCAACGGCTCAGGTGACTTTACAGCAAAATACTACGCTGCCGCGCGTTACCCTGATTGGCTCTGGTGGGTTGCTGTCGGGGCGGCTTGGGCCGTGGTTTACGCCCAGCAGTGCTACGTTCATTGTGGGGGTCAATGCGTCGGTGCCGCTCTACGAAGGTCACCGCGCCCGCCAGAACATAGCCTTGTCGAAACAGCAGGCACAAACCAATCAGTATGTGTACCAACAGGCCGTTCAACTGGCCCAGCGGGATGCCGAAACGGCATTGGACAACCTCACGTTACTCCGTCAGCAAATTGATTTGCAGAACCAGACAGCAGCACTGGCCCGCCGGACGGAGCAGTACAACCGCGAGTTGTATATTCGTGGACTAGCTACGTACCTGGAAGTGCTTGATGCCCAGCGAACCATTCTGACGGCCGAGCAACAACTGGTTCAACTGAAGAGTCAGGAAGCCCAATATGCCGTTGCGTTGCTTCGGGCCGTGGGTGGAGACTGGTAAATGTAAAAAATCAGGCCCGCATTTTGCGGAGGTACCTGCTGTCTGCCAGATGCTAAATATCCTGAACTTTATGGGGTAAAACAGTAAGATAATGGCAACTTCGTAACAAAATTAGCCAAGAAACGATGAATCACACGTATGTAATTATTATGGCCGGGGGGGTCGGAACGCGTTTCTGGCCCTTTAGCCGGACAAGTTATCCCAAGCAATTTCACGATGTTCTGGGTACCGGCCGGACATTGCTCCAACAAACAGCCGACCGATTTGACGGGATCTGCCCGCCCGAAAATATTTATATCGTTACCAGTTCGCTGTACAAAGATCTTTGCCAGCAGCAACTTCCCCAACTAACGGACGACCAGATTCTGTGCGAACCAATTGCCCGAAATACGGCGCCCTGTATCGCTTATGCGTGCTACAAAATTGCGCAGAAGGACCCGGATGCTATCGTTGTTGTTGCCCCTGCCGACCATATTATCCTCAAAGAAGAAGCGTTTAAGCAGACAATACAGACGGCTATTGATGCCACAAAAGAAGAAGAAATCCTGGTTACACTGGGTATTCAGCCCAGCCGACCTGATACGGGCTACGGATACATCCAGTTCATTCCCCCAGTAGATACTGCCCCAGCGGGTGCTGCTCCAGCGAATGGTGGGTCGGTTAGTGCGATCAACAAAGTAAAGACATTCACCGAGAAGCCGCACCTTGAACTGGCGCAGCAATTTCTGGACAGTGGCGAGTTTGTCTGGAATGCGGGAATCTTCGTTTGGAATGTGCAGGCTATCATCCACGCGTTTACGCAGTATCTGCCCGAAGTAGCCGAGATTTTTGAGGAAGGTAATGGAGCCTATTACACTGACCGGGAGAAAGCCTTTGTCGATAAAGCCTACTCGCTTACGCAAAGCATTTCTATCGACAATGGTGTGATGGAAAAGGCGAAGAACGTGTATGTAGTGCTGAGTGATTTCGGCTGGTCGGACTTGGGTACGTGGAAATCACTGTATGAGGTTTCGGAAAAAAATGCGGATTTTAACGTAATCGACGGCCATATCATGCTGTACGATACAAAAAACTGCATCATCAAAACACCCAAAGATCGGCTAGTGGTTGTGAATGGGCTGGACGGCTATATTGTAGCCGAGTACGACAATGTGCTGATGATTTGCCGGAAAGAAGAAGAGCAGAAAGTGAAAAACTTTGTCTCTGACGCCAAAGAACGGGGCATAGAGTTTGTGTAAATAACCTTTTGCCGCTATTTCCTTCAGATATACCCGGTGAGGCAATGGCACAAACCGGCTGTTCGTTAGTGTTACGAGCTACCCACTAACTTGTGAAAAACATCCTTTACCTAAGCGTCGTTTTACTACTGGCTGGTATGCTGACTCGCTGTCAGGATAATACGGCCGAATTTTCGCCCGGTGCGAGTGACCCCCGCGTTATTGGTACGTGGCGACTCGTGGAGCGACTCTATCAATCCGATAGTGCTTACTATCGGATTGATTCGGTTTTTGTGAAAGGTAGGTACAAAATTGACTCGTCTTTAGTGAATGGGACTTACCTGAGAGATTCAGTTTTTGTGAAGGACCGTTACGTAAAAGATTCTATCCGAATAACGAAGACGATTGATGTGACCCGGACATATGCTGGTACTCCTGCACAGACCATTACTTTTTCCTCGGATGGTAAGCTGAGTGCCAGTGGGAGCGAAATGACTTATTACGCGCCCATCAAGTACTTTCGGGTCGACTCAACGAGCCAGGATAGTTTGGGTATCAACCTGTACATTACCACTAACCGGGCTACCGTTCCTTTTCGGCAAAGGGTGGCCTTTCGGGCCGACACGCTGCTACTGTTGCCCCGATGTGAACGGTCTTGCTACTCCATGTTTTTACGTACCAGATAAGAGGACCAATTCAGCTTTGAAAGAACATACTAATAAAGACACAGGGTGTTGCTTATCAATATCTTGTGTCGTTTTTGATGCCTATGTTTTCGGCTGAGCAGGGATTTATATCAGCTACTATCACACCAAATGGCTAGCAAGCAGGTTGGCGCTACTCAACACGTATTAAGCTACAAACCTCAACTCGATGGGTTGCGCTTTTTTGCTGTTCTATTCGTGGTGGCCTATCACTGGCTTCCGTCAATTTCTACGATAAGCGTAAGTTATTTTTTTGGCCATGCCATTAATTTTTTCTTCGTATTAAGCAGTTACTTAATTACCAGTGGTCTATTTTCTGCCAAAGAAAAAAATAGTAGTCTGGGTATTCCAAAAAAAGAATTGATGAGGGTCTTCCTTTTGCGAAGGACCATTCGGATATTTCCTGCTTACTATACTTTTCTGGTGGTGGTCATGTTGGTGCCTAAAGCTGGTACTTATGTCAGGGATAATGCCGGTATGTTTTTTTCGTACCTGGCCAACTACCAGATGTTTAACGGCAATTCCTGGCCTCCCGTAACGGCTCATATCTGGACGCTGGCTGTGGAAGAGCAGTTTTACCTGCTTTGGCCGCTGGTTATTTTCTTCACACCACAACGGCATCTCTTAAAACTATTCATTAGCATTATCATCGGCAGTATCGTGGCGAAAGCCATTTGTTACTACCCGGCCCATGTTGTTCCGCAAAATATCCTGATACAGTACTGTCTGGAACCTTTTGCAATAGGTGGACTTTTAGCGTACAAAGCCAAAATGACAGATGGTGGATGGCGAGTGATTAAGAAATATGTCAACCTTTTTCTGTATGCAGCATTACCTTTTGGTATTGCAATCATTGTGATGCAGTCTTTTTACTTCTCGTTCGTTTTAAATGGATTGTTGTTTTCCATAGTCTCTATGAAAATTATAGAAGGGGCTATCATTGGGTATGAAAATCATTTTGGTGAGTTTTTGCAAAATGACGTTGTTATCTACGTCGGCAGGATTAGTTATGGCGCAGATTCACATTTGCAGTGCATAAAGCTTATTCTGAGCAAATTCAGCCGGGCTTAGATAGCCTAAACTTTTACGGGGACGGTGGTTAAGTTGATCCTGTATCCAAGATACATCCGTCGCCCGGACAATACTAATGGGAC
>JBBSTD010000046.1:0-49350 GCA_038236215.1 Cytophagales bacterium | reverse complement strand
GCGGTCGGAATGACAAAAAAAACAGTTTCTTGAAGCCCCTCAACTCAGCGAAATACCCTGAACAAGAACCAACGATGAATACTCCCTCCCCTGCCAAATCCGGCCTGGACCTCGATGCGCTGGTTGCCATCGACGTACACACTCACGCCGAAGTATCCTGTCGGCAACCCCACGACGATTACCGACCAGAGTTTGATGATGCTTTCGCCAAGTATTTCAAGTCGAGTCACCGGCCCACCATTCAGGAAACGATTGCGTATTATCGGGAGCAGCACATGGCCTTCGTCATGTTCTGCATCGACTCCGAACACGAAACGGGACGGCGACGGATTCCGAACGAGGAAGTAGCCGAAGCCGCCCTCGAAAACCCTGATGTGATGATTGCCTTTGCCAGCATCGACCCGCACAAAGGTCGGATGGGTGCCCGCGAAGCAAAGAGACTTATCGAAGATTTTGGCGTAAAAGGATTTAAATTTCACCCGACAGTGCAGGGTTTTTACCCCAACGACCGCATGGCCTACCACCTCTACGAAGTGATTGCCGGGGCCGGATTACCGATGCTGTTTCATTCGGGGCATTCGGGCTTTGGGTCGGGGGTGCGGGGTGGGGGTGGTTTACGGCTGGAATACTCCAACCCCATTCACTTGGACGACGTGGCGATTGATTTCCCGGATTCACCCATCATTATTGCCCATCCGTCGTGGCCGTGGCAGGATGAAGCCCTGTCGGTGTGTATGCACAAGCCGAACGTATACATCGACCTGAGCGGCTGGTCGCCGAAGTATTTCCCACTCCAGTTGGTGCAGTATGCCAATACGCAGTTGAAACACAAGATGCTCTTCGGCACCGACTTTCCGCTCATCACACCCGAACGCTGGCTGAAAGATTTTGAGGTAGCTGGTTTTAAAGACGAAGTCAAACCCCTGATTCTGAAAGAGAACGCGATTAAAATGCTGGGGTTGCGATGAGCGCCTTACCCCGATCTACACCCGTTCGATGATGATCGCGTAGCCCATCCCAACACCCACGCACATGGTAGCCAGAGCGTAGCGCTTATGTTGCTGCTGTAATTCGTGCATAGCCGTCTGAATCAACCGCGTCCCTGACATACCAAGCGGATGCCCCAGCGCAATAGCCCCGCCGTTTGGGTTGATACGCGGGTCATCGTCAGTAAGTCCCAATGAACGGGTGCAGGCCAGCGATTGAGCGGCAAAGGCTTCGTTGAGTTCGATAACGTCCATATCATCCAGCGTTAGGCCCGCTTTTTTTAGTGCTTTCTGTGTGGCCGAAACGGGACCAATGCCCATGATGCGTGGCTCCACACCCACCACTGCCGAGGTGATAATCCGCGCTTTGGGGATTAGGTTGTATCGGCTGGCGGCATCCTGCGTAGCAATCAGCATGGCAGCGGCTCCGTCATTCAGGCCAGCCGCGTTCCCCGCCGTTACGCTGCCGTTCTTTTTGAAAGCCGGTTTCAGGGAAGCCAATACATCCAGACTCGTGTTCGGCTTTACAAACTCATCCTGCTCAAAGAGGGTAGGAGGGCCCTTTCGAGCCGGAATCTCGACCGGCATTATTTCCATCGCCAGCCGCCCCGACTGCTGGGCGCGGGCTGCTTTCTGCTGAGAATTATACGCAAACAAATCCTGGTCTTCGCGACTGATGTGATAGATATCGACCAGATTTTCGGCGGTCAAACCCATCGCGTCGGTGCCATACATTTCCTGCATTTTGGGGTTGATAAACCGCCAGCCAAAACTGGAATCGAACAGTTGCACGTCGTTACCAAAGGGCTTCGCTGATTTGGACATCACCCACGGCCCACGGGTCATGTGCTCCATGCCCCCGGCAATGAACACGTCGCCATCGCCCGCCCGAATGGCGCGGTTGGCATGAACCACCGCTGACATCCCCGACGAACAAAGCCGGTTGACGGTTTCGCCCGGAACGCTGTATGGAAGCCCAGCCAATAAAAGGGCCATGCGGGCCACGTTACGGTTATCTTCCCCCGCCTGATTGTGGCAACCCAGAATTACGTCCTCAATCACCTCGGGTGGAAGACTGGGATTTCGGTTGAGCAATTCCCGGATGGGCATAGCCGCCAGATCATCGGCCCGAACGGTGGACAGGCTCCCGCCAAAACTCCCAATCGGGGTGCGGATGGCGTCAATAATATAAGCGTCGTTCATAGTTTTAAAGAGCGAAAGAGTGAAAGGGTGAGAGAGCGAAAGAATGGTTTCAGCACCCTTTCGCTCTTTCACTCTTTAAATTTCGCGGTTGTTTTGGCGCGGACTTCGTCCAGCGTGGCACCGGGCATCAGTTCCAGCAGGGTTAGTTTGCCATCTGGATAGGCAAATACGGCTAAGTCGGTGATAATCATACTCACTACGCCCGTTGCCGTGAGGGGTAACGTACACTGAGGCACTATCTTGGACGACCCGTCGGGGTTGGTATGGGTCATGGTAATGATGAGCCGTTTGGCTCCCTTGGCTAGATCCATTGCCCCGCCTACGCCCAATAGGGGTTTGCCCGGAACGGCCCAGTTGGCCAGATTGGCCGCTTCATCTACTTCCAGCCCACCCATAATAGCCACGTCGATGTGCCCCCCCCGAATCATAGCGAAGGAGTCGGCACTGTCAAAATAGCTACTGCCTTTCAGGGCCGTAACCGGAATTTTTCCGGCGTTGACCGGATAATTCATTGCCCCTCCGCCATCAGCGGGGACGGGTCCCACACCCAGCATTCCGTTTTCGGTGTGTAGCAAAATGCCGTGTTCGTCGGTAATCAGGTCGGCAACTAACGTCGGGATGCCGATGCCCAGATTGACAACGTCACCTTTTTTGAGCTCGGCCAGCGCCCGACGGGCCATGTTCATCCGGGATTCATCCACTTTTTTGGACGATGACACCGACGCCGAACTCCCCAAATCGGCCAGTGTCAGGGTTGCCTGTACCAAGTAATCGACGAAGCAACCGGGTGTATGCACATTTTCCGGGGCTATCTCCCCGACGGGAACAATTTCTTCTACCTCAACGATAACCGTGTCGGCGGCTGTCGCCATCGCTTTGTTAAAGTTATTTTCGGTCATGCGGTATTGCAGGTTTCCTGCCGTATCGGCCCGCCAGGCCCGGATAAAGGCGACGTTGGCCCGGATACTTTTGACAAATACCTGCTCCACCCCGTCAATGACTTTGGTCTCGCGCCCAGCGGCCAGCGGGGTTCCCGCCGATGTAGGCGTATAAAACCCACCGATGCCTGCGCCACCCGCCCGGATGGCTTCAGCCAGCGTTCCCTGAGGCAGTAATTCGTACTCGACCTGACCCGTTTGCGCGGCTTTGACCGCATCGGGATTGGACGTAAAAAACGAGCCAATCATCCGGCGGATTTGTCCGTTTTGTAATAAACGACCGCCCCCCATCCCTACTTCGCCGACATTATTACCAACGAATGTGAGATTTTTGGTGCCAGTTTCTGCCAGCGCGTGCATCAGGTGAACCGGGTTGCCCGTCATGCCAAATCCGCCTTGCAGGAGAGTATCACCGTCTTTTACCAGCGCGGCCGCCTGTTCCAGCGTTAGTATGGGTACTGTTTTCATGCGTGAAGATTGATTGATTGTTCCTGCTCACTACCCGTTTCGACAGATGCCCGTTTGGCCGCAAGGCCCACGTAGTTTTCGGCTACAACCGTCGAAGCGGCCTGGCTATTGACTAACTGATTGAAGCGGGATGCCTGCAAATGAGCATCAAAAGTTGATTTATTGGGATCGAGGTGAAGCATTTCTGTCATGAAGTTGGAGAACTCCTGCACCCGCCACACCCGGCGCATGCAACCGGCGGTGTACGCATCTAACTCTGATGAACTACCGGCCTGATACCAGCGCACCAGTGCATCGAACAAGTAACCCGTATCGGCAATGGCCATGTTCAAGCCTTTGGCCCCCGTTGGGGGGACGATGTGGGCCGAATCACCCGCCAGAAACAGCCGCCCGAATTGCATGGGTTCGCTCACGAAGCTCCGCATGGGCGTGATGGTTTTTTCCAGAATTGGCCCTTCCGCTAACGTCCATCCGATGGCACCCAGCCGAATCTGGAGTTCGGCCCAGATACGCTCGTCGGGCCAGTCGTCCAGCGTATCCGTTACGGCGCACTGCACATAGAGCCGCGATATTTCCGGTGAGCGCATACTGTGCAGGGCAAAACCCCGGTCGTGATACGCGTAGATTAACTCGTCGGTGGAAGGTGGGACTTTGGCCAGAATGCCCAGCCAGCAGTACGGATAAACTTTATCGTAGGTAGTAGTCAGATGCGCTGGAATAGCTTGCCGGGCGATGCCGTGAAAACCATCGCAGCCTGCTACAAAATCGCAGGTGAGGGTGTGATTTTCGCCCTGATGGGTATAGTGAATGGCCGGTGCGTAACCGTCCAGCCCATCGATGGACGTGGCTTCGGCCCCGAACAAAATAGACTGGTCATCCGCATTCAGCCGCAGTTGAATCAGGTCTTTGACCACTTCCGTCTGGGCGTAAATCGTAACGTGGGAGCCACCGGTTAAGTGGGCCAGGTCGATGCGGTGCCGGTGCCCGTTGTAACTCAGGATGACCCCGTCGTGAATGAGTCCTTCGCGGTCGAGCCGGTCGGTGGCACCCGCCTGCCGGAGCCGGTCGACGGTGTTTTGCTCGAGCAGACCCGCCCGCTGCCTACTTTCGACCCGCTGGCGGGGGCGATTTTCCAGTACCACTGAGCTGATACCCTGCGTGTGCAACAGTTGCGCGAGTAACAGGCCCGACGGCCCGGCACCAATAATACCGACCTGTGTATGAGTATTCATTTTTCGGTCTGGTTAATGATTTCACTGGCCGCATGGAAAGCAGCGTTGGCGGCTGGCAGACCACAATACAGGGCTGAGTGCATAATCACTTCTTTTATTTCGTTTGCCGTTACGCCATTGCTGAGTGCCGCCCGCACGTGCATTTTGAATTCGGTTTCCCGATTCAGCGCAATCAGCATACCCATGGTGATAAGACTGCGGGAATGGCGGGACAGGCCGGGGCGGGTCCAGATTTCACCCCATGCGTAGCGGGTTATAAAATCCTGAAAATCGGCATTGAAATCCGTAATACCCTCGTTAGCCCGGTCTACGTGCGCCTGACCCAGTACCGCCCGCCTTACCGACATACCAGCCTCGTATACCAGTCTGTCAGACGACGGAGCAGACTCCGCTAAAAAAGCGTTTAACACCTGAGCAAAAGCATCAGGCGCTTCTATTGCCGACAGGTGAGCAGCGGATAACTCTATTCGTTGCGCATAGTGAATGGCTCGCTGGATGAATTGTCCATCGGCCACCGTCGTCACCGCATCATGGACACCCGTAATGATGAGGGTAGGCGAGGTGATAAACTGAATCTCCTCCCGAAAGTCGGCGTCACGGATAGCCAGACAGCAGGCCATATAGCCCGCTTTGGGAGTGGTTTTGAACTTGCTTACCCAGTGCTTATAAACGTCCGGTTGCTGCTGGCGGAACTCTGGTGTCAGCCAGCGGTCGAGTACAGATTCGGCAATGGCCGGAACACCCTGCTGGCTGACGATTTTTATGCGTTCATTCCAACTGGCAAGGGTACCAATTTTAGGGGCCGTGTTGCAAAGAATGAGTTTATTGATGCGTTCGGGGTGATGAATAGCCACCCATTGCCCAATCAATCCACCCATCGATAGCCCACAAAAGTATACCTTTTGGATAGCCAGTTCATTTAGGAGCTCAATCACATCCCGTCCCAATTCGTACATACTAACGGGCCCGGCCGAGGGGGGTGTCTGGCCATGTCCGCGCGTATCGTAGCGCACTAGTCTGAAAAAAGGATTTAGCCTATGCACCACAGTATCCCACATGGTCAGGTCAGCCCCCAGCGAATTGGAAAACAGCAGAACCGGCCCTTCTTCATGACCGTCGAGCTGATAATGCATCAGGTTTCCATTGATTTTTTTTTCGGGCATGGGTCAGTCAGGTACATGGATGTTTTGCTTCATTCGTTCCGTGTCTACTTCAAGGGTACGGATTAACTCGTTGGCGTGGTGCAGGTTAGCGGCCGTTAGACGAACAAGGTCGCGCACTACCGGCCACTCACTATGCCAGGCTCCGGCGGCCCGTTCGTGCGGCTGAACCATAGCAGCCAGCATACTGGCAACCAGGCCGGGCGTGCGGTGCGCAATGGCCATCATAAACGTACTGCTCACCGGGTTGCGCTTGTGGGGCATGGACGACGACCCGCCTTTGCCATCGGCGGCTCCTTCCCGCACTTCCCCCACCTCGGTTTGCATGAGCAGAATACTATCGTTCCCCAGTTTCCCCAGCGACCCGTTCAGGATGCCGAGCGTGGCGGCAATGTCGGCCAGTCGGTCGCGCTGGGTGTGCCAGGCGTGGGGCGTATCGCCTAGTCCCAGAATTTCGGCCATCTGCGCCCGAATAGCGGAACCGTGTTCACCGAGTGAAACGCCATTGCCCACCGGGCCACCCAACTGAATCACGATGTCCTTTTCGACTACCTGATTCAATCGTTCTGCCGCCCGCAATAATCCATCCATCCAGCCCGTCACTTTATCGCCAAAGGTGATGGGTAACGCCTGTTGGAGTAGCGTTCTTCCCATCATGGGCGTATTGCGGTGCGTTTGGGCCAGTTGGTTAAGTTGGGTATTTAATTGATTCAAGTCGGTCTGACAGTGCGAAATCGACTGTTTCAACTGCAGCATCAGCACCGTGTCGATCACATCCTGACTGGTAGCTCCCTGATGAACGTACTGAACGACTTCGGCCTGTTTCTGACGTACCCGCTCTTTCAATGCTGACACAATTGGAATCGCTGGATTACCCGCCAACAGCGTCTGTTGGCGTATGGATTCTGCATCCCAATCGTGCCGACAAACATCGGCGATAGTCGCTGCCGCTTCTTCGGGGATAACGCCCACCGCCCCCTGAGCCGTGGCCAGCGCCGACTCGAAGGCCAGCATAAGCCGTAGTTCCGTTTCGTCCGAGAATATAGCTTCAATCGGTGGGGTGGTGAAAATCAGGTCAGCGAGCATTGTCTTGATAAGAAGGGACGCCTAATAAACGTTTTGGTCGTTTTTTGTCATTCCGACAAAGGAGGAATCTCAATATTCCCTAACTACTACGTCATTATACTTTGAGATTCCTCCTTTGTCGGAATGACAAAAATTTACATTAGAGTGTAACAAGTGAAGGAGAAAGTATGAATCAAATCTGTTAGAATTCGAAAAATACGCTTTCGTCTGGCCCCTGCATATGAATATCGAAAACGTAGCGAATTTCACCGTTCATCTCCTTTCGATGAGCCAGCAGGGTATCCCTCCGTTTTTCCGGAACGGCGTTCAACAGGGCATCCTGGGCGTTAGCTTCCGGCTCATCGGCAAAGTACAGGCGGGTGTACAGATTCCGTAGTGAGCCGCGCATCATCAGCATAACGTTGATATGGGGAGCCAATCCTTCGCCTGTGGCACCGGGCTTGAGGGTCGTAAACTGGAACTGATGACCGGGTAGCGTACCCGTTCCCACCCGGCCGAAACCCAGAAAACCCCGGTCGGTATGCGTAGCCGTGTTCTCCTCGATGGGTGCCGTGCGGTAGTGTCCCTGCGCGTCGGCCTGCCAGAATTCAATTACGGCATCGGAGATAGTAGCCCCCGCGCCATCCCATAACTGACCCGTTATTACAACTCGCTGGCCGGGTGTATTGGGGCTGACCAGCGTATGATTCATCAGGCTATCGTAGGGATAACCATACTGCTCGGCGGTCAGGGCGTAAGCAAAAAAAGGACCGATTGTTTGGGAGGGTGTTTGTCGTAGTTGTTCCATTACTCGAAGGGTGTCTTGTGGCGGCCGTTCAGGACAATATCAAACTGGTAGGCCAGGGCAAATTCGGCCTCGGTCCAGTCCATTCGGAATTTGGCAATCAATAGCTCGCGGGCGTGCCGGGGAACCGATTGAAAAATAGGGTCATACTCGAATAATGGGTCGCCGGGGAAGTACATCTGCGTGACCAGCCGCTGCTCGAATAGATGCCCAATTACGGAAAAATGGATGTGATTCGGCCGCCAGGCGTTGTAATGATTTCCCCAGGGATAGGCACCGGGTTTGATCGTATGGAACGAGTAGTTTCCGTCGGCATCCGTCAGCACGCGTCCTCCACCCAGAAAATTAGGGTCTAGGGGCGCGTCGTGAATTTCAGCTTTATGAATGTACCGACCCGCCGAATTAGCCTGCCATATTTCGATAAGCACGTTAGGCAGGGAACGACCTGATTCATCCAGCACTCGACCGGCAACTTTGATACGCTCACCAATTGGCTCACCGTTGATGCGGGCGTTTCTGGTCAGGTCGTTATCAAGTTCGCGTAGCACCGACTGACCGAAAACAGGCATACTCAAATCGCGGATTAGCTCTCGTACCGGCATGAGCGGTTGGGTCGGGCTACGCAGGATGGTCGACTTGTAAGCAGGCGACAGGTGCGGTGGGTGAACGTCGGCACCAGATGCCGGTGCCGACGGCTGAAGCCGGGTTGTGTTGTGCAATGCTTCCATATAGGGATGGGAGGTATCGTTTCTGTAGGGAGTTCACAGCCTGTTGAAGCCAGAATCGTTTCGCTTATCTATCGGAATTATTCTGCTTTTACTCTGAACTACGCATGTAAGGTTGCTTATAGTTGGTAAATAAGATAAAAAAATAGCATAAAACGAACTCAACAACCACTCTAAAGTACGGGAGCAGGGAAAGATACAAGAGGGCCGGGTAACGGTTTTGCTGTTTCAGGGAAGCAGGGCAATTGTATGGATAGGCTGACAGCGACAACTGAACTGACAAGGCCAGGGTCCGTGTTAGGGGGAAGAACTGGACAGATTAGCACGTACTAAAGTGAATTATTTCGCCGATTCGCTGTTTTTCCGGTACATAACCTTACATACTCATGATTGAAAGACCCCTTACCGACTGGTTGCCACTCACGTTGAAAGAAGTCGAGAAACGAGGCTGGGATGAAGTAGATATCGTGCTCGTTTCGGGCGATGCCTACGTTGATCATCCTGCTTTTGGCACCGCTGTAATTGGCCGTATCATGGAGAGTGAAGGGTTTCGCGTGGCCGTCATTGCCCAGCCCAACTGGAAAGATGACCTGCGCGATTTCAGGAAATTTGGCAAACCTAAGTACTTTTTTGGGGTCACGGCGGGTTGCATGGACTCGATGGTTAACCATTACACGGCCAACAAACGCCTGCGCTCCAATGATTCCTATACACCCGGTGGCGAAGCCGGTTTTCGGCCCGATTACGCCACCATTGTCTACACCAAAATCCTGAAAGAACTGTACCCCGACGTGCCGGTATTGCTCGGCGGTATCGAGGCTTCCCTGCGCCGGGTTACGCATTACGACTACTGGCAGGATCGGCTGATGCCGTCCATCCTGGTCGATGCCGGGGCGGATATGCTGGTGTACGGTATGGGGGAGCAACCTCTGCGCGAAATTCTGAAACTGGCCCGAAAGGGAGTACCTTTTTCGTCCATGCAGAACATCAATCAGGTCGCTTTCCTGCACGATGCCAGCACCGAACTGCGGGACCACAATAACTGGGATTCGGTTGAACTGGCGAGCCACGAGGTGTGTCTGGCCGACAAAATTAAATACGCGGCTAACTTCAAGATTGTGGAAGTCGAGTCGAACAAGTGGCAGGCGAACCGGATTCTTCAGAAAGTAGGCGATCAGATTCTGGTCATCAACCCACCGTTCAAGACGATGGAAGAAGCCGAAATCGACAAGTCGTTCGACCTGCCCTACACGCGAATGCCCCACCCGAAATACAAAAAACGGGGACCCATTCCGGCTTACGACATGATTAAGTTCTCGGTCAACATGCACCGGGGCTGTTTTGGCGGCTGTAGCTTCTGCACCATATCGGCCCACCAGGGCAAATTTGTGGCTTCTCGCAGTGAAGCGTCGGTGCTGAGAGAGGTGGATGAGATTACAAAGCACCCGGAGTTCAAAGGCTATATTTCGGATTTGGGCGGACCGTCGGCCAATATGTACAAGATGAAGGGCAAAGACGAGTCGATTTGCGCCCGTTGCCAGAGTCCAAGCTGTATTCACCCAGTTATCTGCTCCAACCTCGACACCTCCCACAAGCCCATGACGGAGTTGTACAAGAAGGTCGATGCCAATCCAGCCATCAAAAAAGCGTTCGTCGGTTCCGGCGTTCGGTACGATTTGCTGGTTGATGATTTCAACAAGAACAACGCCGACGGCAACCACGATGAATACATGGAGCAACTGGTCACGCGCCACGTATCGGGCCGCCTGAAAGTAGCTCCCGAACACACGTCGGACGATACCCTGCGGGTGATGCGAAAACCGTCGTTCAAGTACTTCAAGCTGTTTAAGCAGAAGTACGACCGGATTCAGGAAAAGCACAACCTCAAGCAACCGCTGATTCCGTACTTTATTTCGTCACACCCCGGTTGCGAGGAGCAGGACATGGCGAATCTGGCCGCCGAAACCAAAGACCTGGGTTTTGAACTGGAGCAGGTGCAGGACTTTACCCCCACGCCCATGACGGTGGCCGAGGTTATCTATTACTCCGGCGTTCACCCTTACACGCTGAAACCAATCAAAACGGCTAAGACGCGGGAAGAAAAGCAAACCCAGAACAACTACTTCTTCTGGTACAAACCCGAATACAAAAACTGGATTCGGAACCGGCTGGACAAGCTCAATCGCCCCGATTTGGCCGAGCGACTGCTGGGTGCCCCAAAATCGGAGGGTACCGACAAGCCGAATAAATCAAGGCATTACTCCAGCCGCAAGAAGCGGTAGTTCAATCAATATTTCTCTATCATTCCGACGTTAGGAGGAATCTCAACATTGCATGATAATCAAGCTTGAGATTCCTTCTAACGTTGGAATGATAGAGAAATACTGATGATGGTTTTGATAAATGGCTGCGGCCCTGAACGTTTTCTCGAAAGTATAAAAGGGAAATGTTTCACTTATCTTCATGACTAAATTCTCTTTGCATGGCTACTATACCAAATTCCAGTGATACACCGCCAACCCGATTCTCGCCGTTTACTCTTGTTTCATCGTCACGTCAGGGGTTGCTGCGTTCTCAGGTCGATGAGGTAGCGGCTTTGGTCGGTCTAACCGATAAGGAAATGGCCTACGCCCTCAGCATGACCCCGCGTAATCTGCACCGGCTCCGGGATGATCAGCGCTTTGGTGTCGATGTTTCCGAGCGGTTGCTATTGCTGAGAAATCTGCTGGAACACGCGCTGGATACGTTTGAAGGTCGAAAATCAACCATTTCGTTATGGCTAAGGACCCCCATTCGTGAACTGGCTAATCAGGCACCCCTTCAGTTGCTGGATACCGTAACCGGCTTTGGCTTGGTGGACGATGTACTGGGCCGTCTGGATTATGGTTTGCCCGCCTAACCCATTCTTATGACTACTCTGTACCGTATTATCCGGGATAAATACCGCCATGAGCCGCTCTCGGTGGTCGGCAGTCGGTTGTACGGTGGTCGTTGGAATCCTAAAGGGATTGGTGTATTATACGCTACATCAACGCCGGAGTTAGGCCTGGTAGAGACGCTGGCTCGCGCACCCGGCGTTCGCTACGAAGAGTTGCCTACATACTGGGTCTTTACGCTTGATGTGCCTGACGATATTCGTTATTACAAACGGGATGAATTGCCGGATTACTGGCAGGATGACACTTACGAGCGGACACAATTTTGGCTAAAAACATGGTTGGAAACGCCTGATAATCTGGCAATAGCTGTTCCATCGGTGCTGGTGCCACTCTCCTACAATGTACTGCTTCATCCAGACCATGCGCTGTTCGGGCAGATAAAAGTCGTTGGTCAGGAAATCCAACCGGTTGACCGTCGGTTATGGCGATTGAATGAGTAGGCACAATTCAATTGATTTCGGTTGGCGGACCACCCGCCAGTAGCCCGTCGTTATCCTTCAATTCTACCCCCGTCAGTTTTAACCGGAAGGCTGTTTCGATGATATACATGAGCTTGTTGACGGCCATAACGGGCGTTAGGCCCTGTTTCCGAATGTTGGAGATACAGTTTCGGCGTTCGTCGGTCAGGCCGGGTTGGGGGGAGTAGGTGATGTAGGCACCCAGGCTATCGAACGAACTCAGGCCCGGCCGTTCGCCAATTAGCATGATGGCCAGCCGGGGCCGTAACAACTCGCCAATGGCATCGGTAATAGCAACGCGGCCCTGCTCAACCAGCACGATAGGTGCCAGCGAATACCCTGCTTGTTGAACCTGTCTGACTAGTAAAGTAACCACTGAACCCGCATTTTTGTGAATGGCCGTAGCTGACAAACCATCGGCAATAATCAGGCAGATATCAGCGGGTGGGCTGTTGAGTTCCTGTAAACGTTTCGCTGAAGGTTCGTCTAGCAGTCGCCCTAAATCAGGGCGCTGGAGATAAGTATCCCGGTCTTTAGCCTGGCTCCGAAGGGCGTAAATCGGCAGGCCCGCCGTAGTTAAATCATTCGCCAGGCTGGCTACGTTCAACTGCGAATACACGGCATCTTTGGCGTGGGCGTGGGCCAGCCGGAATTGCAACGACTCCCGGAGGGGTATGGAAACCCCCGTCTTTCCCAGCGCAATCCGGGCGTCGGTGTAAGCTTTCAGGGCGTCCCACTCATCGGATTCTAACCCTGTTTTTTTTTGCTCGCTCATGGTGGGAGGAGGGCTGCATAAAGTTGTTTCTGGAGACCACCTGATAGTCGATTCCCCTGATTGTCGATAATTTGCTGTCGTAGCAGCCACTCCTCAAACTCGGGGGCCGGGCGCAGGCCCAGTACCCGGCGCAGGTACAGCGCATCGTGGAATGACGTGGACTGGTAATGCAGCATAATATCGTCGGCACCGGGAACCCCCATGATGAAATTGACCCCCGCTACTCCCAACAGCGTCAACAGGGTATCCATGTCGTCCTGGTCGGCCTGGGCGTGGTTAGTGTAGCAAACGTCTATCCCCATTGGGAGGCCCATCAGTTTGCCGCAGAAATGGTCTTCCAGCCCCGCCCGGATAATCTGCTTTCCATCGAACAAATACTCCGGCCCGATAAATCCAACCACCGAGTTGACCAGAAATGGGTTATAGTGTCGGGCGACGGCGTAGGCCCGCACCTCGCAGGTTTGCTGGTCGACGCCATGATGCCCGCCCGATGAAAGCGCACTTCCCTGACCCGTTTCAAAATACATCAGGTTGTTACCCAGCGTACCCCGATTGAGAGAAAGGCCCGCTTCGTAGGCTTCCTGCAACAGTGTAAGCGTTACGCCAAAACTGGCGTTGGCCTGCTGCGTACCCGCGATGGACTGAAAAATGAGATCGACTGGCACCTGCTGATTGATGAGTTCCAGCGTGGTGGTGATATGGCTCAGCACACAGTTTTGGGTGGGGATGGCAAAGTGTTCGCGTACATCATTCAACATGTGCAGCAGACGCGCCGTTGTGGCCGGGCTGTCGGTGGCGGGGTTAATGCCAATCATAGCGTCGCCACTGCCATAAAGTAATCCGTCGATGATACTGGCGGCTATTCCTTTGGCGTCGTCGGTGGGATGATTGGGCTGTAATCGGACGGACAAATGCCCTGGTAAGCCCACCGTATTTCTAAATCGGGTAACCACCTGAATCTTTCTCGCGACGAGAATTAACTCCTGATTTCGCATCAGTTTTGATACGGCGGACACCATTTCAGGTATAAGTCCGGGTGATAGTGCTCGTAGTGTGGCCGTGTCGGCATCGTCGCTCAGCAGCCAGTCGCGCAGGTCGCCCACGGTGAAATGGTTAACGGGAGCCAGCGCGGCAGCATCGTGGGTATCGATAATCAGGCGGGTAACGTCGTCGGTTTCGTAAGGGATAACGGCTTCGTTCAGAAACTGGGTGAGCGGCACATCGGCCAGAGCTATTTGTGCCGCTACGCGCTCTTCGTAACTATCGGCTGTTAAGCCCGCCAGGCCATCGCCCGACCGTAGCGGACTAGCCTTCGCCAACACCGTTTTCAGGTCGGCGAAGCGATAGGTAAAGTGGCCGATAGTACAGGAGTAGCCCATTTTTTGCGCGTTTAAAGTACATCCGCTTCCTGCTCCTGCCGTTGTTTTCGATAGCGAACCGAGGCATAGAACAAACTGGCAATAACGCCGAAGCCAGCTAAAAACAGCCCGCTTAACTCGCTATAAAAATAACTCATTGCCACCAGCGTCACAACCGCCATGCCCAGGGCGATGGCCGGAAAAAAGGGGTAGAAAGGCGCTTTGAACGACCGGGGTAAATCAGGCTGGATTTGCCGGAGCCGAAACAACGACAACATACTAATGATATAAACCACCACGGCCCCAATAGTTGACAGGATGACTAATTTGCTAGTATCCAGACTTACAAGAGCCAGCATTCCGAAGACAGCCCCGGCCAGCAACGCCCGGTAGGGTACCTGCCGCTTCGGACTGACGGTCGATAAGCCATAAGGCAGATACCCCGCACGGGCCAGGGCGAAAATTTGCCGGGAGTAGCTGATGATAATGCCGTGAAACGACGCAATCAAGCCAAAAAGTCCGACGCTGGTAAAGAATTTGGTGAGCGGATTTTGTCGGCCCAGTACAATAGCGACGGCTTCGGGCATGGGGTAATCGAGGTGGTCGAGGTTTTCCCAGTTGGTGACGCCCCCCACACTAATCATGACGGTCAGGGCCAGAAATGCCAGCGTCAGCACCGCCGAGATGTAGCCCTTAGCAATGGCATTTTTCCCTTCTTTCACTTCTTCGGCCACCATCGCTATCCCTTCCAGACACACGAATAACCAAATGGCAAACGGTAAGGACGCGAACACCCCCGACCAGCCAAACGGCATGGGGTTGTGCATGAACGTGTCAAGATGGGTGTGGGGGTACACTACGCCGATAAAAACAAGTAGCTCGGCAATGGCGATGAGGGTAATAATCAGCGAAAACCAGGCCGCTTCCCGGATGCCCAGCAGATTGATGGCGGTAAACACCACAAACGACCCCGCTGAACACCACACCACGGGAACCGCCGGGTACAGAAAATGCACGTAGCTACCCAACGCCAGCGCAATGGCGGGGGTAGCAAACAGAAACTCGATCAGGGTGGCGTATCCAGCCACCAGCGCACCGAATGGACCAAACGCCTGCAACGCGTACGAAAATGGCCCGCCCGCATTCGGAATGGCCGTGGTGAGTTCGGTAAAACTGAAAATAAACGTGATGTACAGGATAATAATGAAAAGCGTGGCAATCAGCAGTCCCACCGTTCCGGCCACTTCCCAGCCGTAATTCCAGCCGAAGTATTCGCCCGATATCACCAGACCGACGCCAATGGCCCACAGGTGAACGGGTGTCAATACTTTTTTGAGAACCGGGTTTTCGTTGGGCATAGTCAGTACATTACGACACCCAATATAGGAAGTTACGCACAGAAGTCAGGCTTAAAAATGTCCTGTTTATTGCGAAAAGCCGGTTTCTGATTGGAATAATGGCCAGACGTAACTGGTAGCATACGAATGGTATCCGCCCTTTGTGCTTAGTCTCTTATCTGTCTCCTACAAGAAGACTGTTCCATAACGCCAGTTTCTCACCGCTTTTCCTCTACGGATCTGGTTGCCGTTCCCATTCATGCATTTAGTACCTTCGACCCCTATAAATCATTATTTTGTTCCTCATGTCGTTTTCGGTTCCCGTCTATAAAATTCAGTCGTTCCCCCGTCATGAGCCGGATGCGTTCTTTTACATGACCCGGCTGGAAAAGCTAGTGCAGGATTTCAAGGGAATTGATAAATCGCATTCGCACACATTTTATCTGGTTATGTGGCTGGCTCAGGGCAGTGGTACACACACGATTGATTTTCGAACCTACACCATAGCACCGAATCAGCTTTATTTCCTGACGCCCGGTCAGGTCCACAGCTGGGCATTATCACCCGACACCAGGGGCTATAATTTGTTTATCGATGCTAATTTCTTCCGGGGGCGTTTTGGGAATCGACTCCAGCAATATCCGTTTTTTCACTCCCACCAGCACCAGCCATTGTTGGAGGCAGGCGATAAGCGGACCTTTTTCAGCGATCTGTTTACGTATGCTTACGAGGAGTACGAACAGCGACAGCCGAATCGGCCCGATGTATTCCTATCGTTTGTGCATATTCTGCTTGAAACGGCTAATCGACTCTATAATCAGCAACTAATAGGTACTGACACGCATCTTTACGACCGTATTCGCCACTATGAACATCTTATTGAAAATCAGTTTTTAACCATCCAGTCGGTTCGTGCGTATGCCGAACAGATGAATATGACGCCGAACTACCTGAACTACGTCTGTAAAAAAATACTGGGTAAAACGGCTAGTCAACTCCTGCATGAACGCATCGTTATCGAAGCTCAGCGTCTGTTGACGCACACGGCCCAGTCAATTAAAGAAATTGGCTTTCATCTGGGTTTCGAAGACCCGTCTTACTTTGTTCGCTTTTTTAGAAAACATACCGGACAGACGCCGGTCGCGTTTCGGCAATCACTGGCGGTACATCGTTGATTTGTACCATACACGGCTTGATCTGTCACTTTGGTAAATCCAGGGGCTGCGTACCTTTGTCAGGTAAAAACTGCTTGAACAACAGCGAATAAGGGGTAAGATTGCCTCAATGAATGCTCCAGAACCATGTCAGCCAATAATCGATTATACAGCGTAGTTTTCAATAAATGTCCCCGTTGTCATGAGGGTGATTTTTTTGTCAAGAAGAGTGCATTCAGCAGGGACTTCGATAAAATGCATGAACATTGCCCGCACTGTGGCGAAAACTTCATGCCCGAACCTGGTTTCTATTGGGCATCCATGTTCGTGAGTTACGGTTTTTACACCATCTATTCATTGCTTACCTTCTTTATTTTCGTGCAGTGGTTGCAGGTTGATCTGGACTACTACCTGATTGGGCTGATTCCGACGATAATACTATTGACCCCGTATTTTTTTCGAATGGCCCGCCGTACCTGGTTGACGTTGTTTATTGAGCCTCGGCCGCAGACAAAAGCTTAGAAGCTGTTTGAGTTAGCGATTTGAGTCGATAAACGATGGATTTTAGCCTTATTCAAGGCACTTTCGCGGGCCGTAGCCGTAGCTACGGGCCAAGAAAGTAACGCAGAATAGGGCTGAAAGACGAGTTTTGCGGCCAAAGCGATTAACTCAAACAACTTCTTAATCACTTGGTTATTAAGCTCCAATCATGTTCGTGGAGAAATCAAACAACCGTTTTTGCTCGTTGGCCCGCTGGTACGGTTGATTTTACCGTCGTTTTTAAATCATTTCTCTTCACTTGGGGCTTTATAGGTTGTACCTGCTTTTTTAGCCTTATGTGGATTGTGTTTGCTTTGCTGGCCGCTATAACTGCCGGTGCCGTTGTCACGTTGTCGAAAGCAGGTATCAAAAATGTGGATTCAAGTCTGGCTTTTGCCATTCAGTCGGTACTGATTGTACTGGTCGCCTGGAGCGTGGTGATTGCCTAGGGTAACCTGCCCGACGTTTCCCGTATCGACAGGCGGGTCTGGATTTATTTGGTAAGCGCGGGTGTACTAACGTGTGTATCATCCCTTCTTTCCTTCCACGCCCTAAAAATTGGCAATGCCTCCCAGGTATCGCCGATAACTAACTTCTCCCTGGTGTTTGCTGTCATCCTGGCCGTTATTTTCCTGAATGAAAAAATAAACTGGCAACTTATTACCGGTGTATTGCTAATGGCTGCCGGAGCCATATTTATCGCCTTAAGCAAAGGGTGAAGAGCGTTGACCGACTGGCGTATCAACGGAAATTCGGCGACAAAAGAAGTATCTTTGTTCCTAATTTTCTGTGCGTTTTATGCCCAAT
Source organism: Cytophagales bacterium (assembly GCA_038236215.1). GTDB lineage: Bacteria > Bacteroidota > Bacteroidia > Cytophagales > Spirosomataceae > Spirosoma. The sequence goes on along the minus strand of JBBSTD010000046.1, from coordinate 31,400 downwards.
CCCGTAAACGAAAACCTTGACCTCGCCCACAACTTCGTTCTGCATACGAATCGGAATATCTTTCTGACGGGAAAGGCAGGAACGGGCAAAACGACGTTTCTGCACCAGGTTAAGCAGCTAAGCGGCAAGCGGCTGGCAGTGGTGGCCCCAACGGGCGTGGCCGCCATTAATGCTGGGGGCGTTACCATTCACTCCCTGTTTCAGCTACCGTTTGGGCCGCTGGTGCCGGGTGCTACCCAGCGGGAGGGCCGAAAATTCAACCGGGAGAAAATAAACCTCCTTCGTACCCTCGACCTGCTGGTTATTGACGAAATCAGTATGGTTCGGGCCGATGTTCTGGACGGTATTGATGAGATACTCCGCCAGTATCGGAACAACGAACAGCCGTTTGGGGGCGTTCAGTTGCTGCTCATCGGCGATATGCAGCAGTTGCCCCCCGTTATTCGGGATGAGGAGTGGGCTTTGCTGCGACCGTACTACCAGACGGGTTACTTCTTCGGCAGCAAAGCCCTGCGACAAACTCCTTACGTGTCCATTGAGTTAACCCATATTTACCGCCAATCCGACCAGCGGTTTATTGACCTGCTCAACAGTATCCGCGAGAAAACCGTCACCCCCGACCAGCTGACTGATTTAAACAAGCGCTACATTCCTGATTTTTCGCCCAACGACGCGGAAGGCTACATTACTCTCTCCACCCATAATAATACGGCCCAGCAAATCAACAGTCAGAAACTGGCGGCCCTGAAAGCTAAACCACGCACGTTTACGGCTACTGTTGAAGGGGATTTTCCGGCTCATGCGTACCCCACTGAAGTGAGTCTTGACCTAAAAGCGGGGGCACAGGTGATGTTTATCAAGAATGATATCTCCCGCGACAAACGGTATTACAACGGAAAAATCGGACGGATAACGGACATGGACGATGACGTTATTGTCGTAGACAGTGGCGGGGAGGATATTGAGGTGTACCCGGCCGACTGGAACAACATCCGGTACAGCCTCGACCCGGCCACGAAAGAAATCAAAGCAGAACCCATTGGCACCTTTCGGCAGTTCCCCCTCAAACTGGCCTGGGCCATTACCATCCATAAAAGTCAGGGACTAACGTTCGAAAAAGCCATTATTGATGCCTCAGGAGCCTTTGCGCACGGGCAGGTGTACGTGGCCCTCAGCCGCTGCAAAACGCTGAACGGGCTGGTTCTGCGCGCGCCCATCCCGTCGCGTAGCATTAAATCGGAACAGACGCTGGAGGATTTCCACGTAGAAGTGCAACAGCATATCCCCACGCAGCAACAGCTGCATGAGTCGAAGCGAACCAACCAGCAAACCCTGCTTCAGGACCTTTTTTCGTTTGAACGGGCCAGTTCCCTGCTGTACCGCTGCCGACGGGTCGTGAACGAACACACCAGCAGTCTGGCACCGGAATGCGCTCTGCTTACCCAGCAACTGACCGACCTGCTACGCGATAAAGCTCGGGAGGTGACCCAGCGTTTTCTGCAACAGTTACCGGCGTACTTTATGCAGGAAACGTTGCCCGAAGAAAACGATTCCCTGCAGGAGCGTATCAGAAAAGGAGGGGCGTATTTCCAGACCGTGCTGGGCCAGGAGCTACTCCCCCTGCTGCATAGCCTGCCAACTGACTGCGACAACAAGCAGGTGCGCGAGCTACTGCTCGAAGCCACGGATGAACTGGAGAAAGAGCTATTCAGCAAGTTGCGCAGTTTTGAAAGCTGCCGGGAGGGTTTTGGGGCCTTAACCTATCTTCAGGCCCGCAACCGGGCCGAGCTGGACTTTCAGCCCGAGCGTAAAAAGCACGAACGGCAATCAGCAAAAAACGAGGAAGGATCAGCACGGGGTGGCCTGTACGGCGCCCTGATGAAATGGCGGAATGATCTGGCGGGTGAAAAAGATACTTCCGCCTACCTGATCTTACCGCAGAAAACCATTGTGGAACTGGCCCGGATTAAACCGTCCACTCCCGATGAGCTACTAGCCATCAAAGGGTTCGGTAAAACTAAAGTAAAGCAGGTTGGCGCTGAACTACTGGCTATTATTCAGGCGTATGTTGATCGACCAAAAGCGGCCAGCCGGGGCACGACGCCCAAAGAAAAGCCGCTAAAAGAGCCCAAGATCTCCTCGACAACCTTAACCCTGGTCCTGTTCCAGATGGGAAAAACAGTTGCTGAGGTAGCCACCGAACGCGGGCTGTCTGTATCAACCATTGAGAGCCACCTGGCCCAGTGCGTAGGCAAGGGAGAATTGGCCATCGAAGCGGTCATTACGCCCGAAAAACTCTCCCTTATCCGGTCCTACTTCGAAAACCATACCCCAGCCACCCTGACCGAAGCTGTACAGGCCATTGGGCATGGCGTAACCTACAACGAAATCCGGCTGGTTTCAGCCGTACATCGGGCTGAATAGCCGCTAAGCGGTTGCTTACACCGCTACCAGTTCCTTGCGCTCCCCAATCTGCTGCCGCCACATGGCGTAATACAGTCCTTTGCGGCTTACCAGTTCCTCATGGCGACCCTCTTCGACTACATGGCCCTGCTCCAGCACAAAAATCCGGTCGGCGTGGAGGATGGTGCTCAGGCGGTGGGCAATCAGAATGGTAATGTGCTGACGCGAACCGGATAAATCACGTACGGTGCGGCTAATTTCTTCTTCAGTGAGTGAATCCAGCGCGGAGGTGGCCTCATCGAATACCAGCAACGCGGGTTTGCGCAACAGAGCGCGGGCAATACTCAGTCGCTGTTTTTCACCACCCGATACTTTTACTCCACCTTCACCAATAACCGTGTCGAGCCCCTGCGGAGCGCGGGACAGCAACGTGTCGGCAGCTGCCTGATGCAGGGCCATCAGGCATTCCGTATCAGTGGCCTGGGGTGCTACGAAGAGTAGATTCTCGCGGATGGTACCGGCAAAAAGCTGCGTGTCCTGCGTTACAAAGCCGATTTGCTCCCGCAGGTCATCCAGATTGATTTCCGAACCGGGAATATCGTTGTACCGAATCTGGCCGCTCAGAGGCTTGTACAGGCCTACCAGTAATTTCACCAGCGTCGTTTTGCCGGACCCGCTGGGGCCAACGAAGGCAACGGTTTCGCCCACCCGCGCATTGAACGAAATGCCATCCAGTGCCGGTTTGTCGGCGGTGAGGTGTTTGAAGTGAACATCGTCGAAGGCGAGTGTTTTCAGGGCTTCGACGGGTTGCGGATGAAGGGGCTGCACATCGCGGGGTGTATCCAGTATCTGCTGGAAATTAGCCAGCGATGCTTCCGTTTCCCGGTATACGTTGATGATGTTGCCCAGTTCCTGCAAGGGTCCGAAGATGGCGAACGAATAAATAAACAGCGAGAAAAACTCACCCACGGTAATTTTCTCCTGCACCACCAAAAACAACATCAGCAGCATAATGGCGTTACGCAGCAGGTTGACAAACGTGCCCTGCACGAACGACAGCGACCGGATATATCGCACTTTTTTGAGTTCCAGTTTCAGGATTTTTTCGGTGGTAGCGTTCAGCCGTTCGGTTTCCTGATTGGCCAGTCCGAGGCTCTTGACCAGCTCAATGTTCCGCAGGCTCTCCGTAGTGGAACCGGCCAGGGCGGTGGTTTCGGCTACAATGGTTTTCTGAACGGTCTTGATCTTTTTGCTGAGCAACGAACTAACAAAACCCAGCAGCGGAATGGTCAGGAAGTAAGCCGGGGCAATGGGCCAGTACACCGTAGCGGCATACCACATCACGAAAACGATGCCCACTACCGAGGTGAACAGCACGTTGACGAATGACTGAATCAGCTTTTCTACATCGGATCGTACCTTCTGGAGTTTGCCCAGCGTTTCGCCCGACCGCTGGTCTTCAAATACCTGATAGGGGAGGTCCAGCGAATGGCGCAGCCCATCGGTGTAAAGTTTAGCACCTAGTCGCTGGGTAATTACGTTGACGTAATAATCCTGAAAGTTCTTGGCAATCCGGCTCACCATCGCCACACCCAGTGCCTGTAAAATCAGCAGACCGGCTCCGTTTTGCAGGAAGCTCCAGAAGCCCAAGGGCCGTAAGGTGCCACCCGGTTTAACCACATACTGGTCGATGATTTTTCGGAAAATGTAGGGGTCTAACAGGGAGAAGACCTGATTGATAGTGGCCAGCAGCAGCGCCAGTGCCAGCAGGCCCCAGTAACGCCGTAAATATGTGTAGAGTAATTGCATAAATGAGTTGGTGGTAGGATGGGTCGGGGTACCTACGAGAAGAACGCCCGGAACGAATGCCGTTTATTTAGGAGGGGTAACAAAAAAAGTAGCGATTTAGGTCGACATCTGCCGTGTTTGGCTACCGGATAAGTGCGAAATTTGCCGCATGAAAAATAAACTCTTACTCTTTTCCATAGCTAGTCTGCTCTTCGCCTGCGGGCGCACCGAAAAAACGTCGGACACGACCAGGGAGACGGCTACTGTGTCTACTGATTCCGCCATGACTGCTGCCCCACCGGTGCCGAAAAACTGCCAGTCGGTTATCAAAGCGGATAAACTGGGGAAGGCCGATGTGTATCAGGAGTCGGCTAAATCTGTCAGCGTGTCCATCACCATGGAGCAGGACGCTAGCACGACGTCCACCTCCGATGGTTGTTATTTTAACAACAAGGCTACGGTGCTGGCTACCAAAAAATCGGGTAGTCAGGTTTTCAAACGTACGCTCCAGAAAGATGATCTGGCGTTGTTCACCAAAGACGACGCGTACATTGAAAAGGCGGTGCTGCAACAGGTAACGTACAAACCCACCTTCAACGGGCAGCGGTACGTAACCCTGACTATGCGCCTGCTCCAGCCAGATACCAAAAAGACGATGACTTACACCGTTTTTATGAATTACTTCGGCGAGATGGTTAAAGTCAAATAAGGCGGCCCGAATAAAGGTAAGCAGCTAAACTATGTTGGCTGACAGCGCGTTAGCAAAGTTCACTTATTGCCCTCCGATTGTGACAAAAGACGTTCCTGTTTTTCGATTAGCTGGTCAGGCGTTCGATAATCTAAAAGCGAACGCTCCGATTCAGATGGCGGCTGCCACGGCTTTTTTTACTTTTTTCGCCCTACCGCCCATCGTCCTTATCCTAAGTCAGTTGTTCGGTGGCTTACTAAATGTCCAGGATAAGCAGGTTAGCCGACAACTTTTTCACGAACTGGCTCAACTATTTGGCTATCAGGGTGCCCGCCAGTTACGGGATATTTCGCACAGCCTGAGTCAGCGCCGATCAGGTCCAGCGTTTACGGCACTAAACATCTTTCTGCTATTGCTGGCTTCCACTACACTGTTCGCCATCATTAAGCGTTCGCTCAATCAGCTTTGGATGGTGAAGTCGATTGCCCACCGGCCCTGGACAGATACGTTACTGGAGCGGCTGGTTGCCCTGGGAATTATTATTTTTTCGGGCGTTTTGGTTACGCTGTCGCTGGCTATTCAACAGGCCCTGCTGACTATATTTCCCGACGCTATCCAGTACGACTGGTTGCTAACGGTTGGTAAACATCTACTTTCCGTGCTCCTGTTAACGGTTTGGTTTTCGGTCGTTTTCAAATACCTGCCCGACATTCGGATACGGTGGCAGGGCGTTTGGGTAGGTGCGCTGGTAACGGCCCTGCTGATTGAGGCAGGAGAAAAGATTCTGGATCGCCTGTTAATCAATAGCGACGTAAGCTCTTTGTATGGAACATCAGGGCCTATTATTCTGGTGCTGCTGTTCGTCTTTTATTCGTCGCTAATCTTTTATTACGGGGCGAGTTTCACCCGGCAGTATGCCCAGTGGATTCATCTGGAGGCCAGGCCTACGGCTAATGCTACCGCCTTCGAAATCAATGATATAGAAAGCAAAGAAGTGAATTTTGGAGAGGAGTAGAAGCGTGAACGCGTAAAGTTCGTGTAGAAAAATTCGTTACACGGAGTCAGTAGCGGACCCCACAAACAGTTAGCGGCCTGTGTTACACAGGCCGCTTTTAAAGGCAACTTTCTATTCCGGCCCTTGCTGGTTTTAATGCCTGCAAGGAATCAATCCTCTTTCTTATGATACACCAACACGGGCACGTCCGATTTTTCAATCAGCGCATTGGTGTAGTTGGGATGCAGAAGGCCATCCAGGAAACCGGCTTTCGGGTGTAATTCCATCACAATCAGGTCGGGGTGAGCCTTGTCCAATTGGTCTTCGGTGAGCACCTCAAGTTTGGCTTTGAACGCTTCCACGAGCGATTCGGTCTGGAACGTCACCTGCGCCTGCGTCGTTTCGGCCTGCATGGCATAAACGATGGTGTCTACCTGGGCTGGTCGAATCGCTTGCCCTTCGTCATTGACGGGCACGATTAACACGGGACAACGGGCTTCATCGGCTACATCGCTTACGGCACTAACCGCCAGCCGATCAAAAAAGGTACTTAGGTCGCTGCGACCCATCACAATCAGATCCGCCGAATGATCGCGGGCAGCATCCAGAATAGTATCTTCCACCGAACCAATGCGCCAGTCAATCACTATCTGTAACCCTTCAGCCTCCAGTTTATTAGCTAGTTCACCCAGCCGCTGGCGGCTAATGTTTTCAATTTCCTGCGAAGCCATCATCCCCATTCCCGGATCGCCAATGCTGGGGAATGTGCTGTCGGGTAGCATAGGTTGGTAAACGTGCAGTAATGTAATGGTTGCGCCCGTCTTCTGGGCAAAGAGTCGCACCCAATCCAGGGCAACGACATTACTGGTTGAAAAATCGGTAGGGAACAGCAGATTAGTCATAAACAGGTTTACGGTTTTTGGTTTATAGTTTACGGTTGCGCAAAGCAGCCTTCTGATAAGCAAAAGCGCGGTTTCGCGCAACTAAAAACCATAAACCATAAACCGTAAACCATATACTATGTTCACTACTGGTTGGTACTATTCATTTTCTCAACCGCCAGCAACTGGTTCATCGTCTTCTGCATCCCTTCGGTCGAGCCGTCCAGGAAAATGACGTTGCCTTTACCGTTTTCGGCAAAGTGTTTGAGGGCTTCGGTCCAGATGGAGAACAAAATCAGGGACGCATCCAGATTGGCTTCGCTCATTACCTTGGCCGATTCTGCCATACCCCTGGCCACTTCTTCGCGAAACAGGGCCACACCCTGTCCGCGCAGTTGGGATGCCGATTTCTCCGCTTCGGCCGAAATCTGAATGGCATTTCCTTCGGCCTGGGCCGCTTTCGTTTTGGTAATCAGCAGTGCCTGCCCTTCGTTTTCGGCGGCTGCTTTCAGATTGGAAGAAGCTACTACCTGTGCCATCGACCGCATAATCACTTCATCGAACGCAATATCATTCAATTGCAGATCGGTGAGGTGATAGCCCCAGGTTTCGAGCAGCACATCGAGCTGTGATTTAACGTGTTCAATGATTTCGGAACGGAGCGACAGGATTTCAGCCTGTCGTTTGGTGGCCACAAAACTACGGATGGACCCTTCGATGGTTCGAATCAGGGCCTGCATGAATGAGGCTTCGTCGATGAATTTGAAGGCGACGTTTTTAATCGTTTCCTCCGCCTGATTCAGCACTGAATACACCAGCATAGCTTTGAAGTTGACATTAGCCTGATCGGCCGTGATGGCCTGAAATGCCAGTTCGACGGAGCGGTTTTGAATCGAAATACGCCGGTAAATGAACTCAATAAAGGGAATCTTGAAATTTAAACCCGGCGTCATAACCCGGGAATATTTTCCGAAAACGGTAATGACTGCTACCGTACCCTGCTGCACAATAACGACAGACAGATATATGACAACAATGACCAACAGGACCAGTACAAGTAAAAAATTCATTGGGTTAAATGGTTAAGAGATACAAAAAAACGGATTCCGCTTTTAAGGTACGGAATCCGTTGACAATGTAGGTGGGATTTTATGTAATCGGTCGCTATTCAGTGGCCGGTTGATAATTCGTAAGCCGGCGCTTCTTTCTGCCTGAAATACATCATCATCGCCATCAGAAAACCAGTAAATGCCAGCATCGCCCCTACTATTTCGGGAGCGGCATACCCCAGACCGGCAGCAATTGGTAAGCCACCCAGATAAGCGCCCAGGGCATTTCCCATGTTGAACCCGGCCTGACTTAACGAAGAGGCCAGCATTTCTGACCCATTGGCCGCCCGAATCATTAAAATCTGAATCGGTGCTCCCAGGGAGAAGGCAATGGCCCCCGTAACAAAGGTCATGACAAGCAGTGGTACCTGAAAGGACGAAACGTAATACACAACGACCAGACTAATGCTCATCAGCAGGAGAAATAAAGCAGTCGCCTTGATGGGCGAAATGCTATCGGCGGTGCGGCCGGAAATCAGGTTGCCAACGGCCATCCCAAAACCTGCCAGTACGAGAATCCAGGTAATCTGATCGCTGCTGAAGTGTGCCACCTCGGTTAGTAAGGGGGCTATGTAGCTGAACCAGGCAAATAACCCGCCGGTACCAATGGCCGTAATGCCCAGAATAAGCCAGGGCTCAACGCGCGTAAATAATTTCAGGTCTTTGCGCAGGCTGGACTGACTCACTACCGGCATCACTGGCAGTAACTTGTGAATGCAAAACATAGTGACCAGGCCAACGGCGGCAATGATGACAAACGTTATCCGCCAGCTCAGGTTGTGACCAATGTACGTGCCCAGCGGTACGCCGATGATGTTGGCAACCGTAAGTCCGGCAAACATCATGGAAATGGCCTGTGCTTCTTTCCCTTTACCCGCCAGGCGACTAGCTACTACGGCACCTACACCAAAAAATGCACCGTGCGGCAAACCCGATAGTAGGCGGGTTATCAGCATGATTTCGTAATTGGGCGCAAAGGAGGAGAGTAGATTGCAAAAGGTGAATAACACCATCAGACCGAGCAGAATTTTCTTGGGCGGATAGTTCCCGGCAATCCCTACCAGCAGGGGAGCGCCCAGAACAACGCCAAGGGCGTAGGCCGAAATGAGGTGACCAGCGGCTGGAATGGTGATGTTTAAGGTGGTCGCGATATCGGGCAGAATACCCATCATGACGAATTCTGTCATGCCAATACCGAAGCCGCCGATGGCGAGGGGAATTAATTGCTTTTTCATGTTGCAGCTTTCTGATTTTCTGACCGCCTGTGCGTTTTGCCAACTTGGAAAACTCACAATAAACCCTAGTTTTAGAGGCTTATTTGGTCAGAAAAATAAAAGAAATGCAAAATTGTTCCCCGTTCTGAGAAAGTTATAACTTATTAGTTGGCTGGTGCAACTACCGGTTACTGTACGCGCTTACCGGGCATATCCTGACCTTTTTGGTGCAGAATAATTTGCTCCACATCGCCTTTGTCATTTTTAACAAACGTTACCTGCGCGTCGACTACTTTGAGATAAAACTTGGTATTCGAGGTTGGAAAAAGTTCAAACGGGGGTTGGCCGGTAGCCTGCCCAAACAATTTATTGTCCTGACGAGTAATGGCGATAGAAAAGGCAGGGGCTAGTTGGTACGTACCTACGTAGGATTGCAGGGTAGCTGCATCAATCACTGCATCGGCAGGCGTTTCCACAGCTTCGCCTAGTTGCTTCAGCATGGTTGTCCCGTTGGTGTTGCGTGGATTGAGTTCCAGCGATTTTTTGTAGTCTTTGATGGCGGCCGTTTTATCCCCCGCTTTCATGTATGCTTCCCCCCGGCTATCGTACGCGTTGTAGGAATTTGGAAAGGCTTCGGCATTGAGGGTGAAAACGGCCAGGGCTTCCGGTAGTTTTCCGTCGCCCATTAGTTCATAGCCCAGGGCGTTCATCTCGCCTTCATTCAGGTTATAGGCCTTATCGGCCTTCCAGGCGTTGAATCGCTCCCGCGTTTTAGCAACCGGCTCTGTACGAACAAACTGACGGACTAAATCGGTGATGGGCTTTTTGGGTGCTTCTATCGGTTGATCGTACAGGATACGAAGAATATTCTGCTTCATAGCATCGAGCGGAGCCTGCCCCGTATTGTTCAATAAGACCACTAGCTGTTTGTCATTGGATGCTCGGCTGATAAGGGTGTTAAAGCCGTTAATGCCCCCACCGTGCTCAATAAGTTGCAGGCTATCTTTCCCGTTACCAACCTTCGTTTTTCCAACAACCCAGCCATAGGCGTACCCGAACCCCTCCTGATAGCTCCCCAAGAAGGGTGTAAACATGGTTGCTTTAGCGCTCGCCGACAGGAGTTTATCCGTGTACAGTGCCTGATCCCATTTATATAAATCCTCCACGGTTGAATACAGCGAGCCAGCCGCGTACGGAATCGACATATCCAGGTAGGGTGCGTTTACAAACTGGCCATTCTTTTTTTCGTAACCCGCAGCGCGTTTGGGGAGTATAGGTTCAGACAAGTCGTAGCCCGTGTTTGTGAGTTGAATAGGGGTGAGGATATCCTTGGCCAGTACATCAGCGTATGATTTTCCTGTCACTTTTTCGATGATAGCGCCCAACAAGAAATAACCGGAGTTGCTGTACGAAAATTTTGAGCCGGGCTCAAAGTCCAGCGGCAGGTTAGAGAATTTCTTCAGAAAGGCTTCAGGTGTGTACGGATCCCGACTCATAGTTTCGAAGAACCGGGGGACGTTCGTGTAGTTTGGAATGCCCGATGTGTGGGTAAGCAGGTGATGAATCGTAATTTTATCGCCGGTCGCCTTAGGGTAATCGGGTAGGTAGTCCGTGACGTGTGCCGCCAGTTTCAATTTGCCTTTTTCGACTAGCTGCATGATTAGCATGGCCGTAAACTGTTTGGTAATGGAGCCAAGCCGAAATTTAGTATCCGGCGCATTGGGTATGAGCCACTCCATGTTAGCCATACCGTACCCCTTTTTGAAAATGACCTGCCCTTTTTCGGCCACCAGCACCGAGCCGTTGAACTGTTTATTCGCGACATATTGCTTCACGAGGGCGTCAATTTTGTCGGCTTTGCTCTGGGCGAAACTTACCGGGAGAGTAAGCCAGATAAGGAGTACTGTCAGGGTAAATGGTTGGAAGGAGATTATCTTTTTCATGCAATTGGGAGTAATACAGCAACTGTGTAGCTCGCTGACGGTCAAGATTAGCATTTTCTGACGGTAGCTTCCGGTATAAATTTAGCAGGCGGTCAAACGACTGGATAAAAGGCAGGAAAAACGTTCCTGCAAGCACAACAGTGGGTTCCGCATACCGTTCGGTACGGACCTGCTTTTCTGAAGCCGTTCTGAACTCAGTACTTATTTTTTAAGTTTGTTACCCAAACCGGCATCAGTCGGTTTTTCATTTTGCGATTACCAGATTTACAAGGTAAATATTGCCAACTAAAATCCCATTAATTATGTCACTGCGTTTAGGAGATATTGCCCCCGATTTCGATGCTGATACTACTCAGGGTCTCATTCACTTTCACGAATGGCTGGGTACTTCCTGGGGGATGCTATTCTCGCATCCCGCCGATTTTACCCCCGTTTGCACCACCGAACTGGGAAGAACGGCTTTGTTGAAGGATGAATTCGGGAAGCGTAATGTAAAGGTAATTGCCGTATCGGTTGATGACCTTGATTCGCACAACCGCTGGACCCCGGATATTAAAGACGTTACCGGTTTGGAAGTGAATTTCCCAATCATTGCCGATTCTGAGCGGAAAGTAGCGGAACTATACGATATGATCCATCCTAACGCCAGTGAGAAAACCACCGTGCGTTCGGTATTCATTATTGGACCCGACAAAAAGATAAAGCTAACGCTAACGTATCCTGCCTCGACGGGCCGTAACTTCAACGAGTTGATTCGGGTAATAGATTCGCTACAGCTAACGGCGGACTATCAGGTGGCTACCCCCGCCGATTGGGAGCAGGGGGATGACGTAATCGTGACACCTGCCGTGACCAACGATCAACTGGAGGCTAAGTTTCCCAAAGGCGTAACCTTTGTGAAACCTTATTTGCGCACTACGCCCCAGCCTAATAAGTAATGATTGGTATTCTACGGGGTTTTAAAACCTTATAACTTCTCAAGGCGTTACAAGCTTCATTATAACTAAAATAACTTAACGTCATGTCGAAGCAAAATAACAATCCAGAGCATTCCGAAGGGCCAGTGGCCAGGGCGATTGAAGAGCAGACTGCCAAATTACCATCTGACATTTTCTTATGGGCCGCACTGGGGTCGATGGGTGTTTCCTTATATCTACAGGCTCAGGGAGACCGGGACCGAAGTTTATTTGTTGGTCAGTGGGCCGCCCCCTTTCTTCTGTTGGGTCTGTACAACAAGATAGTAAAACTGGAAGGTCACGATTGACCTAAGGTTAACAAATTAGAATAAAAAAGCCCTTTGTGTAAGCAGAGGGCTTTTTTATGTTCGATGGGTTTGGGCATAAAACCGTAATTTTGACCCTTATTGTGATTAGCTGAATGAAGTTTCGTGTTCTGGTAAAGCTTATAGTTCGTCGGTATGGTCTAGTGATTATAGCGGTACTGCTAGTGACGGCAGGGGTATGGGTTGTCCGATCAAAGAAACCGGATGAAATGAACTGGCGTTTTGTGAAGACGTTTGGTATTCGCTTACCGATGCGTTATGGTATCCAAGGTATCGACGTGTCGCGACACAACGACCGAATTGACTGGTCGCGTGTTCAGCGTGTGGAAGCAGATGGAGTGCGCTTACAGTTTGTGTTTATTAAAGCTACGGAAGGAGCCACGATGGCTGATAAAAATTTCGGCAGAAACTGGAAAGAATCCCAGCGGGTATCCATGCATCGGGGTGCTTACCATTTTTATCACCCCACGCGTGATCCATTAAAGCAAGCCAATAACTTTATCAACCACGTAATACTCAGGCCGGGGGATTTTGCGCCAGTGGTTGACTTTGAAGTGGTGAACGGACAGTCTGACAAAACAATTGTGGAGGGTTTGCGTCTGTGGCTGGAAACGATAGAGGCTCATTACCAGATTCGTCCGATCATTTATACGAACGGAAACCTCTATCGACGGTACATAAAGGGAAATCTGGATGACTACCCCCTGTGGATAGCCGATTACTCAACCAGCCATCCCGGTCGTTACGATGCCGACAAACTCTATTTCTGGCAACATAACCAGCGTGGTTGGGTACCGGGCATCAGAGGGCAGGTTGACTTCAATGTGTTTGTTGGCGACGAATCCCGGATGCGTGAAATCTGCCTGTAAACAATGCGCTCTGTCCTTACAGATTAACCTTCGTTAATGCTGGTGGCCCGGCTAGCCACCCGCTTGCTTTTGCACCAAAGTCCTTCATGTGCGGCATTTGACCATGGGCCAGAAGCCCGGCTTCATTCTCCCATATTTCGTGCATGATAAACTGACCCGGATGCTCCGTACTTTCATATAATTCGTAAAGCTGGCAGGCGGCTTCTGTACGTACCTGGGTTACCAGTTCACGTAATCCGTCTTTCAAAGCGGCTTCGGCACCGGGCCGGGCAATAATGGTCGCAAAAACTAAGAGAGGCATGTCTGTAACCGGTATGTTTAGATGAAATGTAGCGCTTTTTGGTTATTCCTGCCATATTTTCCAGGCTTTCTCGGCCTGTAACTCCAGCATTCGCAGGCCATTGTGCACTACTACACCGCGCTCTTTGGCTAATTTCATACCCTGCGTTTCGGCCGGATTATAGACTAAATCGTACAGAAGATGTCGATCCGTTAACTGGTGGTAGGGGAGGGTTAGAGCTTCATCAATACGAGGGAAAGTGCCAACCGGCGAGGCATTAATAAGTAAGTGAAAGTCTGCTATAACCGTGTCCAACTCGTTATACGTGAGAATATCATCTGTTTTTGTACGGGACACAAATTTATAGGAAATGCCCATGTCTGTGAGGGCAACCGTAACTGCCTTAGAAGCCCCGCCGGTACCGAGTACCAGGGCCCGTAATGTGGTGGGTACGCGATTGAGGGTAGTCAACCAGTCTGTCAATGACTGCCGAAAGCCGTAATAATCGGAGTTATAGCCCGTTCGTGAGCCATCTGACTCCAGCTTAATAACGTTCACGGCACCAATTTTTTCGGCTGATGCATCCAGCCGATCCATGTAAGGCAACACTGCCTGCTTGTGCGGAATGGTTACATTCAAACCGCGCAGGCCACTGAGGTCGAAGAGGGCTGGCAATGCCGAAACGTCTGGCATGTCGAATAAGTCATACCGGGTATCCAGGATACCCTCCCGTGCGAATTTCTCCGTAAAGTACCGCTGTGAGAACGAATGCGTGAGGGGAAAACCGATTAGGCCGTAACGAGTCATACTGATTGGTTTAAAACAGGATGCCACTGCTTGTGTGCAGTGGCATAGATGATTCCATGAAGAGAGGTACGTAGGTTATTAGACGCTTTTCTTCTTGAAAAACTGATATATAATGGGTACCACAGACAACCCTACGATTCCAAATACAACCAGCTCGAAGTTTTTCTGTACCACCGGGAAATTGCCGAAGAAATAACCCAATAACGAAATACTCACTACCCATAGAATCGCTCCTATGATACAGAACTTAATGTACGTTCCATACTGCATACTACCGGCCCCTGCCACAAAAGGAGCTATTGTCCTGACAATGGGAATAAAACGAGCTATGATAACCGTTCGGCCACCGTACTTCTCATAAAACTTTTCAGTTTCTGCGATATATTCCCGCTTAAAGAAGAGGATTCTTTCCCGTGATTTAATTTGAGTTCCCAGAAAGCGACCGACGAAATAGTTGACGTTATCGCCCAGTAAGGCCGCTACAATCAGCAGCGGAATAATGACCCACACACTCAAATCATTCGTTGGGCGGGCTGCCAGTGCACCAGCCGCAAACAAGAGGGAATCACCGGGCAATAGCGGCATCACAATCAAGCCTGTTTCCGTAAAAACAATCAGGAAGAGAATGGCGTACAGCAGTATTCCGTATTCATTAGCCCATAGATCGAGGTAGCGATCAAGGTGCAACAAAAAATCAAGTAATGATTTGATAATGTCCATAGTTGGTTTGCAAAGACTTAATAGCCTGCGTCTCTACAGTTTGTCTAAGAAATGAGTGAATGTATCTCCCCGAAGGCCCAACCGAATGGTTTCAAGCGGAATAACTTCATTAGGAGCAATATTGCCCAGATTGACGTTAGCACCCAGTAGCTTCACAAACCAAACCTGTTGTTCCTTTTGCGGGGCTTCCCACAAGATGCTCTCAGACGGAATCTGGGTCAGAATTTCTTCAACAAGCCCCTGCCGTACTTCACCACTGGAGCGAAACAGGCCGACGGTGCCACCGTCCCGGGCTTCCCCAATTACTTTCCAGGCTCCTGCCTGTAGTTCGGCCTTCATCAGCTGAATCCACTTGTAAGGCGGTATGATTTTGGCTTCGTCCTTTGAGCCCACTTCAGACAATACCGTCACCTGAGTGGCTAGCATACGAATGTACTCGCACTTTTCGTCCTGAGGCATATCAACCGAGCCATCCGACACTTCTGCGTAAGCCAAGCCATATTTATCCAGTAACTTACGGTACTCGTCGAACTGCTTGCGTACGACGAATGCTTCAAACAGGGTACCCCCAAAATAAATGGGCATCCCAGCTTCCTGATAAACAGCAATTTTTTCCTTCAGGTTTGGGGTAACGAATGATGTAGCCCAGCCCAATTTAACAATGTCGGTATGATTGGCAGAGGTAGATAAAAAATCTTCCACTTCGCGTATACTCAGCCCTTTATCCATAACCATAGTTAAACCGCTTTGACGGGGTTTAGCGGTACGGTCGGGTATCTGCGTAAGCGTGTAATTCATGTGTATAAGTAAGTAAGCCTATTTAAAATCGCCCAAAAGTAGCATAAGTCTTGAAAATCTCCCAAGAAAATCCACAAGAAATAGCATTATATTAGCTTGTAGCTTAGTTTAGTACTATTTTTGCTCAATACCGATACACCTGTTTCGCTTTATATGGATAAGTTGACAAATCCGCGTCTTGCGTACTTCCATGCTCACATAGGCCAGGATATGAGTAATAGCTTGTCGCCTTTCGGACGCTGGCTCAATGGAACTATTCGGGCGGTTGAATATGGTAGTATGGTTGCTGAATTTGTCGTTCGTGAAGAGATGACAAATCCCGCCAATGTTCTGCATGGTGGTGTTTCGGCAGCTATTCTGGACGAATTGATTGGTGCAATGGTTATCTGTCTTGGCCGAGAGTATGCTTACACGTCGGTTAACTTGACGGTTGATTTCCTGCACGCGGCCTGGCTTGGAGATCGTGTAACGGCAACGGCGAAACTCATCAGGGCCGGAAAGAATATTGTACACTGCGAAGGATATATAGCAGCTCACGACGGAAAAATCGTTGCCAAATGTGCCACCAACCTAATTCAAACCACCATGAGAGTACCTTCCATAACGGGGTGACTTTCACGGGCAATTAGAGCTGAAATCCTTGGTTACCAGTCTCTAAGGTGTGTCGCTGAAATTATATCTTGGTTGACCCGGGTCTGCAACGCTCTATCGTTGTTACAAAAACAAAACTTTTATATGCTACTTGTTCCGATTCACGCAAGCATACTACAAGGAGTAAAGGCCACTTTACAGAAGGAAGGCAACTCGATAATCTTCGGTAAGAAATAACTTTGTATTCGCTTTAGTAGCGCAGTAAGGTATTTTTCCTTAGTACCATTCTGAGTGTAAGGATAGATTTCTAGGTAGCTAATGTAGTGCCCAAATACTGCGATAGAGGCCAAAAGGGGTGATAGTAGTACTAATAACAATAGAAATAATTTTGGAAGAAATAAGACAATGTCAGGAAAAGGGCATTTGTTCTATGGTTAAGAGTGCAATTATTTTTTTATCACCTGATTATCCCTATTATTGACAATTGATAAGAACTGAGGCTATTTTGAACACTATTCTGCCAGATTGGTAGTGTTCCATGTAAATCTAATCTAGAATTGGTTGCAATTGGGTTCCAAACGATTAACAGTATCTATTGGCTCGTTGCAAGAAAAATTTATTACGAATGATGAAAAAAAATTATTGACTTTTGTGATTCAGTCTTAACATTGCAAAAGAAATGCCCTAAGCGTCTGTTTAGCTTGTAGTCTTATTGACTGAACAGACAGGGAGTGAAAAGGATATCATGAAAAATTTCTGTATGGATATTCTGATGAGATTAATAAGGTGCGCTTGAAACATTTGTCAGGGAATAGTAGTCATATAGCGTAAACGGTATGACTGGGTTCATTCTTACTGAAGAAATGGTCGATAGCTAGAAAGGGATTCAGATATACCTTTCATTCGAAAATTAAATTCTGTACTAGTTTCTTAATGTAAAATTGTAAGGTCAAATCAACGTTTAATTTTTAAAACATTGCGTCAAATCAACTCAATAAATATGCGAACATTTATCCAACAACACCCCATGAGGATGCTGGCTGGACTCGTGTTGCTAAGTTTTGCAATACCTTCTTTCAGTCATGCTCAACAGGCTGATACAGTCCGGGTTCAAACGACCTCGCCCAGCGGCAATTACGAGCGCGAGAATATCTATCGTTTAGGCAAAGGAATCTACACAGATACCTTACGTCGCAACGATTTCAAAGTGCAGGCTGCCGATGTGGCTGAACTTGACGATTGCGATACTACATTCCAAACGTTTGTATTAGTTCGGCGATTATCTCCCTGGCGGATTGGCTTGTTTGCTGGTCCAAACTTTGCTTATTGCGGCACCTGGGAAAATACCTTTGGCCCCAACAAGCGGGATAATACGCTTTATAATGGTGCGGGGTTCAACATCACGGCCAATGTAGATTATTTCCTGACACCTGCCACCAGAAGGCTACGGTTCGGAATTGGGGCTGCATTCGGTTACCAGAACTATATAACTCGCAGCATTTACACCGATTACTTATATAGTCTGGCCGCATCGCGTGGCTTCAACAACTCTCAGGTAACGATCAGCCAGCGTGCTTCGGAAGATATGTTCCTGACCGTTGGGCCGGTTCTTACTTTCACGCTTGCAAGAAGTCGTCGTAACCCAGATGCCACAACATTTATTGAGTTGGCGGCACGGGGAGGATTGTTCCGCACGGAGGCCGCAACGATAGCTGCTTTCACCCCGTCGACTCTAACCCTACCAAACGTTCCTTCATTCGTGCAGGGCGGGGGCCTTATCCGATCTGTTAACCCAAGTGCGAATCTGTATCACCTGGGCGCACTAGGATCAGCCGCTATATTCTTCCCATTGAAGAATAACTGGAATATTGGTATCCAGGGCCAGGGATTTATCACTAAGATAAACTACCTGATTATTAATGGTATTGACGATCAGGTATATGAATTTAAGCGTAAGCACGGTGGGTTTAGTGCTGGTTTAGCGGTTCGGAAAGGATTTGTTCAGAAGAAACTTATTCCTAAGGCACCCGTATCCTGCCCAACCTGCGAACAAATTCCAGAACTGGACGTACAGTTTAATAACGCATCACTCAAGGGGGCTTCTTTGTCGTACATCGATTCTACAGACCCTACCCAGTCAGCTGCTGTAAACACGTCTGCCGTTGCACCGGTTATCAGCTGGAAGAGTACTACTCCTAACCCACGGAACGAAACCTTCACGGCTCGTTTGTACTACCGGCCAGATTCAGTAGTCGCCGGTAATACGGATCAGGTAATTGCTCAGGTAGAGAACAGCACTGATGCTTCTTTGCCATTCCCGGCTGCTTACTTTTCGGGTGGTCAGCTTACCCCTGGTTTTTATTACGTTACCGTTCACAACAAGCAGGTTGCTAAGTGTGGTACGTGTATGAGCGAAGTAGCGACAACGAGTTTCGCCAGCATTCGTCCAAAACCACCTACACCTGACTGCAAGTACAATCACAAGCTCGAGCGCCTGGAGGTATACTATCGTACACCATACACGCGTGAAGTGGCTAACGTTTGTTACTGTAATGGCACGGTCACCTCGGTTGGCGATACAGTTACCCGGCTTCGTTATCGCGGTCTGAATCGTAACTTGGCGATGGGTACGGTTGAGTTTGATACGAATACCGTAATCCTGAACATCAACGAATTGCCAGGCGGATTGGCCCAGCAATTGCAGGCTGAAAAAGCTAAAATTGAAAGTGGCAACGCTATCCGCTACAAAGGCCGTCGGGTACGCCCACAGGTTCAGTACTTCCGCGCTGTGTTTACCGTTACGAAACTGCCTTGCAATGGTCAGCCTGAGCAAGTGGTGGGTAGCTTCAACACAACGATTAGCGACAATAGCTATACAATCACTGACCTGAAGCCCCTGACAGATGCTCAGAAAGCTAAACTGCTGGCACCCCCAGCACCCGCCAAAAAAGCGACACCACGTCGCCGGGCTGGTAACAGTGGTCGCCGGTCGGACGTAATGTTCGGAGTAGAAAAGTAAAGCGTATAACAACAAAAAAACCGGGAGCCAACGCTTCCGGTTTTTTTTGTTTTATATCCCTACCTGTCAAAAGATCAGCTTGGTGGGAGGAGCGAGAACCTGCTCAAATTGTCTTGTTGTCGATAGTCTTATTCACTATTCTGCAAACGATGCGTTTTTTTTTCAGTAGCAGTACTAATTCACTATTTTGCAACCATGCTACAGGCTCAGCCCCATTCAGCCAGTTCTAATCCGGTCGTTTCCTCCAGCATGCAGACCTATTCATACAGGCTACTTCCGGGGAAGGATCTGAAAAAGGAGATTGAAGCCATTGTCCGGCAGGAGCATATTGAAGCCGGTGCTATGCTAACGTGCGTAGGAAGTATGACGGAAGTAACGTTAAGAACGGCTAATCAGTCAGAACCCCGCGCATGGAAAGGACACTTCGAAATCGTGTCACTGGTGGGTACCATCTCAACTAATGGCAGCCATTTGCACTTGTCAGTGTCCGATTCAACGGGGCAAACGATAGGGGGGCATTTACTGGACGGCTGTATAATTTATACAACCGTGGAAGTAGTAATCGGTGTTATGACCGATCTCGTTTATGAGCGGCAAATAGACCCTACTTTTGGCTATAAGGAGCTGACAATACGAAAGAAGAGACGTAAATAAACAGGAAATGCCCACTGAATCAGCGGGCATTTCCTGTTTTAAGGGTGATGTCTATTAATTACGCTTACTCATCTCATCACGAATTCGGGCTGCCCGTTCGTACTCTTCGTTGCCAAGTGCTTCTTCCAGCATTCGCTGTAATTCTTCGGATGAAGCATTTTTTAGTTGATCCCCGAAAGAACGGGTCGATGGACGACTTGATGAACGAACCAATTCTTCCTGTTCTTCCTCTTCATCATTCCCGCTGGCTGTAATACCCGCTTCGGACAGGATGGACTCGTTGGTATAGATGGGGACGTCGAAGCGAATGCCAATAGCAATGGCATCGGATGGTCGGGCATCAACCATCGACTCCCGTACGCCATCGAAGCAAACGATTTTCGCAAAGAAAATCCCCTCCCGAAGTTCAGAAATCATGATTTCCCGAACGGTAAACTTGAATAGTTCCGCAAACTGTTTAAACAGATCATGCGTCATAGGACGGTTGGGAACGATCTTTTCTATTTCAATGGCAATGGCCTGCGCTTCAAACATACCAATAATGATCGGCAAGCGCCGATTGCCATACTCTTCACCTAGCACCAGTGCAAACGAACCCGATTGCGACTGGCTGGGTGACAATCCTAATATTTCCAGCTTAATCTTATCCACGGTGCGAAATTAACGAAAAGTAATCAGTCAGACTGCCGATGCACTACTCAGCATGTCAGGAAATTTCAATTTATTGACTTACTGATGGTTTAACTAACCAACTATAAGGCCTTAACCGCTTTTGTCAGGCGGGGTAATACATCGAATACGTCGCCAACGATGCCGTAATCGGCTGACTTGAAAAACGGGGCATCGGCATCCTTGTTGATAACAACAATTACCTTGGATGAGTTTACGCCCGCCAGGTGTTGTATGGCTCCCGATATGCCACAGGCGATGTATAAATTCGGACTGATTTTGATGCCAGTCTGCCCAACGTGTTCGGAGTGAGGGCGCCAATCGAGGTCTGATACTGGTTTTGAACAGGCAGTAGCCGCATGAAGCGCATTAGCCAAATCCTCCACAATCCCCCAATTGTCGGGGCCTTTCATACCACGTCCTGCTGATACAACCAGGTCGGCTTCGGGCAGTAATATATCACCCGATGATTTCTCGGTGTTTTTGATGGAAATAGAAAAATCGGCTTCGTTCAGCGTAGGTGTAAACGCTTCTACCGGAGCTGTACTGTCTTTGTCCTCGGGTGTTATCGTATTCTTCTTGATGGCAAGAATTTTTGTATCGGCTTTCAGTTCATTATAGGCAAAAGCCTTTCCCGTATAGATGCTTGTTTTTACCACAAATCCATTCGATAAGTCGGGGAGTTCGATCACGTTAGCGGCCAAGCCTGCTTGGAGTTTACCAGCTAGCCGGGCAGTCATGGCATCGGCCAGCGATGATTTGGCCAACACGATAACCTTGCTCCCTTCCTGCTGAACAGCGGCAGCCACAACGGTTGCATAAGCCATACCATTAGGTTCGGTCAGTTTAGCGTCGGTGGCATGGAGTACTTTAGTCGCTCCGAACCGCCCGGCCAAGGTCAGCTCGGTGTCATCAGCCGGGCCAACAATAATGGCCGTAGCCGATGTGCCCGTCATTTCGGCCACTTTGGCACCATAGAAAATAGCTTCCTGGGAGGATTTCTTGATCTTACCCTCGTCTAATTCGGCAAATATGAGAACGGACATGATTCAGTGTATAGTTTGTAGTTTGTACTGATAGTTTTCGATGCCTCCCTCAACGGCAGGCAACGAACTATAAATCGCAAACAGGATTAAATTACTTTGGCCTCGTTGTGCAGAAGTTGAATCAGCTTTTCAGCTTCTTCGGCAGGAATCATCTTGACAGCGCCACGGGGAGCGGGCAACTCATAACTGTCAACCGTAGTAAGCTTGTCGGTGCCGGTTGGTTCTACCACTTTCAGGGGTTTGGTTCGGGCAGTCATGATGCCGCGCATGTTAGGGATTTTCCATTCGGCAATCGGTTCCTGACAACCCAGTACGAGCGGTAGTTTGGCTTCTAAACTCTCCTTGCCCCCTTCAATTTCGCGGGTTATCTGAGCCGTATCGCCCTCAATATCCAGCAACATGACGGGTGAGATAGATGGAATGCCCAACATTTCACCCACAATTCCGTGGACCTGCCCCCCATTATAATCGATAGACTCACGGCCCATTAAAATGAGGTCGTAGCTATTTTCTTTAGCAATAGCCGCAATTTGTTCGGCAACGAAATAAGCATCGGTCGGTTCGGCATCGACGCGGATGGCATCATCGGCACCGATGGCCAGGCACTTGCGAATGACAGGCTCCGTATCGGCTTCACCCACGTTTAATACGGTAACGGATGCCCCTGTTTTGTCTTTCAGTTCAACGGCCCGTGCCAGCGCATAATCATCGTAAGGACCAGTTATGAATGTCACACCAGCTTTGTTCAATTTAGTGTTGCTATCGGTAAAGGCAATCTTGGTGGTGGTATCGGGTACACTGGTCACACACACTAATATCTTCATGTTTCGTGGGGTTTTGTTGGTTTTATCCGATTTCTGACTCCTTGTGCCAAATCTCCGGTAATTAGTTACGAACTGGTTTGTTGTAATCAGTACATTTGAGAATCAAAAATACGAACAATCTTAAAGAAAATAGTATGCAAGCATACTATTTTTGCGCGCATATGAACAAGGAACGTGTTGATCTACTAACGCAATTTGTACTGGAAGAACCCGGTAACCCATTTAATGTTTACGCTCTGGCGATGGAATATATGGATAGTCAGCCTGAGCAGGCGCGTGTTTATTTCGACCAGTTATTAACTGAACACCCTGATTATTTACCTACCTACTATCATGCGGCAGCGCTGAATGCCAACCTGGAGGAACGGGATAGAGCGGCTGATTTGTATGAAAAAGGCATTGCATTGGCACAGGCGCAGAAGGACCAGAAAACACTTCAGGAATTGCAGCGGGCGCAACAGGCGTTTGAGGACGACGAAGATGAATGGTAACCGGCGGTATGCCTATTTGGGTCGTAGCTACCGTCGTTGACGTGCCTTTCGCTGCTGCACCAGTTCCTGTTTAAATAATAGGGGCACCGTTGCCAGTTCGGGCAAGTTGTAGCTGATGGCTAGGTAGCGGGCACCCTGTACTTTGGGTAGGTACACAAATCCCCGCACCGACTTACCGGGAGCCAGCGTGTTGGCTCTTAAAGCCAGTTCGCGCCAGCGGTATTCCTCATAATCGTAGCGTTGCATCCGGTTAGAAAAAGTGCCATAGTCGATAGCACGTTTTACCGCCAGACCCTGGTAGGCAAGTCCATGAACAACCCGATTATTGGCGTACTCACGGTAGGACCGGCTATTTGCTGAAGACGATACATCGCTGGCAACGGCGGCTACCATCAGAATGGTGTTGAAAATTTTTGCCCGGTTCAGGCGCTTTTCTTCCTGTTTCCGCTTAAACCCCATTCGACCGGCTTCGTAGGAAGGATCGGCGGCAACCCGGTTGAATGGCAACGCTGGATTCTGCGGGTCGGACAAGGTATCCCGGGCGGCACCAAGGGCTACCAAACGGAAATCGGCGGGGGTAACTTCTATAGGCTGGTTCGTGTAGTTCTTAATCTCTATATCCAGCGTAACGAACTCCAGGTCCTCCCGCTCAAACGAAGCGACTACCCCCACGCCATTCTGCTCCGCCTTCGTTACGGACCTACCGTCAATCATAGTGACATCGCCCGACACCGGCTTCAGTTGGTAAGTCGTCACCGTTGGTGCGCAACTACTCAGTACACTAAACAGGAGGGCCGTAGCAGGGAAAAGTTTTAACGTAGAAAAAGTCTTCATCGTGCGAACAGGTTAAAGCGATACCTATCAGTTGCTTAACACCAAAGTTACGTATTTGGTTGATTTGATGGCATGGCAATTAGGATGAGCGGTTTGGCGTGTCAGGAAAAGCGACCGCTTGCTAAAATGTAGCCACTTTGTTGGCCGACAATCAGAAAATAGCGACTAATTGACTGGTGACAGACCGCACAAAGACCATGTTTTACCGCAAATTTACGCCATCTCCCTATCTGATTCCTTACGTGGAATGCTATTTTGTGTGGGAAAACCGGGAGGTCTTATCCAACCCATTATGCATTGAATCCCCGCCAAATGGGTTTGCCTCGATGGTGTTTAATTATGGCGATGCCTACCGGGTAGAAAACGGAAAGCATGATGCCTTCTTGGCACCATCCGCGCTCATGACGGGGCAGGCTACGCAGAACTATACCCTACAATTAACGGGGCGAATTGGTATGGTGGGCATCGTATTTAAACCGGCTGGCCTATCGTCGTTGTTTGGCCTCCCTATGTATGAGTTTACCGATGAGCGCGTAAACTCAACCGATGTACTGGGCAAATCACTAACAGAATTGCATGAACGTATTCTGGAAGCGGCTAATCTGCACGGCCGTGTTCAACTGGTGGAACAGTTTCTCCTGCGGCAGCTTCTCAAAAAGAATCCGGCCTTTGACCGGATTGATTATACCGCTAACCTCATAGTTGCCCGAAAAGGCGTAATCAACCTGAACGAATTGATGGACGAGCAATACGTATGCCGACGGCAGTTTGAGCGGCAATTTCTATATAAAGTGGGCGTGAGTCCTAAGTAATATGCCCGTATTCGGCGGGTGGGCTACCTCCGCGCTCAACTGGCTTCCCAACGCTGGCAGGTAGCCGACTGGCACGAGTTGATTTACCAATGCGGCTACTACGACCAATCTCACTTTATTCGGGAGTTTACGGCCTTTACGGGTAAGCGACCTACGCTGTACGTAAAAGATAATCAGGAGCTTACGCATCATCTGGGTGCCTAAAATGTCGCATTTGTACAATTTCCGGGCCTAAACAGCGCATAGTTTTGTCGTCATAATCACATAACCAACACGACGATGAAGCGAATGTTGATTTTTCTCACGCTAGTATCCACCCTGGTCTTCGAGTCCGATGAACTCGTTCAGAAACTCAATGGGGTATTTCGGCAGACGAAAAATAAATACGGGGCCATGACGACCTGGAAAACCCGCGATTCTGTCACGGTCATTAAAGTGTTTCGGGATGGCTACTGGTTCGGGGCTTTCTACTACAATAAACGGCAGAGACGCTACGATGAGCGGAATACGGGTCCTATGTCGTTCAAGGGGGCATGTGGTGGTACGTATGAACTCAAAAATGGTAAGTATGCCGAGAAAGTTGGGTTTTATTCCTGGGATTCTACGGCGGTGGGCAGCGATTTTTTGTTCGATTACAAAATCAGCCCGGAGCAGTACGAACAGTTTGGCTTTATGAATTCTGAACAGTATAAAAACTACCCTATCAACGAAGTTTGCGAACG
The DNA here is from genome assembly GCA_038236215.1 of Cytophagales bacterium. Lineage (GTDB taxonomy): Bacteria > Bacteroidota > Bacteroidia > Cytophagales > Spirosomataceae > Spirosoma. The sequence continues at coordinate 5,962 of JBBSTD010000046.1, read as the reverse complement.
CATTACAACGACCGAGCCCCTCAAAAACAAAGCCTGGGAAGGCATCTGGTTTATGAAAGAAGGTTACTGGGGTGGCCAGAGCCGATCTGGCGAAGGCAACTACAAGGACTTCGAGGTCGTCAAGATTTTCAGCTATCCGATGGTTGTTTACGCCTATTATAACCCTACGACCAAACAATTCGATGGCGCGGGCGGGGCCATGTACCAGTTCGACGGCAAGGTGCTGACCAAAACCAATGAGTTCTGGTCGTGGCAAGCTGATGGGAAGCGTAAGGGCAACGCCGAAAAGTTTAAGCTATCGGTGCAGAGTGGTCAGTTTGTGCAGGAAGGATGGTCGGGGAAACTACGCGAAGTATAGACCAAAGCCCCAACACCATCAAAATGAAGTGTTACCAAGCCAACTCAATCAACCCTATGCGAACACTGATCAGTTTACTCGTTGTTTTCTCCTTGAGCACCCAGTCCAGCCACGCCCAGAAGCTGTGGACTGAAGCTGACCGGAAATACCTGCTCGATAATTTCAGGCGAACCAAAGCCGAAATCAACCGCGAAACCGCAACAATTACCCCCGCCCAGTGGAACTTCCGGGAGACCCCCGGCAAATGGGCCATTGGCGACGTGCTGGAACATTTGACGATGTGGGAGTTGATTACGTTGGGCGACGCCCGCTATGCCCTGTACCTGGGGCCAAATCCTGAACGGGCTGCGCTGTGCAAGTCCGACAGTATGACTACGTCGTTCATCTACGAAGAAAGGCCCCACGTCTCACCTGACTTTACGGTTCCGACCGGTCTGGTAAACGAGGGGAATAACCTGACGATGTTCAACATCAAATGCGACGAGATTATCCGGTCAATCGAAACATCGACTGTCGATTTCAGCCAGTATGTGCGGGAGGGCAAAGATGGCAATCACCGCAACCTGGCCCAACTTTACATTATTCAGTTTGGCCATGTCGACCGGCACCTGCGCCAGATTCGCAAGGTTAAACAGCACCCAAATTATCCATCTGCAACGCCCACAAACAAATAAACTCCTTCTATGCAAACCGCACAACGTGAATCTGCCCGCGACCTTACGGTTTCCGAACTAAGCCGAAAAGGCGCGTGTCTGGCTTTTTTTACCGCCTATTATGACCTCGACACCGCCCGGATGATTGGGCTGGCGGCTCCCAACGCTACCGTTCATTTTCTGCCGCTGGGCGAGAGCGGCAAAGGCTCGTTCTGGGAGTTCGGCAAAACCGTTTGGGACCTGCTCATCGACTGCTTTCCCGACCTTATTAACACCGTCGATAGTTTACATACCGAGGGAAATACTGTTACGGCCAACGTTACCATCGCCGGGAACCAGGAAAAGGAATTTATGGGCATTGCCAGTCAGGGATGCCGGTTCAACTCCGACCATGTGTTTGTGTTTCGGTTCAACGAAGCCGATCAGATTCAGGATCTGACCATCAACTGGGACCACGCCAGTTTTGTTGACCAGTTAGGAGCTGCTTAACTCATTGACAGAATTTGGGAAAATACGGTGGACTGAGCATGAAATCAGTTCACCATGTTTTTTGAATGACTGTTTCTACCGGACAATAAGTCAACGACTAAGGGGTAACTATTTTTCAGTACATTGCTTTCCCACTTTTGCTTACACGCTATCTTCTAACCTGCTGATTATGAATGCGACCCGTTTGTTGCTCGTTGATGATCACCAACTCATTCTGGATAGCCTGCAAACGCTGTTTATGTCGTTGCCTGGTATGCAGGTTGTTGGAACGATAAATGACAGCCGCCGGGTAAGCGAAATGCTACTGAACGTACCCGTCGATGTGTTACTGTGCGACTATCAAATGCCGTATTTGTCCGGCATTGACCTAACCCTACAACTGCGACGGTCGCACCCAACGGTAAAGGTACTGCTACTTACCATGGTGGAGGATGCCCAAACCATCCGCGAAGCTGTGCGGGCGGGCGTGGGTGGGTACGTATTGAAACGAACAGGGCGGGACGAACTCGAAAAAGCTATAACAACCATCATGCAGGGGCAGCGGTATTTCTGCCCGGATGTACTGGAGCAACTAGCCTGCCTGGAGGAATCGACAACGGCAGATTGCAACCCACTAACGGCTTTGACCGAACGCGAAGTGGATGTGCTGAGGCTCATTGCGGATGAAAATCCGACCCATCGGATTGCCGAAAAACTATTTATCAGCGTCCCAACCGTTGAAACCCACCGACGACACCTGATGCAGAAACTAGGCGTGAAGAGCGTGGTTGGCATGGTTAAGTTCGCCATGAAACACGGGCTGGTTGCCTGAGTGTTGTGGCCCGTTAACTCACTTGGTTTGCCGCCCTTATCGGAACTGTAATTTTATGTTTTACGCCTTTCTCCACGTCTGACTCTACTTCCCACTGCCCATCCATGGCGGCTACACGGGCCGCTACATTTTGCAAACCCCGTCCTTCTTTCCCCTGTTGAATCAGCCCCACACCGTTATCGCTGATGGTCAGATGCAACGTGTCATTTTGTTGGATAAGATCAACATGGCTCTCCGTAGCATTGGCGTGTTTGAGGGTATTATTGAACAATTCCAGGCAAATGCTGTATAGCTCAAACTCAGTTTGTGGATGGAAGCGGGGGAGCCCCCCGGCATCCGTAAGTTGAAAATGAGTGAGCGTTCCCCGATTCAGTTTATCAACCAACTGCCGCAGGGCCGCGCCCAATCCCCGTTTGGCTAATTCATCGGGCAGGAGGTTGTGCGAGAGCAGTCGAACATCATTGTAAGCCTGGTCAACCTGCTGACTAATATTGGCGTATACTGCCTGTTCGGTAGCGGTCAATCCGGTTTTGTCCAGTGCTTCCAGATTCCAGTGCAGGGCCGAGAGGGTCGTGCCGAGGTTGTCGTGCAGGTCGGCGGCTACGCGCTGGCGTTCTAAGGTCTGGCCCTGGAGTTGGGCCGTCAAAATAGCCCGGTTTTTTTGCCGAAGCTGACGGTTACTGTAAACTATATAGCCCAGTGCCAACGATAAAATCAGCAGGCCACCAGCCAGGAACCCAGCTTGATCGCGTTGATGCTGGATAGTCAGCCGATCAATTTCTTTTTGTTTCAGCCGGGTATCATATCGAATCTGGAGTTCGGCCAGAGCAACGCTTGAGCGTTGCCGCTGGGTACTGTCTTCCAGTTGCTTAATCTCTTCCAGCTCATGGAGAGCCAGCGTGGGCTGGTTTAGTTTTTTATAGGTATTCACTAAAATTCGGTGGATTTGGAGCCGCCTGACTGGTGATTGAAGCGAGTCGGCGTAGCGAAGAGCCCGCTTGCCATCGGTCAGCGTTTGTTCGTAGTTCCCATGATATTGGTTAATACCAGCACTGGCCAGGTAAAACTCATAACTGTCCAGTGTATTCAGTTTCGTTAAAAAAGCCCGGCAATGCGACCAGGCGGGCCGAAAATGAACCTCATCGTTCAGGTGGGTATAACAAATGGAATAGACCAGCGCATCATAAAATGGCAACGTGTTATAACCCATGCGTTGGCTCTCCTTCCAGGACGCATCCACAAAAAACAGGGCTTCGTTGTAGTCTTTCACCAGTAAATAAGCTCGGCTCAAGCGAAAACACAGGGCGGCATAGGACTCGCGGTTAGGTGATTGCTCCGAAATAGCCAGCCCCTCCTGTAAGTAACGGATCGTTGTACCGATTCCGGTTGTGTCGGTGCCATCGCGGTCTATTTCACTGGCTCCCATCTGTACATACGCCAGTAACAGGAAATGGGTCTGATTCAGTTGTTTAAGACGGGGAATGGCCTCCATAAAGTACTTCTTTGCCTGAGATGCATTCCGAAGGAGGGTTTGATAATGGCCTTTGCGGTAGCGTAACAGAGCCTGTCCCAACGGCCAGTTACGCTGTTGGCAGATAACTTCGCCACGGCGAAGTGATTCGGATGCCCGAATCGGCTGACCGCTTAAAATCCAGTAACGGGCACAACTATCCAGAACCCGAATCAACGAGGTATCCCGTTTAAAACCAGAAGGTTGTTGTTCCAGCACGTGCCGTCTTAGGGTGAGTTGCTCAATGGATTGGCTAAACCGGCTGGTGTCAGGCTGTAGTAGCAGGAAGAGCATACAGATGATGGGCATGGCGGGGCAGGAATAGTCAATGCAAGCTACATTTTTCTTCAGAATCATGGTTTACTATGATCCAATATCATGGTTTACCATGAGAAGGATTCTGACAGGTAACACTCACCTTCGTATCAGTTATCCGCGTTTCTGACGGTTCGCTCTGACCAATATGGCAATGACCCTCACCAGCCGACAAACCCAAGTACTGCGCCTGATTGCCGACGAACTGACGACCGCCCAAATCGCCGGTCAACTCGGTATTGCGGTGCCAACGGTGGAAACGCACCGGCGCAACCTGTTCCGTAAAGCGGGGGTGCGGAGCGTGGCGGGTTTGGTAAAAGAAGCCATGCGGCAGGGCTTGATTGAGTAACGCCGTCTGACTTCCGATTGAATAAGGTAAACAAACGATAAACCAAACACGATGAAAACCAACTTCCTTGTCCTTGCCCTGCTGCTGACGAGCGCGGGTGCATTTGCCCAGACGTCTGCCGACGAGATGGCTGTTCGTAAAACTATCGAGACCGAAACCCGCGCCTATCACGAAGCAAACCATGCGTTACTGATGGCGCAATGGTCTGATAAACCCTATGCCGAGCGGCAACAGGCCAATTTACAGCCAACGGGTGCGCCTTTTTTAAAAGGAGATAACCTGCGGGCTTTCGGCGATTCGTATTTCAAAACGCTGAAACCAACGGATAATACCGTCCGCATAAGTGATTACGACGCACACATTTCGGGCGCGACGGCCTGGGCAACTTACACGCAGGATACGGTAGACGGAGCCGGGAAAGTGCAGGACAAGCAGCGCGAAATCAGAATATTGGAACGCGATACTGCCGGGTGGAAAATTGTGTTTTTGGGTTTTCAGGAGATGAAGTGATAGCGTATTTCTACAGTCCTAATCTAAACCAACCAATTGATTATGAGTCGTTCCTTATTCATGCTCCTTGCGGGCGTCTACGGTATCCTACTGTTTATGGCGATGGTATTTGCAACTACCCTCACGCTCCAGAGCTATGGTGTGCCTGATGCAAACCTGAACCATATTTCGATCATGCAATTTCTGGGCGTGAGTACAGGTGCCCTGGCGCTTTTGCTGGTACTCAATCGGAACGCTACCAACACCTACACCCTACGAACACTGCTGTTGGCACAGGCCCTGTACATTTTGGCTGGGGTAGTGCTAGGTGTCTATCATGTGTATGGGCTAAACGTACCTAACAGTACTTTTTTCGTGGTCGATTCGCTATTCCGGCTGGCTCTGGGGCTGGGATTCCTATATTTCTATAACCTCGAAGCCCGGCAGGTCGGCGCAGCCGCACTGAATTGATTCCGTTTCTATCCACATCATTTCTACCATAAATCAATTCCAAAAATCACATGAAAGCCAAACTCTTTATCTTCATTTTGTTGCTATCGGGCGCGGGTGCATTTGCCCAGGTCACTTCAACTACCGAAGTTGAAACTGCCCTGAACCAGTTTCTGACCGAATACAACAAATCGCCCTACGACTTTTTTAAAAATCGGGCGACTGACGATTTTCGGTACATCGACAGAAACGGACTATTCGTACTCAGACCCGTTGTTTTGAAGGGGAGTGAAGGTCGACCGAGTCTTGAGAGTTCGGCATCGGATTTGAAAATCTTCCAGTCGGGCGACCTCGCTATTATGAGCGGTATCCAGTCATTCGGAGGAGCTGGTAACGGGAAAACGGCCTTTACCTACACGCTTAAGAGCGTGTTGGGAAATTATATTTGGTATTAAGTCTGAATACGCTGTAACATGATCTGAATATTGGCTAAGTAAAGCCAGCTTACCGAAGAAGATACCGTGTACTCGTAATCCTT
>JBBSTD010000045.1:0-49856 GCA_038236215.1 Cytophagales bacterium | reverse complement strand
TTGTGTAGGTATTATCTCTTTTCATTCTTGCCTTTCAAAATAGTACATAATATCAACGGCTTGCTGCTTCACTGATATTTACTGCTTATCTAGCTCGGAATCGCCGTCGATTGAATAATTTATGATTGATATTAATAGCTGAAAGCTGAAAATTATGTGATCATCCGAAGTCAGTAGTGAACTATTTATGATTTCTAATGAGTCAAACGATATAGTAGTAAATCAATTGTTATGTATGAGCTTTTCAAATAAGGTGCTGCTCAATCATTTCTGTTCTAACCTTTTCATATTTTTCTTGCAATTCCTTCGGAGGTACCTGTCCGCAACAATATCTCATTTTTTCTTGTTTCAATTTATCAAATTCGATTTTCAAATCGCTCCGAACAGATATAAAAAGCTCTTGTATTTTGATTAACGTGTCAGCTAAATTTTGAGCTGCATAATAAACGGTTACATTAGCTAGACTATATTCCTTTTTTTTGTCAAGTTCTTGTAGTTGTATTTTAAGCTGGCCAATCGAATTGTAGAAGTCATAAATGAGATTAATTGCTTCTGAAGATAAATATAACATATTGTTTGCAATGTCATCATGACACTTACTCACTGAATTGTCGAATTGCTTCAATGCATCTATGATGCATGAAGTATCCACGCAGGTTCCAGAAAGTGAAACGTGTAATTGCTGGACGTCAAATAATATTTTTGAAAGAGAAGCATAAACCTTTTTCTCTTGCTCTCGGATACTGTCTTTTGTTTTAAATTTTAAATCAATACTTTTCTCAAGTTCTTTCAACTTTCGATTATGTCTATTAGTCAAGCCTAGAATTGCAATTGGAAGAATTACACTCGTTAAAAGCACAGTAATAAGCCCTGGATTTTGCTCTAAGATTAATTTTATTGTTTCATTCATTTTGATGATTAGTTTGGTGTACTACATAGAAACTTACGCACAACTCTTATATTGCCGCAAGATACTATTTCTATTCCATTTCCAGCACCACCATAGAAAACGGTGGTAGGATATGGTCAGTTTATTTTTATCCTTCCTGAATCAACATTCTTAATGTAACTTGAATATTTGATTTATGAAAGGGCAATGTTCCTCTTTTTCAGTGCAGAACCCCGGCATATAGAAACTACACGCCGGGGCATTTTCACTTCGCCGTGGCAATCACTTTGTAAAATGCGGGCTTGGGCTGGTCTTTCCGGTCGAACAATAGGGGGTAGCTGGTCCGGCCGCGTATGGGCCAGTTGTTCAGCCAGCTATCGCCATCGTTGACGCCCCAGAACGTGACACGGGTTACCTTCTCCTTGTGTTTCAGGAACAACTTGAACAGGGCTTCGTAATCAGCGGCCAGTTGGGTTTGCACGCTATCGGGCAGGGCTTCGGCGTAGGGGTTGGACTGGGCGTTGCTCGTCATGCGCTGCCCAACGTCGGCCCCCTGAAAATTGCGGGGTAACACCTCAATGTCCAGCTCAGTAAACATCACTTTCAGACCCAGCGCCGAGTATTGCAGGATGCTTTCTTCAATGTCTTTCAGCGGGATTTTGCCCACGTGCCAGTGGCCCTGAATACCCACCCCGTCGATGCGTACTCCGGCGTCCTTCACCTTCTTGACGAGGGCCAGGCAACCGGCGCGTTTGGCGGGTTGCTCGTTGTTGTAATCGTTGTAGTACAGCTCCGTGCCGGGCGAGGCTTCCTGCGCCAGCCGGAAGGCATCGGTCACGAAATTATCGCCGAGGTAGTTCAGGAATACCGATTTCCGCATGGTGCCATCCTCATTGAGGGCTTCATTCACAACATCCCACGAATACACCTTGCCTTTGTAGTGACCCGCCACCGTTTTGATGTGGTTGGTGAAGAACGTCTGGATGGAATCTTTGCTGTGAATCCCCCGCACAAAACCGGGTAACTGACTGTGCCAGATGAGCGTATGTCCGTTGATTTTTATGTCGTGCTTCTTCCCGAATTCAATCAGTTTGTCGCCCATCGTAAAATCGTAGGTGTCCCACTGCGGGTGGAGCAACGCCGATTTCATGATATTTTCGGGCGTGGCCATGTCAAACTGCCGGGCAATGAAGGCGGTCGTTTTCGGGTCGCGTTCCTCGATCTGGGCATTATTCAATGCCGTACCGATGCCGAAATCTTTCTTGAAGGTGTCCCGCAGCGAGGGAATGGTTTGGGCCAGCACGTTTCCCGGCTGTGCGATCACGTTCAGCAGCAATAGGGCCGCGCACACCGCGATTGTCTGGTTTTTATGTACCATGATGAGTTGATTTTTTTACGTTGATTTTTGACTTTTTTTTGTCATCCCGACGCAGGAGGGATCTTCGCTAAGAACAAAAAAAGTAGCCTGCTACCGAAGATCCCTCCTGCGTCGGGATGACAAAAAAACGGGATGACAGAAAATAGGATAACACTACACTGCTCTACTTGAACAGCACTTGTGAGAATCCTAGCAGGTCATGCCGCCAGACGGGCCATGAGTGACCCCCGGCGTATTCGCTGTACTGGTATTTGATGCCCATATCATCAAACTTCTTCATCATGATCTGGCCGTTGGCATGAGCAATGTCTTCCTTGCCTCCCTGCGAAATCCAGAACTGTTTCAGGTTGGTATTAATCGTGCTGGCGTTATCCTTCATGAAGGCATACTGCGGGTCCGACATTTTGGGGCTGTTGGCAAACCAGCCCGAACTGAACACGCCCAGCGAGGAGAACATATCGGTGTTTTTGATGCCCGCGTACAGCGTCTGCAACCCACCCATCGACAGGCCCGCCAACGCCCGGTGTTTGGCATCCGCTTCGACCCGGAATTTACTCTCAACGAAGGGAATGGCACCCTGCTTCAGTTCGTTTTCAAATGCCCGCAACGCGTTCTCGTTGAAGCCCGCCATTCCGCCCCCCATGCCGATATTACCGTCCAGCATGGCAATAATCATCGGTTTGGCTTTGCCTTCCGCAATCAGGTTATCCAGAATCAGGTCGGTTTTGCCCTGCGTAGCCCAGCCCCGCTGGTCTTCGCCCCCGCCGTGGAGCAGGTACAGCACGGGGTATTTGTCGGTCGATTTGTCGTAGCCGGGGGGCGTGTACACGTACATTTCGCGCCAGGTATTAGTGGCTTTCGAGAGGTACCGTTCGATGCGAATGTCGCCGTGAGGAACGTCTTTCAGAGCGTAGAAGTCACCGTCTTTGTACGGGATTTCGATGCCGCTGGCCATGCGGCCCATACCGTAGAAACTCTCGCTGGCCGGGTCGGTGGTGGCTACGCCGTCAATCAGCAGGGAATAATAATGGAATCCCCGGCTGATGGAATCGGTGGTGGCGGTCCAGAAACCACTGGTGTCTTTCACCATGTCGTACTTCTTGCCCAGGTCAATCTGTACCTTCTGCGCATCCGGCGCTTTCACCCGAAACACCACCCGGTTGTCGGGCAGAATCTGCGGGTATTTGGCATTGCGGATGTTGGTGGATGCGGGCGAACCCAGCAGCGTGTACTTGGAAAGCGACGCGTTATCGACGGGCTTGAACAGAAACTGCGAGAACATGTACAGGCCGTTTTTCCAGACTTTGAAATCATGCCCGCCCGGCTCCACGTAGAAAATGTGCGGCACGCTGTTTTTGTAGAGATAATCGTGGGTGCGTTTGCTGAACGAAATCAACCCGTCGGCATCTCCGCACGAAATCCAGAGCAGTTTCAGTTTCTTTTTGGCTTCTTCCGGGTTCGGCACCAGTTCTTCCGGTTTTTTGGTGTTGGGAGCCGACGAGAAACCACCCACCCACGCGAATTTGTCCAGATTGCCCAGCCCGAAATTCAGCGACTGACCACCGCCCATCGACAGGCCCGCAATGGCGCGGTGTTCGCGGTCGGTGAGGGTCGAATACTTCTTCTCGACGAACGGAATCAAGTCGTTAAGCAGGTCTTTTTCGAAGGTGGCGAAAGCCTGCACCTTGTCGGGGGCCATAATGTTGCCGGTGGCGCGGTCGTCTTTCATGGCCCGGCCGTTCGGCATCACCACAATCATGGGTTCCAGTTTCCCTTCGGCGTACAGATTGTCCAGAATCACCTGCGGACTGCCGCCTTTCAGCCATTCTTTTTCGTCGCCCCCAATGCCGTGCAAGAGGTACAGTACAGGATATTTCTTCTTCTTGGCATAGCCTGGCGGAGTGTACACCAGTGCTTTTCGCGTGGTACCGACCGTTTTCGATGCGTAACTGACGGAGTCCAGTTTACCGTGTGGAATGTCGGTACGCGCTACGTCGAAGCCTTTCGGGCCTTCCTTTTCGGTGGGCTGGGCGTGGCTGCTAAGGCTGAACAGGCCTAGAATTGCCACAAAGGAGATGAATCGTTTCATGTTTATACTATTTTATCGCACCGCGTTTTTTGTCATCCCGACGTCAGGAGGGATCTTCGGCAAATGCTAAAAAATCCCTGCTACCGAAGATCCTTCCTACGTCGGGATGACAAAAATGCCGTACATGTTTCTGGTTTACTTCTTGAAAATCAGGCTGGCGTACTGCCGTAACGACCGGCGCCAGGTTTGCCACTCGTGCGACGTACCCGGCGACTCGTAATAGACGTGTTTGATGCCCGCTTTTTCCAGGGCCTGATGAAATCCGTTGACGCCGGTATACATCCGCTCCGGTTCTTTGGTGCCGATGCTCACATACACCACCTTCATTTTTTTGTTGAACGCGTTGGGATCGGACCAGGCACCGTCGTAAAGCTGCTTAATATCGGCACCCGGTTGCAGGCGACCCGCTCCGCTGAACCCGCCGATGTAGGCAAATTTATCGAGGTTGGTCATCGTGGTCTGGAAGGTCTGGAAACCACCCATCGACAGGCCCGCCATGGCCCGGCTGTCGCGGTCGGTCAGGGTGCGGAATGATTTGTCGATCATTGGGATCACTTCCTTCACCAGCACCTCGGGAAACACGTTGCTGGCCTGACCGCCGGTGGTGCTGACGGGTTTGCTGGGGTCGGTAGCGTAACCGCGTTCCATCACCACAATCATGGGCGTCGCCTTGTTTTCAGCAATGAGGTTATCCAGAATAAAGTCCATTTTACCCTGGGTAGCCCAGCCCGTTTCATCTTCGCCCGAGCCGTGTTGCAGGTACAGCACCGGGTACTTTTTCGTAGGATTCTGGTCATAGCCGGGGGGCGTGTACACGTTGGCCCGGCGCCAGGCTTTGGTGATGTCGGAATAGTAATTGACCGACCGAATCTGACCATGAGGCACGTTCTGCGCCTGATAGTATGCCATGTCCGGGTCGGGAATGTCGATGCCACTGGCCATGCGGCCCATGCCGTAAAACGTCTGGCTAGACGGGTCCGTTGTGGCCACGCCATCGGCAATGAGCGAGTAGTAGTGAAAGCCTTCCACCACCGGTTCTGTGGTGACGGTCCAGAAACCGCTGGTATCTTTCACCATGTCGTATTTCTTCACCAGGTCGATTTGCAGCTTTTGGGCGTCGGGGGCCTTCACGCGGAACATCACCCGGTTATCGGGCAAAATCTGCGGGTATTTCTGCCCCGGAATGTTGGTCGATGCCGGTACGCCAGCCATTTGGGCCTGAGCGGCAACGTTCAGCAGCGTAACGCTGAACAGCAGGGCGATTAGTTTTTTCATGATAAGGATGTAGGGTTTACGGATTTGATTTAACGGGTTTTTGGCGTGATAATCCGGTAGTTGCCGCTGAGGTGCATAATGCTGAACAGATGCATCAGCCCATCGTAGTACGGGTCGAAATAGCCATCCTCGAACGGCTCCAGTTTTGCCTTCCAGAGCGCATCGACAAAATCCCGGCTGTTCGGCTCTTTGTTGACGAGCGACAACGTAGCTGATGTGGACACCAGCCCGATGGAGTGCCGCAGCTTTTTTACCGGTCCCGCCTGAAGAATAAACTCCGGGCGCGAGCCATCCAGATTGAACTGGTCCTCGAACGTGTCGATGCCTTTCGACCGCAGGAATCCCTGAAACCGTTTGGCGTAGTCTTCCTGCCAGGCTTTGTCTTTCCCCGACCAGGTGTAATCCATGGCAATGTTCATGGGAACCCGCCACGAATCGTAGCGGAAGGCCGCGGGCGACCAGCGCGTGTCGTGCGGTTTGCCGCTGAATTCGGTATAATCGGCGTTCAGACCAGTAACGGGGTTGCAGGCCCGGTGTAGAAATACGCGCGAGGTATCGGCGCAGGCTTTGTAAAAGTCCTCGTGTCCGTCCTTGGCGTACATCACCCAAGTGTCGTAAAACGCGGGTAGATGGTACGACGGGTCAGTCCATTTGTAATTACCGCCTTCGGGCACGAAGGATATCTGTTTGGCGTCGGTGTTGATGAGGTTGTAGATATTACCGGTGCCATCTTTTTCCCACATCGCATCCAGAATCCGCCGGGCTTCGCCGTAGTAATTGATGCCCGTATCGTTGCCCCACTTGTTGGACGCAAACAGCAAGTCGGTGATGTAGTACAGTTCACCGTCGGACGCTGACCCTTCCGAGTTTTTCTTCATGGTCTCCGTATTGATGCTCCAGGCAAAATACGCTTCGCGGGGGCCGCTCTGGTGTTGCAGGTACTTCTTGGACCACCGCCAAATCCGGTCGAAAACGTCTTTTTTGTCGAGCTGAACAGCAACCATCATCCCGTAGGAGAGCCCTTCGGTGCGGGCATCGTGATTTTTCACGTCCGAGACGTAGGCCATCGTGTCGCCCACTTCGAAATAGACCTTCGTGGGACCTTCAAACACGTCGTAATACGCCTTCGCCAGCTTCGCGTCGATATCGGCCTGCTTGTAGCCCAGTTCCCGAAACAGGTTTCGGTAGTTGGGTGACTGCGTAGCCGTTGTGTTTCGATCAGTCGTTTTCTTCTTCTGCGCCGAAACGGACGAGACCGTCATCAGGTACATACCGGCAAGCAGCAACAGAAAACTGTACTTACTTAACCATAAATTATTGATCAGTCTATTCTTCATATCGTTGGTTTTTTTATTGACTTTTTTATCATCCCGACGATAGGAAGGATCTTCGGATAAGACGAAATATTCCAACTTACCGGAGATCCCTCCTGCGTCGGGATGACAAAAAAGCGGGGAGATAAAAGTATTACTTGAATAGCATCGGGGCCATCTCGTGCAGGCTGCGACGCCAGGTCTGGAATTCGTGGCCAGTTTTATCCGAAACGTAAGCGACGGCATTGTACCCGGCGGCTTTCAAATCGGTTACCGATTTATTCACGGCTTCGGGCCGTTCTTTGCTGCCGCAGCTAATGAAAACCAGTTTCGGTTTAGTTTTGTCCTTGAGGTCATCCGGATTATAAAGACCACCACTGAGCAGGCCGTAATACCCAAACGTTTCTGGCTTGTTGAGCGTAATCGTTTTGGTTTCCATACCGCCCATCGACAGGCCCGCCATTGCCCGATTGTCGCGGTTAGCAAGTGTTCGGAAGTTGGCGTCTACGTATGGAATCAGCTCGTCGGTCAGCACCGTCTGGAATGGGTCGATTTTGAAATCCCTTATTTTACCCCAGCCTACTTCGTTGGTCATGCCGTAGGTCATCACGATGATGAATGGCTTTGTCTTACTGTCGGCAATCAGGTTGTCCATAATCAGATTGGCGTGTCCCTGATTACTCCAGGCCGTTTCGTCTTCACCCCAGCCGTGTTGCAAGTACAGCACTGGATACTTGGTCGACTTGTCCTTCTCGTATCCCGGTGGCGTGTACACAAACGCCCGGCGCGACGTGTTGGTGCTTTTCGACGGGAACAGAATCTGCTGCACATTACCGTGCGGCACCGCTTTCAGGGCGTAAAATTCCTGATCGTGTGCCGGTATCTCGATGCCACTTTCCCAGCGAACGGAGCCGTAATAATTCTTGGCACCGGGGTCGTTGAACTTCCCCCCGTCCACTGTTACGTTGTAATAGTGAAAACCCTCGTCCATAGGGCCTTCGGTGGTGGCAGTCCAGAAACCGTCGTCCTGCTTCACGAGCCGGGTGCCGCCCCGCCCGCCCAGTCCCAGGCTTACCTTCACGCTGTCGGCTTTGGGCGCGTTGATGCGGAACCGGGCATAGCCCTGCGAGTTTACCTGCGGATATTCCTGCCCCGGCTGATTCGTGACAGACGGCTTGAAATCTTCCACTACCGATGAGGGGCTTGTCTGCGCAAAACTGCTGACGCTTAGCAACGTGGCCGCTACGAAGGTAGCTATGGCTTTAATAGTCATTGGTTTACTGGTTTAGATGAAATAGATTTGAAATTGTTTTGAGTTACTATAGAAACGGTTTTTGTCATTCCGACGCAGGAGGAATCTTCGGGTGAGGCTAAGAATACCTCCGGTTACAGAAGATTCCTCCTGCGTCGGAATGACAAAAACTCACCTAAAAAGCTGTGGCAACGTGTTGGCGAGGTACAATTTGCAGTTCATCCAAGTATGCCCGCCGGGTACAATTAGTGGTTTAACATTGATTTTTTTCTCGTTGAACATCGCAATGTTCTGCTTCACCGGCTCGTACAGAAAATCCTCGGTGCCCACGCTGACGGTGAATAGTTTCAACTGTTTGTTCAGTTTATCCGCGTCCGGCGACCAGTCCGAAAAGTTTTTCTTAAACTCCTCGGTAGCCGTATAGGGTGCGTAGGAACAAACGTAGGCGAAGGTTTCGGGGTGCGTCAGGCCGATGTTGAGCGTTTGGCCACCCCCCACCGAAAAACCTGCCACCGCCCGGCCTTTGCTGTCGTTGATAACCGGATAATTAGCCTCTACAAACGGCACAATGTCGTCGACCATGTCTTTGGTAAAGTCAGGCATCGGTGCCGGGCGAACATTGCCGTAGGGCATCACGATGAGCATGGGCTTGGCTTTCTTTTGCGCGATGAGGTTATCGGCAATCAGGTTGGCGTGTCCCACTTTAGTCCAGGTTTCTTCGGTATCGGAGCCGCCGTGAATCAGGTACAGCACCGGGTATTTCGTTTTGCCGTTGGGGTCGAAACCCGGTGGCGTGTACACCAGCATCTGCCGGGTTTTGCCGAGCGTACCGGATTTGTAGTACCGATAGCTGACTTTGCCGTGGTGCACGTTTTGCAGTGAATGCACCAGCGGCTGATCGCCGGGCACATCGACGATACTACGCTTGAAGCGCTCGTTGGCGAAAATGTACGTGTTGCTGGGGTCGGCCAGTTCGACGCTATCGACCCGGAAACTGTACGGGTAAATGTCCGGCTTGACGGGCGGCACCGTCACGCTCCAGATACCCGACGTGTCTTTTGTCATGGCAACCGGTGCTTTCAGGAACTCGCCGTTTAGGGTTACTTTCTGCGCTTTTTTGGAGAAATACCGAAACGTGATGCTGTGGTCGGGATGCACATCGGGCGAGCTGATGGCGGGCGGGCGCTGGGCCATCACCAGCGGGGAGACCAGCAACGTGGTGGCTATAAGAAGTTTAAGGTGTTTCATGAGGGCTGGGCTTGGGGTTATTGAAACAACATTGGGGCGGTGCTGGCCAGATACGTCTTGACGTTCATCCAGGTGTGTCCGCCATCGGTAATCAGGCTTTTGTAGTTCACCTTTTTGGCTTTCAGGTAATCCATAAATTCCATCGTCGGCTTGTACAGAAAATCCTCGTTCCCCACGCTCACCCAGAGCAATTTGAGGTCTTTGTTGGTCTTGTCGGGGTTGGTGACGATGGTATTGAAACCGCTGTCCATTTCCTGGGGCGACAGGTACGAACTGTAGGCGCACACCCACGCAAATTTGTCCATGTTGCCGAACGCCGTGCGAAGCGTTTGCCCGCCCCCGCGCGAAAACCCGCCGATGGCCCGGTTCTCGCGGTTAGCCACCGCGCGGTAAGTTGCCTCGACGTACGGAATAACGTTTCGGGTCAGATCCGTAGCGAAATCGTTGGCGCGTTTCACCGCATCCGCCCCATCCCGGACGGTCGGGTCAGCGGGTTTTGGGGCACCCGTTTGCTCGGCCACGCGGGCCGCGATGTTGCCGTAGGGCATCACCACAATCATGGGCTTAGCTTTACCTTCCGCAATGAGGTTGTCGAGAATGAAATTGGTGTGGCCTACTTTAAAAAAGGCTTCTTCGGTGTCGGTAGTACCGCTGATGAGGTAAAAAACCGGGTACTTTTTCGCCGGATTTTTATCGTACCCCGGCGGGGTGTACACCACAACCGAACCAGTTGTTTTTTCCATCGACGGATAGTAATCGTAGCTGACAGTACCGTGCGGCACATCTTTCATGGCGTGAATCAGGGGCGTGTCGCCGGGAATATCCACCAGGCTGGCCTTGAAGCGTTCGTTGGGAAAGAAGTCTTCGTTGGCCGGGTCCATCACCGTAATACCATCCACCATAAAGCTGTACGGATAAATATCAGGCTTCACCGGACCAACCGTCACGCTCCAAATGCCCTGCGCGTCTTTGGTCATCGCAACGGGAGCCTTCTCGAACTGGGCGCCCAGTTTCACCTCGCTGGCAGCGGGTGCCAGATAGCGAAACGTAACGCTCTTGTCGGCGTTGACCTGGGGCGACACTACCAGCGGGCCACGCGGGGGCTGGGCCATGGTAGCGCAGCACAGGCCGATCAGGGATCCCACCGCGGCCAGATGACTGATTGATTTTCGATTCATGCGGAATGATTGTTAAGGGTAAAGACAGGTTATTTGAAAAGCTTTTGTGCAATTGTGGCGAGGTACAATTTGTAGTTCATCCAGGTATGACCACCATCCGAAATTAGCGTTTCGTGCTTGATTTTCTTTTCGTCAAGCACGGTCAGGTAGTCGTTGATGACCGGGTGCAATCCGTCGTCTTTACCCACACCAATCCAGAACAATTTCAGGTTTTTATTGGTGAGAGAGGGATTGGCAAAGGCCACGGCATTATTGCGGTCAAACTCATCTTTCAGCATGCCCGGCGCAAAGCCACAAACCCAGCTAAACAAGTCGGGGTTGTTCAGGCCTATGAACAAACTCGTGCCGCCACCACCCGAGAAACCCGCAATAGCCCGGCTATTTTTATCTTTCTTCACCCGATAGTTTTTCTCGACAAACGGGAAGAGACTACCCAGAAAATCTTTCTTTATCTCCTGAAGATTATCCCAGTTGCGCAAACTACCCGACGACTTGCTGATAGCTGGATACGCCCGGCCGTAGGGCATTACCACAACCATCGGTTTAGCTTTTCCCTGCGCAATCAGGTTGTCCAGAATGAGGTTGGTGCGGCCCACTTTGCTCCAGGTTTCTTCCGTATCGGTGGTGCCGTGTAGCAGGTACAATACGGGGTAGGTCGTTTTGGCGTCCGTTTCGTAGCCGGGGGGCGTATACACCACCACGGGCCGCTGCCCCAGTTCGGGCGACTGATAAATACGGTACGCCAGCGTGCCGTGGGGTACGTTTTGCAAGGTATGCACTAGGGGCGTACTCCCCGTTATTTCGACCACGCTGGCCTGAAATCCTTCGTTGGGAAAGAGGGCCGAATTCTTAGGGTCGGCTACCGAAATGCCATCCACGTTGAACGAATACGGATACATATCCGGCTTTACCGGGCTGGTCGTTACGCTCCAGACGCCCTGCGCATCTCTGGTCATGGCGACCGGTGCTTTTTCAAACTGTGCATTCAACTTTACCTCTTTTGCCGTGGGAGCCAGGAAACGAAACGTAACCGTATTGTCGGCATTCACCAGTGGTGATGCCATGGTTGGCCCAACGGGGGGCTGCGCCAGTACCACACCACACAGGCAAAGTCCCACCCATGCGGATAACAAGCGATTAATCAGTTTTCGATTCATAAGTAGCTAAGGGTTAAGGGGTTTTGCCAGGTTAGTTGCACAAAGGATACACCCTGCCGGGGTAGATCAAAGGTCAGCGTCGTTGTGCCGTTGGTGATCGTTTTTGCCTTTGGTGGGGCCATTTCCTGAAGCTGCCCCGCTTGTTCCAAAACCTTATACTGATTGGCTGATACCTGTTGCGGACTACCCATCGCCTTCCATTTTTCGAACGAGTTGCTGTGCTCCTGGTCTATCCGGTAATGATGAACCTGCACTTTGTTTTTACTTAGGCCATTGATGGTCAGCTCAACCGGTGTTGCCGGGCCAGTCACGTTATCGTCGTGGTAATTCCAGACCATCACACAAACCGAGTTCTGGCCTTTGCTGGCCAGTGCATTCACGTCATTTTGGGTTCGTACGCCATTGGCGATGATATCGGCAGCAGCCAATCCTTTGTTGGTACTGGCCGCAAGCCGCTGGCCGTTCATCTTGCCAAACATCCGAAATACATTCAGTACGGGCTTGTCCACACCATGCGTGGCCAGATCGCGGAAACTGGCAAACCACGGCTGATCTTCAAACTCGAACGACCAGCTTACGGCCCCACGCAGATTTACCTTATACTGGTCCATCAGTTCGTAGATGCGGGCATACGCTGAAGCCGTATAACTGGAATACATCGTGCCGTTGCGGTAGCCATATTTTGGGTCCCGCGTTTCCGAGCAGGCGGCACAGCCTTCGGGATCGTTTTCGCCGATGATGATGGGTATATTTTTGAGTTCAGGAAACGAGTTGACCGCTTCAAATGCCCGCTGAATATCTTTCAACTGCACGCCCATGTTCATGCGGATATGCCCGTCCACGATTTCCGGGTTGCCTTTGGCATGAAAACCGATGTATTGCAGCGGTGTGCCGGTTTTGCCGGTCGCGTAATTCTTGCCGCGCAGGCAATGTTCAATGAATCGGGTCAGGTAACTGTACGCTTTGTCGCTGCGGGGGCTGGTCGTGTGCGGCCCGCCGATGGTACATTCGGGGCAGGCGCGTTTCAGGCCATCGGCAGCATAGTCATAAGTCTTGCAATACTCGTCGAACGTACCCGACCAGTAGCCAATATCCGGTTCGTTCCAGACTTCCCAGAGCCATGAGGTTACCTCTTTTTTTCCGTAG
Source organism: Cytophagales bacterium (assembly GCA_038236215.1). Lineage (GTDB taxonomy): Bacteria > Bacteroidota > Bacteroidia > Cytophagales > Spirosomataceae > Spirosoma. The sequence goes on along the minus strand of JBBSTD010000045.1, from coordinate 36,931 downwards.
CGGTCAATGGCGTGTTTTCCCCACTGATAGACCAACTCCCGCCATTTGTCATAGTCTTTCGGTGGGTATGTCCAGCCGGTCCAGATGTTGCCTTTTTTACTCCACGTGTGGGCATAGGGTTCGGGTTTGGACGACAGGTCTTTGGGCATGAATCCGATTTCCATCAACGGCTTCATGCCCCGTTTGATGTAGGTATCCACAATGCTGTCGACCGTTACCCAGTTGTAAATGGGCTTGCCGGACGCATCTTCTTTGTACGCATCCGTGAAGCCCCATTTTAGATCTGGACCGGGGCTTTCGCCTTTGGAAGTCAGTAGGTTGTGCGCCCGAATGTAGACCGGGACGGGGCTTAATTCCTGCAATTCGGTCAGCAATTTCTGGCCGTCTTTCCGGGTCGTGTAGTTGGGTTCGTCGTACCCAAAAAACGCCCAGAAAGGCTTCATGTCGCCCACCGTCTTTGCGGCATCAACCCGAATCGAAATCGGCGATGTCTGCCCAAAACCAACCCGGAAACCAAGCAGGAGAAAAGTGACAAATAGGTTACGTTTCATGATTTAGGGGTTGAGGCTATTTTAATTTTCACTGGATGTAAAGGCATGAGTGTTTTTGTCATCCCGAGGAACGAGGGATCTTCGGTAACAGGCTTTTTTACTCTACCGAAGATCCCTCGTTCCTCGGGATGACAAAATTATCACTGAATAATCTATTGATATTCAATATACTACCTTTGATACTGGCCATTATATACGTTATTTGATCCACTGGTTAATTTTCATCCAGGCAAACAGCGGCTCCATCCAGCCGGGGTGCCGGAAAATAAACCCATGGTCACCTTTGGGGTAGATATGCATTTCGACCGGCACTTTCAGGTGTCTCAGCTTCTCGAAATAGACGATGCTGTTATCCACGTCGACTACCTTATCGTCGGCCGCGTGAGTCAGGTACGTCGGGGGCGTATTGGCCGTTACCTGAAGCTCGCTGGAGAATAGATTCTTATCGGCTGCCGATGGGTTTTTACCCAGCAGATTATCGCGCGAGCCGCCGTGCGCGAGGCTGTCCTGCATACTAATGACGGGATAAACCAAAATCTGAAAGTCGGGGCGCAGACTGGTGTTGGCGCCGTTCTCGATGTACGCCTTCTCAAAGTGTGTTGCCTCGGCCGACGCCAGATGTCCACCCGCCGAGAAGCCCATGATGCCAATTTTGGCTTTGTCGATGCCCCACTTATCGGCGTTTTCCCGAACCAGTTTTATAGCCTGTTGCGCATCCTGCAACGGGCCGATTTTCTTGTCCGTCATTATGGCATCGCTGGGCAGGCGGTACTTCAACACAAAAGCCGCGACTCCTTTTTCGGCCATAGCCTTGGCGGTGCTAACACCTTCACCATTATACACGACTACGCTGTAGCCGCCACCGGGAATGATGATTACAGCCGCCCCAGATGCCTTGTCGGGCGCGGCTTTGAAGTACTCCAGCGTCGGTTTGGTGATGCCTTTAAACATACCCTTCTCCGCACCCGACTCCTGCACGTCCGACGTTTTGGCATTCGGCACTTCACCCGTGTACAACGGTATCATCTCCTGCGCGTTGGCCGTCATCGCGAGCAGCGACAGGCAGGCCCAAATCTGTTTTATGTGTAGCATCCGTTCAAATTAATACAGTCAATTAGTTTATTAATGCGGAAGGCCGTCAATATTCGTTTGATAAGGCAAGGGAGCACGCTCCCATTCAGCGTTTCACTTTACTATCTTCCATTAAATCCAGGATACCGTTGACGATGCCACTTTCCGCGTAGCCAGGCATCAAACTTGACGATAGTACTTCAAATGTATAGTTGCTGAAGGCTACGTCGCTGGGAATATAGCCCGACCGGGCGAAGCCGTTTGTCAGCGTTACCATCATGGTGTGGCCGTACGGCGATTCTTTTTTTAGTCGCTGGCCAATAGCACTAAAAACTTCACCATTCACCCAGGCCAACGCGATATCATCGATCACGACCAGGCCCAGTTTTAGTGGAATTGAGTCGGCATCGGCGTAGGTACCGGCATACCCGGCCCGGCCCGTATCCAGCCGTTTACGTCCGGGCAGGGTGATCGTTTTCTGGTTAGCGTACAGCCGCGCCTTCGTCTCCTTGCGGTCCATGCCCCGCATCACGTGCATCACTTCTTCGCCCAGAAACTGCCCCATCGAGGCAATCAACTGTTTTTGCTGATTCATCAGTTTCTGCACGGCCGGATTCGTCCGGTCCAGGCCCTTTCCGCCCGGCGGCATCGCGTTGCTGATGTCCTCCCCGCGTGTTGCGTATTCCCGGATCCGCATCTCCCGCAGGTCGTACGTCTGCTGGTAGTAAACCGGATTCTGGTCCCCGCAGGCTCCCGTCGACCACACGGCCACCATCGCATCATCGAACGTATCTTCAATGTATTTCGACGTGGCACCGGGCGCATCCCCACTGACCATATCCGACATGCCCATTGTTACGCCGTGCATCGCGTAATTGTAATATACCGCAATGGGTTGCCCCTGGAGTGTTTCGAAACTGATTACGGCAACCGTTTTGTCGGAAATGCCCTCGTAATCAGGGCCTTCCCGCCACCGGTGGGTTTTCTGATCGAAAAGATTCCGGTTTACGTTCAGGTAGGACACCCCCGTTCCGTAGCCGATTCGGGCGGGCTGGAGCTTCTGTTTAGCGGCCTTTATGGAGTTAATAATCTTTTCTTCCAGCGCGTCGCCACTGTAGCCAAACGGTACGCTGTGCGTGTGCGTCGCCGTGATCAGGATATTTTTGGCAGGAATCTTTACATCCTGCCCAATTTTCTGAACCAGTGAGTTGATGGTTTTATCGGCAATACCGCCAATATCGACCGTAACAAGGGCGATCTCCTCCTGTCCGTTATCGATAACAATGGCCCGCGAAAAAATCGGGTCGTTCACCCCGAGAAAACTGGCGGGCAGTTCCTGTTTAGTGGGGGTAATATCCACTTTAGCCGCACCAACCCGCAGGGTGCCGGGCAGAGTGGACTGCGCGAAGGTTATACCGGAGTAACTCACCAGCAAAGCAACCTGAATTAGCAGCAACCGGTGGATTTGATTCATGTTTCTGATGGTTTTGAGGCTGATTTTTACCCGATAAGAGGCCAGAACTAGCTGTAGGTTCGGGCAATGTTGGTTCAGTACGCTCAGTTCGTCGTGGTCGGTTTGATGCCCAGCAATGACAGCATTTCAGTGGCGTATCGTTTGCCTAACTCCCGGTATCCGGCGGCATCGAAATGCAGATTGTCAGACTTATCCGTACAGCCGACCGATGAAATCACATGGGCATTTTTGACGGTTTGCGGGAGTGTAGCGATGATTTTGTTCATGCTTGCGCAAATGCCACCTTGATCCGCATTGACTGTTTCACCGGCCAATAATGGCACTTTTCTGGGTTTCAGGTCCAGGTCATTCATAAGGTTATCGTAGACGACCTGCACCTTTTTTGTCCAAAGTGAGTCATTCGTGTTCGACTCGCCCTGATGCAGCAGAATGCCTTTGATAACGCCATCTTTCTGCGCCAGCTTCGCCATCTCGACCAGCCGGGCGTAGGGATTTCCGTCGTATTCCCCGATGAAACTTTTCATCCAGCCCGGCACCGTCGTGACGTACGATTCGTAATGATCTTTGTCGAACAGCTCGATTTTACAGCCCCCCACGGCCACATTGATAACTCCCACCCGGACTTTCTCTGGAAGATTCGCCACCAATTCCCGGCCAAAATAATCGGCGGGGGTTAGGCCGGTTTTGCAGCGGCACAAAGGCGGCACCGCCGTGTACCAATTCCCTTTTGTTCGATTCAACGCCGGGCAGTCAACCGCTTCCATCACCTGAAAACGGTTGTTCACGTTGACGGTATCCTGCGGTTCGATTTTCGCATTACCTTCCATGTTCGACTGCCCAAAGCAGAGGAAAATGTAGAAATTTTTGTCTTGAGCAACCGCGTTCAGGTTCAGCAGGAATACCCCGATCACTAACAAGCCTCCAAGTCTATTTCTCATGGTTTTACTCAGTTAAGTCGTCTTATTACTATTCCACCAAACACAAACTACTTTTGAAATTGCAGTGACTTTACCATCAATGATTCGCTGTTGCCAGCGGGGAATTTTACGAATACATCGTGATGCCCGGAGACGCCTTTTACTTTTTGCATGACCGATTTCCAGTTACTACTGCCCGTAGCCGAGTAGGGAATCGTAGCGATTCGTTGACCGAATGTCAAATCATCGAGCCAGATTTCGAGGGTACCAGCGGTTTTGGCCGACACCTGTAACTGCACCTGCGAGGCCGCCGAGGTTGTTCCGCCCAATTCCACTCCCGACAGCATAAACCAGCCGCCGAGATTTGAACTGGCCGAAACGATTTCATCCGTCCCCACTTTCACCTTTTCGACGCCGTACGCATTGCTGAAGCCCACCGCCGGGAGTTCCGAAAAGCCGTCTTTACAAACGAAGAAATCAAAATCGGCCGGTTTACTTTCGGTAAACAGACCCACGCTGGTACCCACCCATGAGTTGAACTGCGGCTGGGTCTTATCCAGATTGACCACATTGATGGGCGTGCCGACCGGCGTCCAGGTTTTGCCATCCTTGCTGGCATAGGCAGTTAGTTCGTGCAGCTTCCGCGTGATTTTCAGCCACACCACATTGCCAAACGTATTGGGAATGGACTGGACGTTCTTCTCGAAACTGAAGCTTATTTTTTTGCCCTGATCAAACCCGCTGTACAGTCGCACGTTGACGCGTTGGTTACCACTGCTGAGGTATAGCCCGGCTTTGGACAGTGTATCGGCTGGGTTAAAATCGACCTTCGTTACGGCTGAATAATAATGATCCGTTTCCTTCTGGACGATGCTCGTTCGCAGGCTGTCGGGAGCCAGCCGAAGCCAGCCTTTCCGGGCCGAAAGCGAATACTTATCGGTATATTTCTTGCTCAGGAAATGCCAGTCCAGCGACAGCGTTTCGTTTTCAAACTGATCGGAGTTAACGCTTCGCCACGCGATGCCGCCTTTTGGTAAATTCGGTTTCTCGATGGGCTGTGTTGTCGGTGCCATTCCCCAGGGGCGGTCGCCCTCCCAGCTTACCGGGTACAACGACGTTTGCCGACCCGTACCTGACCAATTATCGCCCTCGTACTTTTCATAGCTCTGGCCGATGGTCCACTAGGTACCGTCGGCTAATTGAATCGGGGCTGAAATGTGGTTGGGGCGACGGAAGCCCACTTTTGGGTCGGTGATGGGCTTGAAGAACTCGCCAAGTCGTTCCCACTGCGTCGAGTCGGCGGAGAGAGATTTACCCCGCATCACATACTGCCCGCCCGATACGTCGCCCGCCGGGAAGTAGTAGTAAAAGCCGTTGCGCTTACACATCACCGGCCCCTCGGCCCAGCTGTATTGCAATTTGGCGTTGACCCAGTCCATATCGATCACCGACGACGTTAACTGACCATCCCGGCTTAGTTCCTGCAACCGGTTTGTTTTCTGTCCATTTTTGATGACCATGTACGGCTTGCCATCATCATCCACAAAAATGGAGTTGTCGTAGCCCAGCGGCCCCGTTTTTTGGTTTCCTTTCACGCGTACCGGCTCCGACCAGGGACCTTTCGGGTTGCTGGCTTTGGAAAACCACTGCCCGTTGGCCGAGAAATAAATCCAGTACGAGCCGTAAAAATACGTGATGGCCCCCTGCCAGATACCCGTAGAGGGTCGGTCGGATACGAAGCTGGTGGTAGGCGGCACCACCCGGCTGATTATCTGCCAATGCACCATGTCTTTGGAATGGTAGATGGGCAGGTAGGGCGTAAAATGAAAGCTGGAGCCGCAATGGTAAAAATCATCGCCCACCTTCAGCATGGTCGGGTCGGGGTGGTCGCCGGGCAGCACCGGGTTGACGTAGGTGTTGACCTGAGTATAATTGGACGTCTGCTGTCCCTGAACAAGTGATATGTTCAGTAGCAACACAGTCAGCTCAATTACATATGTAAGGTAGCGGTTCATGGATGAGGGTTTAGAAATTACTGCTTTGGGTCTTTTGTATCAGTAATCCGGAAATAGTCGAAGTCGGCGAAACCGCCCGTTTGCTGGGTGGCGTAGGTAAACAGGCCAAACCGGTAGCCCATGAAATGCGGGATGGTGTACGGCATTTTCAGCGGTTCACCAATGGCGGTCCACGTTTTACCATCGAGGCTGTAGAAGAAGTGGGCGAGGTCTTTACGGTCCTTGAAATCGCACTCCGCTTTCAGGTAGACCGTTTTCTGGCCCAACGGAACGCGCTGCATTTCCACTGGCTTTCCCGAACTGGCGCTGACCATCACAATCGACTTGCCACCCGCTTCGGCTTTGACTCCCACCAGGCCGTAATTCTTTTGCAACAGGCTCAATCCCGCAAAGTCGCCGGGTTTCAGGTTCGATGCATCGAGTAGCGTAGCCCCCGTACTTTCGGGGCCGACGGTGCGCTGGGTGAGTGTGTTACGGGCCATCACAAACGAGGTATCCGTTCGTCCGGTTTTCAGGCGTAAGTAGCCTTTTCGCTCCGTCACCGACCACAGGCTATTGTCGGGATTGTGGTTCCACTGCCACACAAGCGGCAACGCGGATTCTCCTTTTTTGCGGGTGAATTCATCCGAGGCCACGATACCCGGAATCAGGCCTTTGCTGGCGGGCAGGTCGAGCGTTTCGGGCACTTTACCGTTAACACCCAACACGGGCCAACCGTCTTCCCAGGTTACCGGTACCAGATAGGGGATGCGGCCCACGCCCCCAAAATCGCGGAACAGGTAGGCATACCACTTTCCGTCGGGCGTATCAATCAGCCCACCCTGCGCCACGCCCAGATCCTGCAACCCGATTCGACCTTCCCAGGGGCCGGTTAGCTTATCGGCGCGGTGAATAACCACCGTCCGCATACCGCCACGCGGCCAGGTGATGTTGAACAAATAATACTTGCCCTTCACCTTAAACAGTTGCGACCCTTCAGCGGGCAAACCACCGCCCGTGCCCGATGGAGTACTAGCATTTTCGATCAGGACCTGCTCAATGGTACCGGGTTTCACGCCGGAGGCATCAGCATTGAGTTCGATTAAGTGAAGCTTGCCTGCGCCATAAATCATATAGACCCGCCCGTCGTCATCGAAAAAGAGGCTGTGGTCGTGGTACGACGGTTTGAAGGAGGCCTCTTTCCAGGGACCTTTTTCGATATCCTTTGTGGTGTACACGTACGTTTTGCCTGTGGTTTGGGCAAAAGTGGTCACGTAATAGGTGCCGTTATGGTAGCGTAGACTACTGGCCCACGAACCCCGGCCGTAGGTGCTTTTTCCGTTGGTCAGGGTCAGCGCATCGACGCTGGCAAGGGTATCATAGGCGTAGCCCACCATCTGCCAGTTCACCAGATCTTTCGACTTCATAATCGGCAATCCTGGACTCATGTGCATGGTGGTGCTGCTCATGTAGTAGGTGTTGCCTACCCGAATCATAGCCATATCGGGTACATCGGCATAGATGATTGGGTTGTGGGCCGTTTGCGCCACCACTGTCATGAATGGCAACAGCAGTACAACTACCCGAAAACCGTATTGGAACAACTTGTTTTTCATGGAGGTAAGGGGGCGTCGGTTACTGAAGCGGGCCAATCAGTTCAATGAAATTGCCGTCGGGATCCTGCACAAAAACGAAGTGCGCTTTCTCATTCAGGGGCGTGGGCGTACTGCCCAGAAAATGCACTTTCATCTGGGTCAGCCGGTCGATGATAGGTTGCAGGGCTTTCACGTTGATGGTGATGTACTGCATGCCCGTATCATCCTGAATCTTTTTTGGCTTCGGGTGTGAGGCTTTACTACCAAAGCTCATCAGCTTCCAGTCGGTGGCGTCGGGGCTGTTTTCGAGTTTCAGGATGGTAACTGCAACGGCTACGCCATCTGTCAGGCCGGAGCGTTTGCCAAAATCCTCATTAATGGTAAAATTGCCCGTTTTGACCATGCCGATACCTTTCACATAGAAGTCTAGCGAACGGTCAAGATCGGCCACCACAACGCCTATGCCGATTGTTTTACTGGTGAAATTTGATTGCGCCCAAGCCAGGTTACTTAGCAACAGGACGAACGATAACGGGAGCAATTTCAGGAGCGAGATTTTCATACGGATTAATTTGAAAAGGACTTCGTTTGGTAATGTTGTCAATTTGACACATTTAAGGATAGGATGCGTTTGACTAGCCATGTTACAATGAATTTCTTTAGCGCGTTAAAAGTCTGATTTGATTGAAGCGAGGGGTACTATTGCCGCTTTGAGTCGCTATTCTGAGCGTTATCACCTTATTGTCGTCCGCTTTCAGCCGGATCGTCTTTCCCTCGCCTGACAGAACCTGTGCGGGCTTCTCGTTGATTAAAAAGCGTATGTTCTCTGGATTGATATCATCCAAAGCTATGATGTCAAGATATTTACCTGCCAATCCTTTGTTTTGTAACTGGTAAGTAATGTACGAACGGGTACGGCGCCAGAACCGCTCGTCATCATAGCCCGATTCACTCTTTTCGCCTTTATACTGATGATCGACTTCGGGTTGTTGCTCCCCGCAGTTCACTTTGTCGACCGTGTTGGCTTCGATGGCCAGGGCCTCGGTTTCCTGCTGCTTTAACCGGCCCTTCTGCTTATCAAAAGCAGCCTTTGTAAAGGTCTGGAAATACATCTGATAACGGGCGTCGTGTACCTCATAAAACGGTTGTAGCGTCAGCGAATCCAGGCCAAATTGTAGCCGGTCAGCGGGCTTTAGCCTGGTCAGGTACGTGGCCGGGTCACCCACGAGCGCATAAGCATCAGTGAGCGGATACAGCTTGCCTTTTGTTTCGTGGCCCATCCGGCTATCATCGGCAAAAAGCCCTGTCAGGTCGGCTGTCGACGTTTTGGCCGCCAGCACAATGGGGCCGTTCACAAAAGCGGCCCAGTCAGAGCCGTCGGGCAGGTATTCCAGACGGGTAGTAGTTTTAAAGCGGACGGTTACGATGTCGCCCGATTTCCACTTTCGGGAAATGGCTGCGTAGCTCGAAGGCTTTCTGTCAATCGGCTGTGGTTTGCCGTTGACCAGAACAGTCAGATTTTCGGCCCATTTCGGATACCGTATCTGTAGGGAAAATTGCTGTGGCTTTACCAGTTTTAACGTCAGGATCGACTGGTTTTCGTACGGAAACTGGGTAGTCTGTGTCAGTTGAATATGCTTCTCTTTCCAATCCAGCGTAGAAGGGATGAATAGGTTGACAAAGAGGTCATTATCCGAATGGCTGTAGATAAGTTCGCCGTATTTGGTGTGGTTCTCTATGCCTGACCCCACGCAGCACCACATGCTCGTTTCGGGCTGCGAATACACCCGGTAGTGATTGGGGCGAATGGGGGTGAAATACACAAAACCGCCTTTTTCGGGGTGCTGACTCGATAGGATGTGGTTGTAGAGCGTCCGTTCGTAAAAATCGAGGTAGCTCACGTCGTTTTTATCCAGAAACAGGGCTTTGCTCAGACGGAGCATGTTAAACGAATTGCAGGTTTCGGGCCCTTGATTCGACCGCAATAGCTGACTAAAATCGGTGGTTGGGTTGAAATGCTCGCGGACACTGTTGCCACCAAACGCCACACTACGGGTTTGCGACACGTTCTGCCAGAAGTACACGGCCGCTTCCGACCAGTCCGATTGGCCCGTCAGTGAGGCAATTCTCTCAAACCCAATCACCTTCGGAATCTGCGTGTTGGCGTGTAGACCGGTTAGTTTATCCTGCCTTTCGAGCAGGGGAATCAACAACGCTCGATGTGAAATCCGTTGCGCTGTTTCGAGGTATTTCTTGTTTTTTGTCAGGATGTACAAATCGGCAAACGTTTCGTTGATGCCGCCGTGTTCGGTACGTAACACTTGCTGAATCTGCTCATCTGTCAGTGGCTTGATGAGGTCGATAAACCAGTCGCCCAAACCAATCAATACCTGCTTTGCCTGCTGATTTCCGGCGTACTCATAGGCATCGCGCAGACCCGCAAACAGCTTGTGGATGTTGTAGAGCGGCACCCACGTATTGTTCAGTCCAAAACTACTACCATCGATATCGCCTTTGTGAATCCGCTCCCAGAATACCTTCCCCTCTGGAATACCTCCTACATACCCGTTGCCATTTTTTGCCTGACAGCGGGCAAGTTCAGCTACCATATAGTCGAGTCGCTTTTTTAGTTCCGGTTCACTGGTCGACGCGTACATCATGGCTAGTGCCGACAGGTAATGCCCGCCGATATGCCCATCCAGCCCGGAGCTTTCCCAGTTGCCGTAGCGCGTAGCTTTCAGCGGTAACCCGGCATCGATGAGGTACGGAGCCAGGAGTTTATCCGGGTCTAGGGCCAGAATATATTTCAGGTCAACGTCCTGCGCATTTTTGAACGCTCCGCTTGTAACCTTCACCTCTTGGAGGGTAAAGGGCTGCATTTGAGCTAGTGCCGACAGGCTGAGCAGAAATAGGAAAGCGATATGGAATGCGTTCGTTTTCAAAAGGCAACGTTGAGTTTGGTAGTTAATTAGTTGATTATCCTGGTTATTTACTTTTTGTACATGGGATCATCTCCCTTGTAGGTCAGATACTGAAAAGAGGCAGAATTTGTCGTTTGTTCGCCCGACGAGGTAGCATACATGCCATACAAACAGCCGATAAAGCCGCCCGCTTCTTTGGTACTCAGGAACTTGGCATCGACCTTGTCTTTCAGTATCTTCCAATTTTTGGCATTCTCCGAAAAAGAGAAACTATAGGTGCCGCCCATTGAGGTAATTCGCAAACCTACTTTCCTCACTTTGGCCGTCAACGGCACCTCCACCAGCAGTTCCATCGACTTTTCTTTGGGCTTACTCTTGAACAGTTGGAGCACGTCTTTTCCCTGCGCTTGTGATTTGCACAAGTAGTAAAAATGGTCCTCGTTCTGGAGAATGATCAGGCCCGCTTTTTCCTTGTCGGTCTTTGGCGAGAAGCTCAATTCTGTTTCTGCCGTACTGTACAGGTGTTGCTGTCGTTTTCCGATGAACGAAGGGTTACCCAGTTCCATAACCGTTTCCGGCTTCAGTTTCAGGGTCAGGCCATTCTTTTTCGACAGTGAAAACGAACTGCTGTCTACCGTGCGCATGAACAGAAACGACGGGTCAAGCTGCTTATCGAACGTGAGGGTGTAGGCGAAGTTGCCACTTTGCGGCAGTGCCCCTTTCTGCTTCACCTCGCTGAACGAAACCGGATAGTTATATTGAATTACCTTGTGGTCGGGATCCACAATCGGCCACTCGTCTTTCCAGGTGACTGGTGCGATAAAGGTTTCGCGGCCCGTATTGTAATAGTCGCCTTCGTATGGCCGGACGGCCAGGAAAATCGCGTACCATTTTCCATCCGGCCCTTCCACAAACTGCGCGTGACCAGCCGACGTAATTGGGTCTTTTCGATCTTCGGGTAAACCGCGCTGGGTTAAAATCGGGTTATTCTCATACGGCACGAAAGGGCCCCAAACCGATTTACTACGGAACACGACCTCGGTATGATTGACCGACGTACCGCCTTCGGCTGCATAGAGGTAATACCAGTCGTTACGCTTCATAATGTGCGGAGCCTCAATCCAGACGGGCTTTTTCGACAGATCAACTCCTCCGTTGACGAGTTGCTTTTGTTCACCAATCACTTTGAGGGTTTTGTAATCAAGCTCGTAGATCTGGATGGTCCGGTGGCCCGAATACAAGGGCTTGCGGTCGGGCGCGTCGCTGTTATAAATCATGTACGCCTTGTCCGTTGCTTCGTCAAAATACAGGGACGGGTCGATGCCACGTACCTGCGGCACTCTGACCGGATTGCTCCACGGCCCGGCAGGATTCTTTGCGGTGGCGATGAAGTTGCCATCGTGGTCGATATCGGTGCAGGTAACGTAGAACAGTCCTTTGTAGTAGTGGATGGCGGGCGCGAACAGGCCACGGGTCAATTTTTCACCCATGAAATCCATTTGCGATGGACGGTCAATGACGTTACCAATCTGCTTCCAATTTTTCAGGTCTTTGCTATGTAAAACCGGAATGCCGGGAAAATACGAAAACGTGGAGTTGACCAAATAGTAATCCGTTCCCACTCGCACGATGCTTGGGTCAGGGTAAAAACCGGTCAGGATCGGATTGACCAGGGTCGTTTGGGCCGACAGGGAATAGCTCAATGCAAGACAGCACAGCCCAAGGGCAAAGGAGGCAATTTGTTTTTTCATAGTTGAGAAAATCATACCCATTACAGGCTTACTGAGCCACCAGCGTATATGTTTTGCCGGGTTGCGTAGTCAAATCATAAAGCATCGTTTCCTTCAGTCCTGTGGCTGTCGGGCTGACATTGGGAGCAACGATGGGAACAGGTGTCTCTTCGGGTTGGTAGAATGGGTTTTCGTTTTGACCCGTCGCTTTTTTTATCGCTATGCTACCGCTCGGTTTCAACGCATTTGGTACCCGCAGGCGTAGGTTCCCGCCGAGGTTCGATTTGATAACTACTTTCGTCAGTTTGCTTCCTTTCCACTCCATATTCACCACCTCAAAACCGCCAATGGCGCGCAGGCCGCCAATGCTCCCGGATTGCCAGACATCGGGCAGGGCTGGCAGCAAGTGAATGGCACCGTCGGCACTCTGCATCAGCATTTCCGTAATGCCCGATGTGCAGCCAAAGTTGCCATCAATCTGGAACGGCGGGTGCGCATCGAACAGGTTATTATAAGTGCCGCCCCCATCTTTGGTAACGCCCAGCGGGGTGAGTTGATTCTGAATCAGCGAATAAGCGTGATTGCCGTCCTGCAAACGCGCCCACCAGTTTACTTTCCAGCCCATGCTCCACCCGGTCGATACGTCGCCCCGGTGCGTCAGGGTGGTGCGTGCCGCGCTGAAAAGGTCCGGCGTACGGTAGGCCGAAATCTGGTTTGCCGGAAACAATCCGTACAGGTGCGAGACGTGCCGATGGTGGTCATCCGGGTCATCTACATCGTCCAGCCACTCCTGCAACTGCCCAAAATGGCCAATGTGCATGGGCGGTAGCTTACTTCGTTTTTGCCGCAGCGTATCCACGAAAGCAGCATCTTTTTTTAACAGTTCGGCGGCCCGAATCGTAGTGCTGAACACATCGAAGGCGATCTGATTATCCATCGTGGTGCCCGCATCCAGCGAAGAACCGCCGTGTGCTTTTGGCGCGTTCTCGGGCGAACTACCGGGGTTCACCACAAGCCAGTGGTACTTTGGATGCTCGACCAAAAAGTCGGTATAGAACAGGGCGGCTCCTTTCAGAATTGGGTAAATGGTGGCGAGATAGGCTTTATCGCCACTGTACATATAATGCTCCCAGAGGTGCTGACTAGTCCAGCCCCCCCCGGCAATCCACATGCCCCAGAAAGCACCGTCGATGGCACCGGTAGCCCGCCAGATGTCGGTGTTGTGGTGGGCCATCCAGCCCCGTGCGCCATACATGACCCGCGCCGTTTCCTGCCCCGTTTCCGACATGTCCTTTACCATCTGCAAAAACGGCTCGTGCAGTTCGGCCAGGTTCGTTTTTTCGGCGGGCCAGTAATTCATCTGGGCGTTGATGTTGATCGTGTACTTACTGTCCCAGGGTGGTTTCATTTTGTTATTCCAGATGCCCTGAAGGTTAGCTGGTTGCCCAGGTTCCGCATTGGCGTACCGGCCGGGTTGCGACGAGGAAATAAGCAGATAACGTCCGTACTGGTAATACAGCGTAACCAGTTGCGGGTCGCTGACCGACCGGAAGTTTTTCAGCCGTTCGTCGGTGGGGAGTTTAGTCGCTCCGGTAGTACCCAGGTCGAATTTGACCCGGTTAAAATACGTCTGGTATGCGGCAACGTGTGGTGTCAATATGGCTGAGTATGACTTCGGATACGCCTTAGTCAGGTAGTCGGTTGCCCGTTGATTTTCGTTGCCACTAACATCGTGGTAATTCGTGAAATTAGTGGCAATGGAAACGTAAATGGTGGCACTGTTCGCCCCTTTCACCGTGAGCGTAGTATCACTGGCAGACAGGCTGCCACCCTGCGTTTTAATGCGGGTAATGCCTTTAAATTTTACCTCGCTTTTTACGCCCTCGTGGTCAGATGTGGTACCCGAAATGGATAATTCATTGGCTGATGCTTTGATTACTGACGGGTTATGTTGGGTTGTGTACGAAGCGGAAAATGAGATAGCTCCGGGCTTGTTCGCCGTCAGTTGCACGACAATAACGCGGTCGGGAAACGAAGCTAATACTTCGCGGGTGTAGGTCACGCCACCGACGGTATAAGTCGTTTTGGCCACGGCTCGCTCAATATCCAGTTCGCGGTAATAATTCGTGTAGTTTTCGTGTCCGGCAAACGTCAGATTCAGATTGCCCAGGGGCTGAAACATCTGTCCGTTCGACTTTTTCGTAATAATACTTTTGTTGGCCAGTTCTTCGGCTTCTTTTTGTTTTCCATCGAAAATCAGTCGCCGTATTTCGGGTAATGCCGCCAGCGCGTTCGGGTTGTCATTCCGGTTCGGGCCACCCGACCAGAGGGTGTGTTCGTTAAGCTGAATCGTCTCTTTTCCAACGTTTCCGTAGATCATCGCTCCCAGTCGACCATTCCCAATGGGCAGGGCGTTTTCCCAAACGCTGCCGGAAGGTGTCGAGTACCAGAGTTTTAAGCCAGACTTATTCTGCGAAAAGCCAGCCGTTGTCAGTGCTAGCAGGAAGAAGAGGAGGAACTGTTTCATTGATAGTTGGCTACTGTTGGCGTTTATGTATGCCACTGATTCTTGCTACCATCTATTCTAGCAGGCAGTACTGTAATTAGTAGACATGATTATGAAAAAGTGAAAGAGGAATAGAACTACCCTCTTTCACTTTTTTCATTGCCTTGTACTATCTGTTGATCGTTAATAACCAGGATTTTGTGGAAAAGCAGGCCCGGCAGTAACCCGGTCAATCTGGGATTGCGGAATAGGCCGCAGCATATGGAAATCCTGGATGTACGGAGCCGCTTCCGGATTCCAGGCTTTCACCCGCCGTACCAGCGAACGGGTGCGTACCAAATCATGCCACCGCTGCCACTCACCAAAAAACTCACGGCTGCGTTCGTCCAGAATAAAGTCCGTGGTTACGTCAGTCGCGGCAATCGTCTGCGCCGTTACGGCTGCTGCATTCTGCGCGGCCGTATTCGTTTTGCGGAAGGCAGCCCGTTGCCGGACCACATTAATCAGGGCGGCTGCCTTTGTTGCATCCCCGGCTTTGAAATAAGCCTCGGCTCCCGTCATGTACACATCCGAAAAGCGGTATAATACTACGGGCCGGGTAGACGGGTCGTTGAAGTTAGAGCCCCGGCTGGGGTCCATGAACTTTTTCAACGCCGGAAAAATGCCGTTGTTCCACAGGCTGGGCGGTACAATAATCCCTTTAAACGGCCGGGTACCCATAAACTGGGGCGCACCCGCTACCTCAAAATCGGGCAGCCAGACGGCGGTGTCCTGCCCCGCTACGGCAGTGTACCCAATACCCCGCATGTTATTGGCGGCTGCAGCGGTATTGGTCACCGAAACGTTGTTGATGTAAACTGTGTAGAACGAGCTGTTGAAGCGCGAGTCGGCGTTTCGCTGCATAAATGCCTGATCCAGAAAATAATTCTTACCCGCATTCGCCCCGGAAGGCCACTTGTAGCTGTTAGGGCGTAACCGAACGTAAGGACGTCCGTAATAGGAGTCCCTGATCATGCCCGACGTGCCACTGTTTACAATATTACCAGCGGCATTTTTGAACGAGTTAATGCCACTATTGTTCGGGTAGTTCCAGTTGGTAAACCAGGGAGTCAGGTTCTGAGCCGCCCCACCACTGGCCCCCCCACCAACTGAATAGTAGCCGTATTTAGGGTCCAGAACGTGGTCACTGACAAACATGGTTTCTTTCCCATAGTCGTTGGCGGGTACAAACGCGTCCCCGTAATCCTGCCACAAGTCAAGCCCGTAAGTTGATTTATTGGCAATGATATCGGCACAAATAGTGGCGGCCTGGGTAAAATCGGCCGCCCTGTTGTTGAGCCAGCCCCGGGTCAGGTACGCTTTGGCCAGCAGTAGTTGTGCCATGGGTTTGGTAGCCGCCTTGCTTATGAATGGTGCCGTTGGCATGTTGGGCAAATCAGCCGCAGCCTCGGTCAAATCCTTGATAACCTGCTCGTAAATAGCCGCTACGGGCTGGCGCGAATCCGCCTGCGAGGGCACCGTAATGAATTCGGTGTGCAGCGGGACATCCCCAAAGGTCTGTACCAGGTAAAAGTACCAGAACCCTCTCAGGAATTTGGCCTGAGCCAGATACTGTTTTTTGGTGGCATCCGGTAAGTCAATGGCCTGACCGTACTGCAACACACCGTTCAGTGTGTTGATATCCTGAAAGGCCGTTCCCCAGGCGGCACCGAAGTTGCTGCTGTTGAGACCGTTATAGGTAGTTATGGGAACCGGGCCGCTTACGCCCAGCAGCAGTTCGTCCGTACCGGCCTGCATTTCGTTCGAGAAACCCTCGGTGCCCCATTGGCCTCTCAAGTCGTTATATACCCCGGATATACCACCGAGCACGCCCGAAGGGCTGTTGAAAAACGACGGAACAATTTGTGACTGCGGGTTCTCATCCAGTATTTTTTCGCAACCTGTATTGAACAGGGCTATCAATGCGATGACGGGCAGAAATTTTATTGATTTCATAGTATCTGTACGACTTAAAATTTGAGATTGACACCAAACGTGAATTGCCGGGTTGGTGGGTTGTTGATGTTCACGATAATCTGCCGGGCTGGCGTACCGGCATCACCCGCTCCGGTCGGATTCAGCGTGGCCTGATTATCGGCATACCCGTTTCCTTCCGGATCAAGGGCCAGTTTGGCTTTTACCAGGGGAGAATACAGGATGAATGGGTTGGTAGCGTTCAGGTAAACCCGGGCCGAACTCAGGCCCACCTTACTGAGGAACTTGGCTTCGACGGTGTAGCCTAAGTTGATACTTCTGACTTTGACAAACGAGCCATCGTAGTAACCCAGGGTTGAGCCAAAGAAAGCAACGGCACTACCCGCATCCGGAGCCGGGAAAGCATTGGTTGGGTTGGTGGCAGTCCAATAGTCAACTTTTACCTGGTTGGCCCGGCTCTGGTTAAAGAAGGCAAAACCACCCCCGCCACCGGCATCACCAGTCAGGTATGGCACTACCACTTTCATCCCCATCCGGGCGAAGGTGACGACCGACAAATCGAAGTTCTTGAACCGGAAACGGTTTGTTAAACCACCTTCCCATTTGGGTTGAAAATTACCCAGAATCTGGCGGTCATCAGCCGTGATTTTTCCGTCGCCGTTCACATCTTCTACTCTAATCTGGCCGGGGAACTGAATGGGCGACGTCTGTTTGGCCAACAACCCGTTGTCCGCGTCTGCCTGCTGCCAGATACCCAGCTTTTTGTAGTCGTAAATGACCGTGAGGGGTTGCCCAACGAACCAGCCGTTACTTTTGTTGAACTGCTCGGCTGGTGTGGTAAGCTGCGTAATTTTTTCCCGGTTAAAGTAGTACGTCAAATCAGCACTCCAGTTGAAACCTTTGGGGTTTCTGAACACCTCGAACGAGAGGGTAGTCTCCAGGCCTTTCCCTTCCGTTCGGCCCAGGTTTTTCAGCGTTGAACCAGCCCCGTTACTTTGCGGCAGGTTGACCGACAGCAGGATGTCTTTGGTTTTCTGTTGGTAGAAATCTACGGTACCCGAAATACGGTTATTCAGCACCCCAAACTCAAGACCGATGTCGAACTGAGAGGTCGACTGCCAGCCCAGATTGGTAGCGGGCAGGCTGGTTACGGTGTAGGCTAACTGCTGGCCGGTGGCTGAGGTACCAAAGTTGTAATAACCGGCTGATAGTGCGCCTAGGGTGGCATAAGCCCCTACGTTCCGGTTGCCGGAAATACCCCAGCCCCCTCTCACTTTCAGGTTTGAGATGACGGGTATATTCTTCATGAACGGCTCATCAATAACATTCCAGCCCAGGCCAACGGATGGGTAGTTGAAGTACCGATTCGCGGGTGATAGGGTAGACGAGCCATCCCGACGCATGGTCAGGGTTAGCAAATAGCGGTCATTGTAGCTGTAATTTACACGGCCCATGTACGACAGCAGTCCTATCTCGGAGAAATTGTTGCCAAAGTCAGGGTTAGCCAACGGCGTTCCCGAAGCCAGCGAGAAATTCGACGTCAGGATATAATCAGCCGGTACGCCTTTCACCGTAAACCGGCTTCCCAGGGAGTGGTTCTTCGTGATTTCGTACAGACCCGTAAAGCCGATTTTGTGCTTGCTGGCAAATACTTTGTCGTAATACAGCAGGTGCTGCAGGTTGATGTCCCAGAACTCTATATTGCTGAGTTCGGCATTGGATGAAGTCTGCACCGTAGCCTGGTTCAGGTAGGTGTTCGGGCCGCTGTACCCGTTAAAATTTGACTGGCTGAAGTTCAAACCAGCATTGAACCGGTACCGTAAACCGGGTAGTAGGTTCACTTCCGCGTACAGGCTGTTGAACGTACGTATGGACCGGTTTCGGGACAAAATGGCGTCTGTTCGGGTCAGCAGCGTCAGCGGGCTAACCTGAGCCGCATCAATCGAGCCTGCTGCCGGGTTCAGGTTAACGGTACCGTCGGCGTTATAAGGCGATGCCAACGGTGTCAGGCGCACCAGACCACTTGGTATGCCGCCCCCGCCGGGGTTGTTGGTGTAGGTAAGGGTGTTGATGGTGTTCAGGCCAATTTTTACCCGGCTGCCCAGTTTCTGATCAATCGTACCCCGGATGGTGTACCGTTCAAATTTCTGGTTTGGAATAATACCCGTTTCGTTGAGGTAACCGAGCCCCAGGCTGTACTGCGTATTTTCGACCCCGCCCTGCAAACCCAGTTGGTGGCTGGTCTGAAAGCCCTGCCGGTAAATCAGATCCTGCCAGTTGGTAGAGACACCAGCCGCCAGCGCGTCTTTCTCCAACTGCGTCAGCACGTACCCCGACGTACCGGGTGCATTCCGGTTATAGGTGGCCGCATCCTGCTTGAACTGGGCGTATTCTGGTCCGTTGAACGCGTTGTATTTTCCTCTTATTGCCGTTGCACCATAGTAGCCGTCGTAACTCAGTACCGGCTTGCCGATTTTTCCCCGTTTGGTCGTAATCAGGATTACCCCACCCGCTCCCCGCGAACCATAGATTGCCGTTGCCGATGCATCCTTCAGAATTTCCATGTTGGCAATGTCATTCGGGTTGATGTCATTAAGACCCCCAAACGGAATACCATCCACAACAATCAGCGGCCCATCGAGCGCATCGGCGTTTGCACCAGAACCGGTTGACAATGTCCGGTTACCCCTGATTCGTATTTGCCCCTGCGAGCCGGGTGTTGACCCATTGCTGGTAATCGTTACCCCAGCGGCCCGGCCTTTAAGCTGGTCAACGACGTTTGCAGACGGTACCTCTTTCAGCGTTGCTTCGCTGACGGAGGTGACCGCTCCGGTTATATCCCGTTTATTCTGCGTACCGTAGCCTACCACTACTACCTCACTCAGGGTCTTGTTATCGACGGCCAGAGTCGTATTAATCGTTGACTGGGTACCAATGGGTATCTCCTGGGTAGTGTAGCCTATGTAGGAGAAAACCAGTATGCTACCAGCCTGATTGGGAACGGTAAGCTTATAATTACCATTTACATCACTGGTTGTTCCGCGCGTAGTGGACTTTATCTGAATGTTCACCCCAGGTATGCTCTGCCCATCTTCGCCAATAACCCGGCCTGTAACCTGTCGGTCCTGAGCCGTTTCCGTTTGTACATCGCTGGTGCTGGTTTGCTGATTTGGAGGGGCAACGGCTGTTTCCCGCCTGATCACTATTTGCTGACCAACCACTTCGTAACTCAGGCTTAACGGCGTCAGAATTTGATCTAACACCTGCGAGAGCTGTTCATTTTTAGCCTGATAGGTAACCTTCCGTTTTGACTGGATGATTTCCCGGCTGAACAGGAACTGAACGTTGGCGAGTTTTTCAATTCGCTTGATAATCACCTCTACATCCTGGTTTTATGCGGAGATACTGACACGCCGGTTCAGTATCTCCTGGGCATTGCCATCGAAGGCAAAATTGACGTTCGTCAGGAAAATGGCAAGCATGATTTGCAGGCTCGAGATTTTCATGATCCTGACCCATGCATTGCGGTTAATTGAAAGGTAGTGCATATGTTTGCGTTATTTGTCGTTTTCTTACAGTGAAAATGTCAATAAAAATCCTTCCCTCTTTTGAAGAGAAATGTGTTATAAGCGGCACATCGGTTGGGTCATTGCAGTCGGTAGTGTTGGAAGCATTATGGCCTGCTTTCTGCTAATTGGAGGTGATTGTTATAACATAGTCGTGGGGTTTAGAGTAGGCAGTTTTCAATGACAGCCCCGGCTGTGGATGACCACCTGATTGTCGACAATTTCATACGTCGATTCAATGGCCAGGCAGATAAGTTGAATCTTTTCGAGAAAAGGTATACCATCCAGCTTTCCGGTAAATGTGCAGCGGTTAAGCAGCGAGCGGTCGTATCGAATAGGCATGTGATAGCTTTCTTCAAGCTGGGTGAAAATGTCTGGAACGGCCGTGTAATTGAAGGTAAATTGCTGGGCGATAATAGCAGTTGGGCTTTCTTCCGACAAAAAATTCGCACTCTTCACCCCCTGCCCCGCTTCACTCCCAAGTTTCAGTTCTTCGTTTACGTTGAGCATCACCGGTTTGTCCGGCGCGTTGACGGGCGTAACGGTTACCTTACCCGTTTTTACTTTTACGTAGGCCGTTTTATCCTGATCGGAAGAATGCACCTGAAAGCTGGTTCCCAGTACCTTCGTCGTTAAACTGGCCGTGTAAACGATGAAGGGCTTGGCTGGGTCTTTAGTCACTTCAAAAAAACCATCGCCCTGTAGAAATACCTCACGCAGCGCATGATTGGTCTGTTTACGAAATCGAAGCTGGCTATTGGTGGATAGTAACACCGATGAGTTATCGGGTAAGAGAACGGCCAGAGACTGCCCTGTCACATTCCGGACAGTAGTCCATTCTACTTCACGTGGGGCTTGGGCTACCTGCTTGTTTGTTCTGGTAAAGGGAGCAAGGGGAAGGTTGCCGGACTGCCACCAAAGCACCAGGCCAATGACCGCAGCGGCAGCGACCCAACGTCTCCACTGCCAGTTGACAAATGGTTTGCGGCCGATGTATGCATCGGGTAACTGATCCAGAATTCTTGCCGTTCTATCATTGACCTGCTGGTCGGACAGGGTAATTTTTTCACCCTGAATCAACAGAAACGTGGCTACTGCCTGCTCATATAGTTCCCTTTTTTCGGCATTTTGAGCCAGCCATCGATTCCATAAAAGCCTGTCTTCGGGCCGCTTTTTCGTTACCCACGACCGAAAAGCGGCATTGCCTATAAAATCTTCAACGGTTGTAACGTTTTCAGGAAGCAAATCCATTGGTACTATTCTACTATATTCAATGATAGTATGAAGATTGGGCCCGGCAATACCCTCGTTAAAGGAAAATAGTTTGACAAATAATGCAAATCGTGAAAAGGACGGGAGAAAGCCTGCTTTTTCTGAGTTTGGTAATTGCCTTCTGTAGAAAGTTAGATACCGACTGGCGGTTTACGTTCATGACCTCCGCTATCTCCGGAATGGATAAGTCGCCGTAATAGCGCAGGTACAAAGCCTCCCGCTCACGGGCTGGCAACGAATCCAGTTGAGTCTGTAAGGCACTGGTAAGCTGAGTGAGTGTCTCCTGCTGGATGAGCAGGGTTTCGGAATCGGTTTCTTCCGCGATTGATGTGTCCCAGTCAAGTTCCTGAACAGGCAGCCTTTTTTGGGAGCGCAGGTACTGTAGAATATGATGCCTCAGCGCCTTGAACAGATAATGCTTTACGGAATCGGTATCATTTATCTGGGCGCGATTTTGCCACAACTGTAAAAACAACTCCTGTAAACAGTCTTCCACTACCGATTCATCAACCATGAATTTCAGTCCATAGTGCTTCAGCGCCCGATAATAGCGTTCGACCAGGTGGCCAAGTGCCTGCTTATCGCCCTCACGGTATAACTGCCATAAAGTCTGGTCCTGGGTAGTCATGAGGTTGATGAATTCATGGGTTGGTCTGTTTACACGTTGTAGCGCCCCCTTGTTTTATATATTGGTGTCTTTTTGACACCTTTTTAGGGGTAAAAAAAGAGCATTCTGCTGAATTATGCTCTATGATCGTCACTTTGTCGAGAGAAACCTATTTGTAGACAGCTACGTAGCGTCACTTGAATCCTTTGTGTGACAAGCAATACTTTTTATATACCATGAATGCGTTCCAAATAGAGAATACAATTTTACAATGAAATAGTTATAATAACTAAATTTATTTTACCTGATTCTGACTGCGTTTTACCATATAAGGTAGATGCCTCAATGTCTGGATAAAGAACTTCGCTGGGTTGGGGTAGATACTGACCGGACAGTAGGAGGTTATCGGTCTTTATTAAAGCGTCAGCAAGTTTGCGGCCACTTATCAGGGCCTGAAAAGGGGTCAAATGACGGTAAGTCATTTGACCCCTCTGTATTATTTACGAATACCTTGTCAGGTATTCTATCCTGTTTTACACCTCAAAAGGAGTCCATTTTTCACTACTTTGGTGGCTTTTTATGACATTGTCAATGAAAGCCATGCCGCGAATTCCTTCGTTTACCGAGGGGTAATCCAGTGCTTCCTCCGAAGGTGTGGTGCCGTCGATGCGGGCGGCCAGTACTTGGGAAAAATTCCGGTATAAATTCCCGAATGCTTCCAGATACCCCTCCGGATGTCCACCCGGTGTGCGGCTGCTTTGAATAGCGTAGGAGGACAGGTAGTTGCCGTATCCCGTGCCGGCCCGGTAAATCTGGGTTGGCTTACCCTGCCATTTTACGAGCAACGTATTCGGCTCCTGCTGCGCCCATTCAACGCCCCCTTTTTCTCCGTACACCCGAATTTTCAGGGCGTTTTCTTCGCCAGCAGCCACCTGAGAAGCCATTAGCACCCCGGTTGCTCCTTCCTCGAATTTGAGCAGTACGTTACCATCGTCGTCCAGGGCGCGGCCTTCCACCATGATAGACAGATGGGCGCACAGGTCCGTAATTTTCAGGCCGGAAACGTACTCCGCCAGGTGAGCCGCGTGGGTACCGATGTCGCCCATGCAACCGCTCTTGCCGGATTTTGTCGGGTCGGTACGCCAGGCGGCCTGCGCGTTGCCCTCCCGTTCGGTGAGTTGACTGAGCCAGCCCTGCGGGTATTCTACCCACACTTTCCGAATCTTGCCCAGTTCACCGGCCTGAATCATCTGCCGCGCCTGCTTCACCATCGGGTAACCCGAATAGGTGTGCGTCAGCAGTAGCAACAGGCCGGTCTCTTCCACCTTCTGCTTTAACTGCCGGGCTTCGTCGAGGGTGAAGGTTATTGGTTTTTCAATCACCACATTGAATCCTTTTTCCAGCGCGAGCATGGCCGGGGCGAAGTGAGCGAAGTTCGGCGTAACGATGGTTACGAAATCCATTCGCTGCTCGGCGGGTAGCTGGCTTTCTTTCTCCAGCATGTCCTGGTAAGTCAGGTAACTCCGCTCGGCGGGCAAAAACAAAGACTGGGCACTAGCCAGTGCAACTTCGGGGTTGATACTGAGGGCACCGCAAACCAGTTCTATGGTGCTGTCGAGGTTGGCGGCATGGCGGTGGATGGCACCAATAAACGCATCTTTACCGCCACCAATCATGCCCATTCTCAATTTTCTGTTCATCGTGTTTAGGATTTTTCGCCAAATCTCGGTTATGTCACCTTAATATCCGCCATTGACCGGTGGATATATTACTTATTTTTCCGCTGGATAACGGCCAGTGCTTTGGCTACAATCGAAGCCGCTGTGAGGCCGTACTTTTCCATGAGTTGCTCGGGCGTGGCGCTTTCTCCGAATGAATCATTGACGGCTACCATCTCCAGCGGGGCCGGATAATTTAGCGACAATACCTGCGCCACACTATCGCCCAGACCGCCGTTCATCTGGTGCTCTTCGGCGGTTACGGCACAACCCGTTTTACGAACGGATTGTAAAATCGCTTCTTTATCCAGCGGCTTGATGGTGTGGATGTTGATAATCTCGGCTTCGATACCCTGCTCGGCCAGGATTTTGCCCGCTTCCAGTGCCTGCCAGACCAGGTGGCCCGTGGCAAAAATGGAAACGTCCGGCCCTTCGTTCAGCACAATCGCTTTTCCAATTTCAAAAACCTGGTCGGCGGGGGTGAAGTTGGGTACCACCGGGCGACCAAAACGCAGGTAAACCGGTCCTTCGTAGTCAGCAATGGCCATGGTAGCGGCCTTGGTCTGGTTAAAATCGCAGGGGTTGATAACGGTCATGCCCGGCAGGGATTTCATCATGCCGATGTCTTCCAGTATCTGGTGGGTAGCTCCGTCTTCGCCGAGGGTCAGACCCGCGTGCGACACGCAGATTTTGACATTCTTGCCGGAGTAGGCCACCGCCTGCCGAATCTGGTCGTACACCCGGCTCGACCCAAAGTTCGCAAACGTGGTGGCGAAGGGAATCAGGCCGCTCAGGGTAAGGCCAGCCGCTACGCCAATCATATTCGCTTCGGCAATGCCGCACTGAATGAAGCGGTCGGGATTTTCTTTAATGAACGTATCCAGCTTGAGCGAAGCGACCAGGTCGGCGCACAGCGCGACTACATCGGGATTAGTTCGGCCGAGTTCGGCCATGCCCGCGCCGAAGCCGGAACGGGTGTCTTTCTTTTCGGTAAACGTGTATGTTTTCATGGGGGAGCCTTAATAATCGCCGAGGGTTTCGTCCAGTTGACCTAACGCAGCGGTCAGCTGCTCGTTGTTAGGAGCCGTGCCGTGCCATTTGTGGGTGTGCATCATAAAATCAACGCCCTGTCCCATCTCCGTTTTCATGATAATGCAAACGGGAACGCCCTTACCACCGGCTGCGTGAGCCTTAGCCAGAGTAGTTAGTACGTCGTCTACGTCGTTGCCGTCCATGTGCAGTACCTTCCAGCCAAATGCTTCGTATTTGACGCCCAGGTCGCGGTTGTTCAGGACCACATCCGTAGGGCCGTCGATTTGCTGCCCGTTGAAGTCGATAATGGCAATCAGGTTATCCAGTTTCTTGTGTGGAATAAAGGCCGCAGCTTCCCATATCTGGCCTTCCTGCTGTTCGCCATCGCCCATCAGGCAGTATACCCGGTGCGCATCGTTCCGGATTTTTTTGCCGTAGGCAGCGCCGGCCGCAGCAGAAAGTCCCTGTCCCAGCGACCCGGAGGCAATCCGGATACCGGGCAAATGTTCGGCCGTGGCCGGGTGACCCTGTAGCCGGGAATCCAGTTTGCGAAACGTTGCCAGTTCGCTCACGGGGAAATAGCCCCGGCGGGCCAGCACGGAATACAGCACCGGGGAAATATGGCCATTTGACAGGAAGAACATATCCTCCCCCGTGCCACTCATATCGAATACCACCGAATCTGCCTCATCGGTTTTCAACTCCATTGTCTGGAAATAGAGGCTTACCAGTAAATCCGTACAGCCCAGTGAGCCGCCCGGATGCCCGGAGGCTACACCATGTACCATCCGGACAATGTCCCGACGTACCTGAGAAGCTACTTTTTTTAACTCGTCCGTTTTCATGCGTTTATTTTTTGTCGTCACTTAAGAGTTTCGCCAGACCGAATTATCGGTCTGGCGAAATCTGGCGAAACTGGGTTAAATGTATTGATTAATGATGCCTTCAAGCCATTCCTGTTTGCCACTACGCAGTTGCGGTTCACCGTTTTGGAAGGTGTAGGTGCGCAGATCTTCCAGCGATAATTTGCCTTCTTCAAACGCTTTTCCCTGGCCATTATCGAAGGATGCGTAGCGTTCTGTGCGGAACTTGAGGTAATCGGACTCCTTCAGTATCGTGTCGGCCACGATGAACGAGCGGGCAAAGGCATCCATGCCATTGATATGGGCCACGAACAGGTCTTCCAGGTCCGTTGAGTTCCGACGCACTTTCGCATCAAAATTGATACCGCCTGGTTTGATACCCCCAGCCTGATGAATTACCAGCGTCGCTTCGATGAGTTCGTACAGATTGATGGGGAACTGGTCGGTGTCCCAGCCGTTCTGGTTGTCGCCCCGATTGGCATCAATACTACCCAACATACCGGCATCAGCCGCCACCTGTAGTTCGTGGTCGAACGTGTGACCGGCCAGCGTGGCGTGGTTGACTTCTATGTTTAGTTGGAAATCTTTGTCTAGCCCGTACTGCCGCAGAAAACCAATTACCGTTGCCGCGTCATAATCGTACTGGTGCTTGGTGGGTTCCATGGGTTTTGGCTCGATGAAGAACGTTCCGGTGAAGCCTTGCTTACGGGCATAGTCGCGGGCCATAGTCAGGAACCGGGCCAGGTGCTCCACTTCGCGCTGCATGTTGGTATTGAGCAGCGACATATATCCTTCCCGACCACCCCAGAAAACGTAGTTCTCACCACCCAGCGCAATGGTGGCATCAATGGCGTTTTTCACCTGCGTACCGGCGTAGGCCAGCACCGAAAAATCGGGATTCGTCGATGCGCCGTTCATGTAGCGCGGATTCGAAAATACGTTGGCTGTGCCCCACAGTAGCTTCACCCCGCTTTCTTTCTGTTTCTGCTGACCATAGTCGACAATGGCCTGTAGCCGCTTTTCGTAGTCACCAGCCGATGGGCCTTCGTCCACCAGGTCGATGTCGTGAAAACAGTAGTAGGGTGCGTCCATTTTGGTGATGAATTCAAAGGCGGCATCCATCTTCATCCGGGCACGGACGTTGGCGTCCTTATCCTGGTCCCAGGCAAAAACGCGGGTTCCGGGTCCAAAAGGGTCACCACCGGTTCCGCAGAAAGTATGCCAGTAGCTGATAGAAAAGCGGAGTTGTTCCCGCAGGGTTCTACCACCGACTACCAGTTCGGGGTTGTACCATTTGAATGCTAACGGATTTTTAGATTTGGGGCCTTCGTACCCAATGGCGCCAATACCCTTGAAGTATTCCTGGTCGCCTAACGTGATTGCTGACATGAATTGACTTGTTTTTATGCGTTGGTTAATTTGGTTAATTGTACTTGTGAATACCACCCGTCGAAAGTTTCGGCGCAAGCGGCTTGCCGCGTAAGTTTCGGTTCGGTAGAGCCAACACTGCCCAGTAGACGGTCGACCATACAATGCGTGAGCTCGTCATCCGTGAACCAACTAACGAAGCTTTTACGGATGAATAAAGTATATAAAGCATTGATCTACGGTTGGCTGGTTCAGCAGTATTGTATTGG
Source organism: Cytophagales bacterium (assembly GCA_038236215.1). GTDB lineage: Bacteria > Bacteroidota > Bacteroidia > Cytophagales > Spirosomataceae > Spirosoma. The sequence goes on along the minus strand of JBBSTD010000045.1, from coordinate 9,503 downwards.
CAATGAATAATTGATGTAAAAGTGACACTTATTTTTATCAATGTCAATATGACACTTATCTTTTTTTGGAAATTTTAGTACCCTCCAACCAGGATTGGACCGTTGTGCAGTAGCTGGCTGCGAATCTAAAGACCAAGTTCTGAATTGGGAATGAAGTTCAGAAAGGAGTTTGTTATTGCCTGGTATTTGCTCCTGTCAACCTGATAAAAATAAGCGCCCCGCCGGGAGAAGCCTTTCTGTTTCTCATCCAGTTTTACGAGCAAATCGGTGGAAAGAATTTTACGGCTGAAATTCCGTTTGTCGAATTCGGTATTGTAAATAGCGTCGTACAGCTTCTTGAGTTGGGGGATAGTGAACTTGTCGGGGAGTAGTTCAAGGCCGATTGGGTGCTGGGCGGCTTTGTAGCGCAGGCGCTTAATGGCCAGTTCGACCATATCGCCGTGGTCGAACAACAGCGTGGGTAAATCGTAGATTGAAAACCAGCGGGCCTGAAACTCTCCCGAAATTTTCGTCTCGTAGTCGGCAATTCGGACTAAGGAGAAATATGCGACTGATATGGTTCGGACGATAGGGTCGCGGTGGGGATCACCAAACGTGTACAACTGCTCCAGATACACGTTGGTCAGGCGCGTCAGATCAAACAAAATTCGGGCAGCTGCCTGTTCCAGCCCTTCATCGGGCCGAAGCCATCCCCCCATTAGCGACCAGGTTCGTTCTTCCACCCCTCGTTTTACGAGCAGAACTTTCAGCATTTCCCCATCGAAACCAAATATGATCGAATCTAAGGCTAGTAGATAAGGTTGCTGTTGTGTATATTGATCTAACATTCGGTGGTACTTATTACGCCAGATATTGCCCACGAAGGTAATGAATAGATTTTTTTGCTGACGTATATCCATCTCTTTCTCTAGCCTGGCATACTAATACCTTGCCAGAAGTGATTCCTCCTTGACCTTTATGCCGGGTGTTTACGGCCTGGGTCAACTATCTTTTTTTAGCGATGATTTCCGAATAACGAGGTCAGACCGGATAACAATGGTACGTATATCACTAAGCGTTGAAAGGCCCCGCAGGTGATTGATTAAATGACGGGCTGCCACTTCGCCCATTTCAGTGCCGGGGTAGTTTATCGTGGTGAGTTGAGGCTCAATAATTTTTCCAATGGTGTCATTGTTAAACCCTACAATGGCAATATCATCCGGAATACGGAGACCATATTCTTTCAGGGTTTTCATGCAAACCGCAGCCGAAAAGTCATTGGTGAAGAAGGCCCCGTCTGGCATGGGCTTCATCTTCATTATCCGTAATGCAGCTTCTATTCCCCATTGTTCGCCCAAATCTTTTACCAGAACATACTTATTGTTGTAGGGTATTCCATTGTCGAAAAGGGCAGCCTTATAGCCTCTATGGCGTTGGTCATATACATTTCGCTGCAAATTAGCCGTCACTAATACGATTCGTTTGCATCCCTGGTCGATCAGATGCTGAGTAGCCTGGTAACCACTCTTGTAGTTATCAATTATTACTTTCACACTTTCTGAGTTCTCTTCTACACGGTCAAAGTACACAACCGGAATACCCTTTTCTTCAAATTGCTTAAAATGAGTCAACCCCTGTGTCTCAAGGGATAAGGAGGCAATAAGGCCGTCTACCCGTTTGTGAAAAAGGTTGAGCGCATTGGCGGCTTCTTTCTCGAAGCTTTCCGATGAATGAGCAATGAGAATATCGTAGCCCGTTTCGGAGGTTACTTTCTCAATGCCAGCCAGTACAGATGTAATAAAACTGCTGTTTAGTTCATGAATAATAACCCCAATTGTATTTGTCTTTTGTTTACGCAGGTTGCTCGCAAATGTATTGTGCCGGTAACCCAGTTCACGGGCTGTTTCCTGAATACGCTCCCGGGTTTTTAAATTTATTGTTGGGTTGTCCTGTAAGCCACGGCTAACGGTTGATGAGGAAAGAGCCAGTTTTTGGGCAATATCGTATATGGTAACTTCCTTTTTAGTTTCCATAGTAGTTGGGATGGTAGTGTATAAAACCAGATGAAAAGATACGGCTAATCCGGCTACCTATACCCTGGTTGATTGGTGCTTGTTGGTGGTAAGCACTGGTTCAGTCGTAACCCCTGCGAATTGACAGCTGTTATCAATAGCATCTGCCTATTTTTACCCCGTAGTAAAGCTGACGACCGGGCATCGCCCTGGATCATCAGGCCACTGGCTACTGGATTAATTGGCCTGAAATGTCCCCGGCCATTTCCCAGTAACACTGTACCAATGGAAGCATCTTCCCGGCCCATATTTACTTCATTCGGATAAAAATTTCCCGTTAGTACCGCATCCAGATGTCCGTCGTGGTTGAAGTCATGTACTACAATGCCAAATACCGGTGCCACCTGGGCCGGTAGGGGCAGGGCGTGAAGAACAAATTTTCCGTTCCCCTGATTTTCGATATACGCACTCTTTAGGTAGGTGGCCTGGGCCTGGTACGCATCTTTGCGCTCATCAGCCGAGAGGAGTTCGTCGAATGTAACGGCTGCGTAATCAGCAAAGCGCTGGTATTTCCGCCGAAACTGGATAACCTGCTGGTTCAGGGCATCGCGCGGGAGGGCCGGATAACAGACGCCGTTGATGTAGTAACCCAGAAGCGGGTCTATCGTGCCGTCGCTATTGAAATCCTTGGCAACAATCTTGACGGGTTCATCTGTCGAAGCATGGTACAGGGTATTCAGTCCTTCGTTACCGGCTATGTAATCCATATCACCATCGTGATCAAAATCACCCTGCGCCAGGCAGTTCCACCACCCCGCCGAATTCGGAACCTGTAAGGGCGATGCGGTCGTGCTGAATGTACCTTTCTCGTTTTTATAGATGGTCAACGGCATCCATTCCCCGGCCAGCAGTAAATCGTCCCAACCGTCGTTGTCATAATCGGACCAGAGTGCCGAGCAAACCATCCCCACCTGCATCAGCGATGGACAGCGTTGTTGGGTTATATCGGTGAAGCGAATGCCCTTGGATGATGAGTCATTTCGCAGCAAGTAGCTACGGGCGGGAAGTGGATACTGGCCGGGAATCTGGCGACCACCGACAAATAAATCCAGGTCGCCGTCGTGGTCGAAATCGCCCGCAACGGCGCACGAACCACTGCCTGATAAGTCGGGTAGCGTTCCGGCAGGGGCTTCCGTAAAATTACCCTGGCCATCGTTTAGGTAAAGCTGGTCCTGGTAAAAAGCCTTGTCGGTAACGGGTCGTTCGTTTCCGCCGTATACCACGTATAGGTCCAGATCGTTATCGCCATCGGCATCAAAAAACAGGGCATTGGTCGCTTCCCGGCTTTCCTGAGCCGGAAATGGTTTTTTGGTCAACCCGCCCGCAGCGTTCTGCCAGAACAAACCGGCTTCACTACCCCGGTACGAGCTACCCACAAAACAGTCGTCCAGCCCATCGCCATTCACGTCGCCAATGGCCAGCGCAAACCCCGACCGCGAGAGCATTTTATGCATAGCCGCCGTCTGTTTGAAATCTACATAATCCGATTCACGATGGGTAAAGTTGATGGGGTATTTATCTGTTACGTCGGTAAAAAGCAGCTGGGTCACCGGTGCCGTGCTAAGCTTGTCTATTTTCCTGGCCTGCTTACAGTACAATACGAGGGATTTATCGACCGGTACCGAACGTCTGGTTTCCACCCGTCCTCCCGGCCATTGAATCCGTAGCGAGTCAATGGCATTGGCTTTCCCCAGCCCAAAATGCAATACCGGTTCTACGCAAGAAAGATAGCCCCGCACCACGTTTAGCTCACTGTACTGCATCTGCCCCCCCGACCAAACCGTTACATTGGCTCCAATACCCTGGCGATTGGCTGAATCGCCCCGTAGCTGAATGGTCAGGTAATGCTGGGCCGGATTCTGCTCCCGGCTGTTATTCCGGTAAATGAGTGCCTCCGCATCAACGTTGTTCACCACTAAGTCCAGGTCACCGTCGTGGTCGAAATCGGCGTAGGCGGCTCCGTTGGCAAATGATTTGGTGTTCAGTCCCCAGGCTTTTGAAACGTCGGCAAAGGAGCCACCGCCCACGTTCCGAAAAGCATAGTGCTCAAGCGGAATCTCGGGTACTTTGTCCAGTAAATCGAGTCGTTTCTGCGTGTTGTATTCGGTAGTACCGAAGCCGGAAAAGTCCTCGCTGAAATTGATGAAATCCCGGTCGGTGACATTTTTACGGTAGCCGTTGGTAATGTACATATCCTTCCAGCCATCATTGTCGAAGTCGGCCAGCAGGGGTGCCCAGCTCCAGTCGGTTTGCGCAACACCCGACAGCAGCCCAATTTCGCTGAACAGCGGCACATTCGTGCCACCCGGATTGCCCATATTTAATTGAAGCGAGTTGCGCATGTACTGCATCTGGTTGCCATACTGGGGCGACACGCTCATTTCCTTGCGGTCGTAGTCTTGACCCGCCAGCATCATTTTTAGTCGGTTATTCTCCTTCGGTAGCATGTCTACCTGCATCAGGTCGGGCCGGGTATCGTTGTTTATATCAGCGGCATCTACGCCCATACCGTACATGCTGGTGTGGGCCATAGCCTGTTTAATTACATTGGTGAAGTGTCCCTTTCCATCGTTTAAATAGAGAATGTCGCTGCTGGTGAAGTCGTTAGAGCAATAAATATCGGGGTAACCGTCTTTGTTGATATCGCTGATGACCAGGCCAAGCCCCAGGCCATCGTAGGTAATGCCCGCTTCGACTGATACGTTGCTGAAGACCGGATGCCCCGCCGAACTGGTACCTTCGTTTCGATACAGTTTGCCGGTGCTGGGATGTGTTCCGTTCGACACTACCGGACGAACGTGGGACGGATTCTGAAAATCGGGCGCCGTGTTGAGTAGGAATACGTCGAGATCGCCGTCAAGGTCGTAATCAAAAAAAGCGGATTGGGTGGTAAAGGCCGGGTCGGCCAGTCCGTAGGCTTTCGCCATTTCCCTGAATATGGGTTTTCCGTTCTGAAGCCCCTGATTTACAAACAGCAGATTCTCTGTCTGTTTCATAGCCGGGTGATTGGCGACGGAGATGTAAATATCGAGCCAGCCGTCCTGATTAATGTCAGTCATCACCACGCCCGAACACCAGCGATCCGTAGTTAGTCCGGCTGATTCCGTAATGTCGTCGAAGGCGAACCCGTTGTTGCCTTTGGCCCCCTCATTCAGATACAACCGACAACTGACCTGGTTACCGGTGAAAAACACATCCGCAAACCCATCGTTATTGATATCCCCCACGGCAACGCCCCCGCCGTTGTAAAAATTGGTGAAAGTAAAGCCATTCAGCTTCTCGCTGGGTTTTAGATTGTTGGCGAACGTTACGTGGGTCTGGCTGCCGGGAAGTTGCTCGAATAGGGTAGGGGTAGAAGGATGACAGGCACCCAACAGGCTACTCATCAGGGCAATACAGCGTACTAAACTCCAGTTAGTCTTCATCTTGACCCGTAATTGCGTTATGCTATAATAGACAATGACACCGGGATGCCCGGTGTCATTGGTCAGTAAATCTAACTTATGTAAAACGATTAATAGCCAGGGTTCTGTCCTTTCACGCCAACAGTAGGATTATTGTCGATTTCCTGCTGGGGAATGGGCAACAGTTCCGTTTTCCCTTTCACAAAATACGCAAGGGGCTCCGTTTTTAGTTTGCCCTGCTTCCGCCACCGCAGCAGGTCGTGGTTCCGAATTTCTTCGCCACTGAACTCAACCCGACGCTCGTGCATAATGGCTGCAAATACCTGGTCTTTGTTCGACACGGGATAGTTGGCGGTTGGGTACGCGGGCATGGCTACGCTGGTCCGGGCACGGGTCATGTTCAGGTACGTAATGGCACTGGCCAGATTTCCCAGTTCATTTTCGCACTCGGCCATAGCAAGCAGGGTTTCGGCATACCGCATGATGCGCTGATTGATACCGCCTGTCATGAACCCACCGGGATCTATTTTGTACATCAGGCTATATTTCCGCCAGCTTACCTTCTGCTCTACACCATCTACAATGGACGTATTACCAGCCTGCGCTGCGGCAGTCAGTACGGTCTTACCGCTGTTGAAAAGGTCGCCCGTGGAATAGAACGATTTGGTATACCGGGGGTCGAGTTTCGCATCGCCCTTGCTGGGCCGCTCAAATTCGTTGAGCAGACTGTTGGATGGAATGAGGTTGCGCCATCCGATTGCTGAATACTCCTGCGTACGAACGGTTTCTTCGCCGGCCGCTGCGCCATCGGCGTCGCCGTTCCAGTTAAATGAGCCACCCGAAGGTAGAAAGTTGACCTCCCAGATTGACTCTTTATTGAACTCGGCTTCCTCCGTGAAATTGTCGAAGAATTCGCCCATTAACTGATATGTGCCTGACGTGATTAGTTTTTGTAGTTCGACTTTAGCATTGGTATAATCACCCTGCTGCATATACACACGGGCCAATAGCATAGTAGCTGCCCCTTTGGTTGCCCGACCCTGGTTAGACGCATCGTAGGTAGCGGGCAACGCTCCCTGAGCCGCCTTAAGATCGGCAACAACGAATGCATACACATCGGCTTCCGGCGAACGGGCAAGAGAACCATCCAGCGATGTTACGTAATTTTTGTAAAGCGGAACCCCACCCCACATGCTAACCAGGTCGAAGTAAGACCAGGCGCGAAGAAACTTTGCTTCGCCTACTGCCTGAGTAGAGACAGCCGCCGACAGGGCGGTTGCTGTAGCGGCTTTGTCAATAACCACATTGGCCCGGTGAATGACCCGATAGTCTCCCTGCCATACGGAACTCACCAGGGCGTTGCTGGCATCGTACGTGCCTATCAGCAACTGGTTGCGGGGCACTTCGAGACCCGCACCGCCGGGTGCCATATCGTCGGAGCGCAGGTCGTGGGTAAACCACCACTCCCGTGCCACAAGGTTCGTTGATTGGAGCGCTGCGTACACGCCATTGATTGCGCTCCTGATCTGAACGTCATTCTGAAAATAGCTGTCGGTAGTAACCGCGTTCGGATTAAGCTGATTTAAAGCCTCTTCTTTACACCCAACTGTTGCGCCCAATATCAGCGCGCTAACCAGCAAATAAGATTTATTCATTGAACTGTAATTTTAGGTGTTGAAAAATCGATTAGAAAGTAAGCTGAAGACCCGCCAGTACTGTCCGGGACTGTGGAAAGTTAGCGTAGTCGATACCATTCCGCAGCAACGTACCATTCCGGGAACCAACTTCAGGGTCATAACCCGAGTATTTGGTCAGGGTCAGCAGATTCTGGCTGGATACGTACACCCGTACCTTGCTCACAACATTGTTGGTCAGACTACCGAGTGTTTTAACCGGGATTGAGTAACCAATAGTCAGATTCTTGATGCGCATATACGAACCATTCTCGAGAAAACGATCGGAGGTACGGCTGTTGTTGTTAGGATCACCACTGATTGCCCGTGGAACGTTCGTGTCGGTGTTTGTTGGCGTCCAGGCATTCAGTACGGCCGGACCTGCGTTGAACAGCCGAAGCATGCCCTGCGTCACGACTTTGGTGCCGTTGTAAATCTTGTTGCCCTGCACTCCCTGTATATACAGCGTAAAGTCGAAATTTTTGTACGTACCGGAGAAGTTAGCACCGTAGTTGAACTTCGGTATGTAGCTGCCCAGATAGGTGCGGTCATTAGCGTCAATCTTACCATCGCCGTTGAGATCTTTGAACTTGATGTCACCGGGGGCTGCGTTGTCCTGATAAAGCGTTTTGTCGTTACCATCGATGGCATTGGCCGTATTGATGGCAGCCGTACTCTGGAAAATACCATCCACCTGATACCCGTAGAAGGATTGAACGGGTTGCCCAACTTCGGTTTTCGTTATGTCGTATCCGCCGTAATCGGCATCCTGACCCGCATAAATCGAGGCCGTTGGAGTGGCCAGGCTCAGTACTCGGTTGCGGGTAATACCGACGTTAGCCGATGCGTTTCCGCGGAAATCACCTTTCGCGTAGTTATACCCCACCTGGAATTCGTAACCCCAGTTTTTCATGCTGCCGATGTTGGCTACTGGCGCGTTGCTATACCCAATGGAGTTCGGAATTGGCACGGCCAGAATCAAGCCATTTGTGTTCCGGTTGTACACCTCGGCCGTAAACGTGATGCGGTTATTAAACAAACCGCCATCTATTCCCAGGTTGACCATGTCGGTCGTTTCCCACTTCAGTTCTGTGTTTCCCAATCCATTGAAATACGAACCCAGGCTGTTAGCTGCGCCGAAGGGATAAGCCGTTGCATCGGCATTTACCAGCGACTGCCAGGCATAGTTACCAATACCGTTGAAGCCGGTTCTGCCGTAGCTGGCCCGCAGTTTCAATTCGGAGAACTGGGGTAAGGACTTCATGAACCCTTCCTGATTGATGCGCCAGCCTACCGACGCCGACGGGAAGTTACCCCACTTGTTGCCGGGAGCAAACAACGACGAACCGTCGCGACGAATCGATGCACTAAGCAGGTACTTACCGGCATATTCGTAGTTGATACGGCCTACGTAAGAAATCAGGTCCGTTACATAACGGGCACTATTTACCGACGGATTACTTACTCCCTGAATCACGTCCAGATCGTTGTTTGGGCGGGTACCAGAGCCGTTCAAATTGGTAAACGTTGACTTTTGATTTTCGGCCACTGCCAGCACATTGATCTCATGCTTGCCAAATGTTTTATCGAACGTAAGCTGGTTGGTGAATATCTGTGAGATATTGGTGCTGCGGTTATCGGTGATGGTAGCCGACGTGCGACCGCTGTATCCATCATTATAAATCGGTGCAAATGCGGTGTTTGTTCCGAAGCTCATGTCAGCACCGTAGTTGAAGCGGTAACGTAGATTACCCGGCAGCTTTACGTCGGCATATACGGTTGCAAATGCTTTCAGCAACTTATTCCTGTTGATATCCAACGCAGGAGCGCGGAGCGGGTTTTCAGGGTCAGTTCCATCCAGCGCGGTTGGGGCACTAAAGCCACCTACTTTCGTTGGGTCCGTTGCCGGAAAGTAAGGTACCATCCGCAGGGCATTCATCAACTGGGAGCGGTTACCCGTTGTTTCCGGGCGCTGGTTACTGTAGGAAGTAGTCAGCGTCTGACCAATGGTCAGAAACTTGGCTACCTGGTGGTCTGAATTAAGCCGCAGTGACCCCCGCTCGAAACTGGTGCCCTGCTGAATACCCTGTTGATTGAAATAGTTTCCAGAGGCAAAAAACCGGGAAACTGTATTACCACCCGACAGCGAGATTTGTTGCTGCTGAATAGGCGCATTGCGGAACAGCTCGTTTTGCCAGTTGGTTTCCGTCTGGGCAAACGTCTGGGTAGCACCAGGATAGATGGGTGTGTTCAGGTTGTTTAAGAGCGTGTTGGGGAATTATCTTCGGTGTTAGGTCTGGATACGTTGCAACATAATCTGAATGTTGGCTAAATAGAGCCAACTTACCGAAGAAGATACCGTGTATTCATAATCC
>JBBSTD010000044.1:0-50183 GCA_038236215.1 Cytophagales bacterium | reverse complement strand
TTATTGATTGTCCAACTTATATGGCGATGGAGCAAACACATTTTGTTCCTAGAGAACGCGCTGTTCAATCGCATGAATTTAGTGATTTGACTCCCTACACGCCAATTACTATAGAATGTCGAAATCAAAGATATAATTACATAACTGGTAGGATTGAATCATTCAACGAAATAGAATCACAGATAAAAGCTATTCGTATTGAGGTAGACAGGTTTAACAATATGGCTGTATATGCGAAAGATTAATTAGAGCCTGGAAGAGTTTGTATTGTTTAATCAACCCAAGAAGCTACCTGCCAACCTTATGGGGTAGCTTTCTTTATGATGGTTACGAAATTAACCAAAGCGGAGAAAACCGCTGATAAGCTTGACAAGTTCCGTGCTTACTGGGCTGCACCGGTTGCCACTGAAGCCCAGAACGCTGGAGAAGTACCGCAAGTGCTTTGTCTGGCAGAGTAAACTGTTTTCGTCTTGGCGGGTGATGAACAGGGTGAAGCAGGAATACAGAATGAGGAGTCTTTGCCACAATCGAACCTATGACAAACAAAAACGCCCAAATCGGGCGATTTGAGCGTTTCTTAAAGTGACCACGGGGGGATTCGAACCCCCAAGCCTTGCAGCACCACCCCCTCAAGATGGCGTGTCTACCAATTTCACCACGTGGCCAGTTCTGTAGAGCGGGTGCAAAGATAGCTGTCTCCTTTTTTTTTGCCAAACCTCGTCCGGAATCTTTTGCTTTTTTGTGCATCAGTAGCCCTGAATCGGGCAAAATTTCGTACTTTTATCAGTCTAAATCACGCTTTAATAGTCCTGGTCGCATGGCAAATGAAATAGTAGGAAAACTGATAAAAGTACTGCCCGAAGTAACGGGGCAGGGTAAAAATGGCCCCTGGAGCAAGCAGGAATTCGTTATCGAAACAATGGATAGTCAATATCCAAAAAAGGTATGCCTGACCGCCTGGGGGGATAAAGTAGCTGACCTCAAGCAATTTGCCGATGGCGACACGCTCAAGGCAACCTTTAGTGCTGAGTCGAGGGAGTATAACGAACGCTGGTATACCGAACTGCGGGCTTTTCGCATTGAACTAAGTGAGGGAGAGGGAAGTCCGGCTCCCGGTCGGAGTGCTGCTCCCCAGGCTCAGGCCCAGTCGCGCCCGGCTGCGCAGAGCCAACCGGCTCCTATGTCATTCAATGCTGCCTTTGATGAGGAAAGCAACGATTTGCCGTTCTAAGGACGGCTACCCGGAAAAAAGCCGCCCACCAGCGGCTTTTTTTGTTTTGCTTCGATATGCTTTCAAAGCAGGCCCATAAGAACTTTAACGGCTTATGGGCAATAAGTTATATCGGTTTATTTTCACTGGATGGTAGCGTAAAACCGGCCCTCACGCCATTGGGAACCCATTTGCGAAACATACTTCTTTTCCTTTGTTTGCTGCCCGCTGTAGTGCTGGCTCAGCCATCCCTGCCCGATTCGCTGCACCGGGCCGATTCGCTGTTTGCCACTGGTGAGCAAATCCAGGCTTCGCACCTGTACGAAGGCGTTTTGGCCGCCGGGCACATCGCCACCGATCCCATGCTCCTGAAGCTGGCGAGTATCAGCGAACAGCAGAATGATGTGCCCCGGCTGCTTTATTACCTGGAGGTTTACTTCGACCGTCACCCCGACAAGGCTATACTGCTGCGGATGAATGAAATTGCCAGGGCCAACAACCTGACTGGTTATGAAATTGACGACCTGAACTATTTTTATCTCTTCTACCGGAAATACGGCCTTTATTTTCAGCTTTTTCTGCTCATTCCAGCCTTGTACGTCTTCGGTATATTAGTGCTTAAAGTGGTTCGTAAAGAACCCATTCCGGGAAGGCAGAAATGGGTTGTGTTCATTTACCTGCTTCTCCTGCTGATTTTTACGAATTTACCGGAAGGGCTACAATCGGGCATTACGAATCAGGAGCGCGTGTTGCTGCGTACCGATCCATCGGCAGCGGCCCCCGTTGCAGAAGTGGTAGGGCGCGGGAATAAGGTCAGTATTCTGGGGACAAAAGACATCTACCTGCGGGTACTCTGGCACAACGAACTCTATTTCATCCGCCGGGATAACGTGTGGATTATTTAGAGAGCGAATGGCTGACGCATACCAATCAATCGCGTCAGCCATTCAATCATTTCTTCAACGGCGAATCTTTCTCTTTGGCCAGGGCATTGTACACCAGTTTGTCGGCGAGGGCGGGGAGCCACTTGTTGATGAAGACGGTTAGTTTTCCCTGCGTGGTCAGTATCAGTTCCCGTTTTCGGCTTTTTACGGCGCGGAGAATATGACCAGCGCATTCTTCGGCACTCATCATACTGCTTTCGTCACGCATGGTCTCCCCTTTGGCTTGCCCGTGCGCGTCCAGGGCCGCCACCCGAATATTCGAGGCCGTAAAACCGGGGCAGGCCGTCAGTACGTGAACGCCCGTGTGCAGCAACTCCGTCCGTACAGCTTCCAGAAACCCGTTCATGGCAAACTTAGAGGCTGAGTATCCGCTGCGTACGGGAAGCCCCCGGTAACCCGCAATCGACGAAATACCCACGATAGACCCTTTAGCTTGCTGGATATACGGGAGAGCGTAGCGGGTGGCGTACACCGTTCCCATAAAGTTAATATCCATTACCCGCTGAATAACCGCCGGGTCGGTGTCGATGAGCATCGAGCGCATGGAAATGCCCGCGTTATTAATCAGGATATCCAGCCGGCCAAACCGGGCAACGGTCTGCTCAATTAAGTGTTTGACATCCGCTTCTACACTTACGTCGGCGGTTAAGGAGAGTGCCGTAATACCCGCCGACGTAAGTTCGGCCTGTACGGTCTGTAAGGTGTCGGCTTTACGGGCGCAGATGACGATGTGGGCACCTTCCTGCCCGAACGCAAAAGCCAGTGCCCGGCCAATACCCGAGGAAGCACCGGTAATTAATACGACTTTATCTTTCATAAGGAACGACAAAGATAATGGGTTGGCGAGCTATCCCCGCCGTGTCATTTTTTATAAGTACAGGATAAATGTAGGTTGATACGGAAAATACCGACCAACATTTTACGGGAACAGGATACACCTATATCTGCCCCAGGTTTCAACCGGGGGGATTTATCGCAATAGGGTGATTGGCCCTTTGAGGGTGCGTTTGGTGGTGAGGAGTAAATAGTAATAGGTGCCAACGGCGGAATCGGTGCCGTACCAGCGGAATTTTAGGTCTGTCGAGGTGAAAATGAGCGCACCCCAGCGATTGGTAATGTCAATTCGTTTGAACTGCTCATCGCAGGTGTTTTCGGGCAGGTCTTTCACCGCAAAGTAGTCGTTCATCCCGTCGTTGTTGGGCGTAAAAACGTTCGGGACGTTGATGTCGGCCCCAAAAGACGGATTCGATACGTGGAAGGTAACCGTAGTCGTATCGGTGTGATGGGGCTGGCAGGAGCGGTCATCGACCACAAAATCGACAATGAACGTGGCTTCTTTCTGCCCGGCCATCAGTTCGCAGGTCGGTTTCCAGCTAAAGGGCGACTGGAGCTTGGGTAAACCAAACTTGCCGGTGAAGTCCATCCCGGCCGATTTTACATCGAATCCCCGCCCGGTGCCCGTCATTCGGATGGTATCCCGGTCGGGGTCATTGCCCAGCACATCGAACATCGTGCGCCCGGCAGAATCGGCTGGGCTGACAACCAGTTCGACAATGGATTGCGGGAGGGTTGTCCGAATACTCGGTGGCTGGCTGGGTTTACCCAGGGCACTCAGGTTGACCGTTACGGTATCGCGCAGATTTCGACTACACCGGTTATCGGTCACGATAAAATCAACCACGTAGTTCGTCTGAGTAGCCTGAGCGCAAGCCGGTTTCCAGACGAACGGCTGTGATACCTTCCCCACGCCCGACCCCGAACTAAAACTCATGCCCGCCTGCGCCAGCGTAAAGCCCCGCCCAACGGCCTGAATCGTGATATTGTCATTGTCGATGTCCTTGCCAAGTGCATTGAAGGTGAGTGACGAGCCAATCGTAATCTGGGCCTGATTTTTCGGTAAGTCGGTGCTGGCAACGGGTTTGTTATTCGGCGAGGAGATAATGTTCAGGCGAATGCTGAGGGTATCACTCAGCCCCTGCGGACAGCCGTCGTCGGTGGCCCGGATAAGCAGCGTAATGGGTTTTCCATCCTCACTAACGCAACGCCCGAAACAGAATTTCGCCGACAGCGTGTCGTGGCTGGTTCGGGTAAGCAGGTCATTAGGTGTGAGGGTCAGGCCGGGAAGCGACCCACTCATATTGGTGATGGTGATGTGCTGGTTTGGATTGATATCCGTAATGTACAGATTCAGGCAGTTGGTGTCTTTTTCGCTAATAGTCACCACGGTGCCCTGCTGATAAAATGATTTTTGAGCATCGGGGCGGAAGAGCAGTTTGGGCGGGTCGTTCTTCGCGCAGTCGATGACCAGCACCTGGTAATCACGCCGGACTACCCCAATTAATTTCTTGTTCCGGTACTCACCCACCTCCACCGAAAAGACAAACAAGCCAACCCGATCGGGCGTTACGCGCAGCAGGCCGGAGCGGGTATCAACCCGAAGTGGGCTGCTGCCCGGAATTTGGTTGGCAATGGAAATGCCGCCAATCCAGTTTACGGGTGGGTAAGGACCCCCGGCAAAAATGGGCTGCAACGCACCATTCGACGCGCCCGGATTAGGGTCGTTTTTGGTACTAAACCCGTTGTAGGGCGTTGCCAGTTTATAAGTAAGGCTGTCGCCATCGGCATCTTTTGCACTAAAATCAAGTGTGAAGGGCTGACCAACACAGGCATAATCACCTTTTGGAATGGTGAAAACGGGTGAGGAATTGGTAACCCGTGTGGTGCCATTGAGCAGGGCCGGAAACTCCAGGTAAAACGTTGATCCGGCATCAGCCGGAACCTGAATATTGATGATAGTCCCGTTGCGGCAGCAACGTTCCCAGGACATATAGTACCCGGCGGCATCGTTGAATACGTTCGGGTCGAGGGTTAAATTGAGACTGTATCGTATCAGGCGGGTGCGGAGGTTGCCGCTCGCACAGGCTGGTTTCGTGTAGGCAATGTATTGACTACTAAGCCGGTTAAGCACTACATACCCAACAAGCTGATTGGTGCGTTTGGCGAAAATGCCAACGGACGTAAAGGCGTCTTCGGCTTGAGGACTCCCATTTATATCATCGAAATAGAGATTTAGATTGATACGATGCGTATACGTACTCTGCGTGCCCAGGTACTGTAACTCGAGTTCACCGCCCACAATGTGCGTTGCCTGCGTTGTATGGGCCAAAACCAGCAATAAACTGGTTAGCAATAGCGATAACCACCATCTACCGTATACGTTTACCATATTCAGAAACAAGTCAACATGGGTGCCGTCCGAAAACGGATGCTTAAATTAGCAGTTTTTTAGGGAATTACATGAGCCGACGATACCATAAAAAGAACCAGTCCCAGGATGCTGTCCGGATAGCCGGTGTCCGCATTGATGCCGTAGCTGCTGAAGGAAAATGTATTGTACGAACCGATGAAGGGATAATTTTCGTCGAAAACCCAACCGGCGGACCGGGTGTAGCTCCCGGTGATGTCGTGGATTTGCGGATTACCGGCAAGAAAAAACAGTATCGGGAGGCCGTTGCCGAGCAAGTTCATGAATGGTCGGCGGTACGGGCTGAGCCGTTTTGCGAACATTTTGGTACCTGTGGTGGCTGCAAATGGCAGCATATTCAGTACCCCGAACAACTGAACTTTAAACATCAGCAGGTAGTCGACCATTTGACGCGTATCGGCAAGGTGGCTCTCCCAGCTATCCGGCCTATTCTGCCCGCGCACCCCACGCAGTACTACCGGAACAAACTCGAATTTACCTGCGCCGAAGGCCGGTGGATGACCCAGCAGGAAGTCCGCAGTGACCAGCTTATCGACCAGAGGGCGGTGGGATTTCACGTTCCCGGCCGGTTCGACAAAGTGCTGCCTATTCATCATTGCTACCTCCAGCCCGACCCGTCCAATGCCATCCGGCTGGCTGTATCGGACTATGTTTTTGCGAACGATATGACGTTGTACAACCTGAAAACCCATACCGGTTTTCTGCGTACACTCATCATCCGCACCGCCGATATTACGCAGCAGGTAATGGTAACGTTGCAGGTGGCATATGATCACCCCGACTGGCTGAACGGTCTGCTGGAACACCTGAAAATGAACTTCCCGCAGATTACCTCGCTGAATTACATCTTGAACAGCAAGAAAAACGACAGTTATCAGGACCAGGAAGTGATTAACTGGGCGGGTAAACCATACATTGAGGAGCAAATGGATGAAGCCGACGGGCCGCCGTTAACGTTTCGGATTGGCCCGAAATCGTTCTACCAGACTAACGCCCAGCAGGCGCACAACCTCTACAAAATTACCCGCGACTGGGCTGGGTTGACGGGCAATGAACGGGTATATGACCTGTATACCGGCACCGGAACCATCGCGCTGTTCGTGGCCCGACGGGCCAAAGAAGTAATTGGAGTAGAGTACGTTGAAGCCTCCGTAGCCGACGCCCGCATCAATGCCCAGGTGAACGGGATTACCAATGCCTCGTTTGTAACCGGGGATATGCGCGACATTCTGACGGATAGTTTTTTTGACCAGCATGGTCGCCCGGACGTTGTCATTACCGATCCGCCCCGCGCCGGTATGAACGAAGCCGTCACGCGTCAGCTACTCAAAGCCGCCCCCGACCGTATCGTGTATGTGAGTTGCAACACCGCCACGCAGGCTCGTGACTTGGGTATTCTGGATGAGGGATACGCCGTAATGGATGTGCAGCCGGTAGA
Source organism: Cytophagales bacterium (assembly GCA_038236215.1). Taxonomy (GTDB): domain Bacteria; phylum Bacteroidota; class Bacteroidia; order Cytophagales; family Spirosomataceae; genus Spirosoma. The sequence continues at coordinate 43,326 of JBBSTD010000044.1, read as the reverse complement.
TATGTTCCCGCACACCCACCACGTGGAGAATGTGGTGCTGTTAAAAAGCCGCAAGTCGTAGACGCTTTCCAAGCTTTCCGTCAAGGGGGATTAATTCCCCCCTGACGGAAAGCCACGACTAAAACTCCAAATACGGCGCAATTTTCTCAATGGTTTTGGCATCCAGAATGCGGATGGGCTTGAGCGATTCAGGGGAGGTGTACGCCCCGTGCTGCTCCCGGTAATTAACAATAATCTGCGCCTGCCGACGCGACAAGAAAGGGTGTTTGTCCAGTTGGTCTACCGAGGCTGTATTGACCGGAATCCTACGAACGGACGATTGTATTTTGCCAAACTTCTCCAACTCGCCAAGTGCCAGCGAATCCAGCCCGTAAATGTCGCGGAACTGCTCCGTGGTGATGAAGCCGCCGAGCGCGTCGCGGAATTTTACAATACGCCCGGCCAGCGTCGACCCGATACCTTTCAGGGCAATCAACTGGGCCGTGTCAGCGGTGTTGATATCGAAGGGCTGGATTACCGGTTTAGCGGGACGTTCTGCATAAGCGGGTCGTTCGGGAAATGGTTTTCGTTCGCCGGGTTTGTAGGGTTCGCCGGCACTGGCTTTTGCGTCCCCAAATCGCTCCGACGGAAACTGGCCGGAGCGGGGCGCTACTTTCAACGCAATGTAGGGTTCAAGCTGGTCGTAGAGGTCGGGCGGGAAATCATAGATGCGCAGGAGGTCTTCTTTCTTTTTGAACTGCCCGCCTTTGGTGCGGTACTTGTCAATGCGTTCGGCCAACCACTTCGGTAACCCCAGTTGCTGTAACCCGGCTACGCTCACCGTGTTGGGGTCGAAATTGAATAATTTGGGCTCACTAAATCGTTCTCCGGTGGTTTTGTCTTTCTCCGGGCGGCTGCCAAACTGGGGCTGTCGGGCTTCTTCGGCCTGCATCAGGGCTACCAGGCTATCGAGTTTTCGCTGGTCGGCAGCACTGGTATCGATTGGATTTCGGTCGCTGGCAAACCGGTACAAAAAGGGGATGAACAGGCAGAGTACCGTCAGGAAAAGCAGCACGGTGAACCCCAGGCTCTCTTTGTGTGAGAAGCCGAAGTAGTCCCGAATCAGCGACTGAAACCGGTTGAACATAAACAGGTGAATGGGTTGGTACGGCGGGTTCTATACAAACGGCAAGCTAGCTGGTAAAATGCTATCAAGCAACCTTTTGCAAAGGCTTAGTCGGCAAAGCGTTTGTCGGGGGCGACGAACCGATTCTGCCACCAGTGAAAGACAAGGACGCAGAAAAACGCCGATAAAATACCCAGACCCGTACCGGCCAGCACATCGAGCGGATAATGGGCTGCCACATAAATCCGGCTGTACGATACAATAGCGGCCCACAGGAATACCCATTTGAACAGAGGATATTTTTTGCCCAGTAACAACCAGAGTGTAGTGGCCAGGGCAAATGTAGTGGAGGCATGGGAGGACACGAAACTATACAGCCCCCCGCATTCCAGCACCGGATGAATCAACTTTTGCAGCGCCAGTTCGTGGCAGGGGCGCAGGCGGTGGGTGAGGGGTTTGAGCACCGACGAGGCCAGCTGGTCAGCTACGGCAACGGCGGCCGCAATGGTCAGTAGTAGTGCGATAGCCTGCTTCCGAAACCGGTACACCAGCCAGCCGATGAGTAGGGCGTAGAATGGAAACCAGTTGTTGCGCTCCGTCACCCAAACCATAATCGGGTCCAGCCAGGGCGCGTAGTGGCCATTGAGCCACAAAAAAAGATCGGTGTCGAATTTATTAAGGGTTTCAATCATAATATAAAATTGGCTCAGGTAGTTACAAGTGCTTGTCCTTGTCGTATCATGAATTCCCTATATTGCACCATTCAACGACTATTTAGATTAGCATGAACGCCACCAAAACAGTCCGTGAGAATGTACTCCCCGCGCTGGCCTATTGGACTATTGGCCTGATTGGGAATCACTGGATTGGCGGGGTATTGCTCATCATCCTTTTTTCTCCTGTTCACTGCCTGGTACTTTTGATTCTGGCTATCACGATGCCCCAAAAACGGCCTTATTGGTTAGCGTTCATGAGTGTTTCATTGATAACGGGAATTGGCTTTGCCATACTACTATACCTTAGCGATATATCAGACTGATTCAATCAAGACAGCACCAGAAACTGGCTCAGGTAGTTCCGGGCGGTCAGGATGGCGGTTTTTACGTCTTCTGGACTGCCTTCAAACGCCTTGTCTTCTACCTCGATACAAACCGGTCCCCGGTAGCGCACATCGGTCAGCGCGGCAAAGAAATCGCGCCAGCGTACATCGCCCAGACCGGGTAATTTGGGCGAATGGTACTCCAGTGGATTCGCCATAATACCCACCCGGTTCAGCTTGTCGGGGTAGAGTTTCACGTCTTTCAGGTGGATATGATGCAGGCGATCGCGGTAGTCGTAAATGGGCTTTACCTCGTCCATCATCTGCCAGATCAGGTGGCTGGGGTCGTAATTCAGTCCCAGAATAGGAGAGGGGATAATCTCGAACATCCGGTCCCAGATGGCGGGTGTGGTTGCGAGGTTTTTGCCGCCCGGCCACTCATCATCCGTAAACCACATCGGGCAGTTTTCAATACCGATTTTTACATTACACTCCTCGGCCACTTTCACGATAGCGGGCCAGTGTTCGGCATACAGTTTCAGGTTGTCGGTGATGCTTAGCGAAGGGTTACGGCCAATGAACGTAGTGACAACGGGAACCGGGTCGCTGGGCCGCGCCAGTTTCGCAGCCGCCCGAATGACCTTTTTCAGGTGTTCCCGATAAAACTCCGCCTGTTCGGGATTTGGGTCGAGTGGGTTTGGGTAATAGCCCAGGGCCGAAATAGAAACCCCGTAAAGGTTTGTCAGATCGTGAATCTGCTCTACGTCCAGATTATCCACGTCGACATGCGTAACACCGGCATACCGACGGTTATCCGAGCTACTGGTTGGCCAGCACATCACTTCGACGCATTTGAAGGAATGATCGGAAGCGAATTTTAAAACACCGTTGAGGTCATAGTCGGCCAGGATAGCCGAAACAAAGCCAAGATTGAGCATTGAGTTACCAGATCATGTACGCCGTAAAACTACGCATAAGGCTCGACTAATATCCGTCAACTTCGGGGATGGGTGCATTAGCGGTGGTCGTTCCCGACCGGCGGTAAGCCTCTTCCATGATAGCCGCCGTTGACGAGGTACCCACCCGTGAAACCCCCATTTCCCGCACCAGCAGGAGTTCATCCAGGGTGCGGATGCCGCCGGACGCTTTCACCCGAACACCCGGTCCTACATGAGCGAGCATCAGACGCAGGTCTTCTACCGTAGCGCCTTCGTAATTGTACTTCCCATCTTTGCCTTTCACAAAGCCGAAGCCGGTAGACGTCTTCACAAACTCAACCCCAACTTCAGTACAGAGTTGACAGAGTTTGATTTTGTGGGCATTATCAGGCAAAAAATCATTCTCGAAAATTACTTTCAGGAGAGCCCCGTGCGCACGGCAAACGGCATGGATAGCCTGGATTTCAGCGCGCACGTAAGCCCAGTCGCCACTCAATACTTTGCCAATGTTGATTACCATGTCGATTTCAACCGCACCATCCTGGCAAGCCTGATCGGTTTCGGCCACTCTGATGCGGGTGGTGCTATTCCCGTGGGGAAAGCCAATGACCGTTCCAACCCGCATAGTAGAACCCGCCAGAAATTCGGTGGTGGTACGGACAGCATAGGGTTTAACACAAATGGATGCTACATCGTATTGTAGAACCAACTCGCAGCCTGCCCGCAGTTCGACGTCGGTAAGCGTCGGGTGCAGCAGCGCGTGGTCAATCATGTTGGCAATATCACTAATCAGGGGCATGTTCGTTACGCGAATAAGGGAAACCTATTCACGTAACGACCTGCGCCAGGTCATATTGACTATCGAGCTGAAATACGTGCTGAAAAATGAATTACTGTGGCGGTTAGAGGGAAGGGTTACGCCACCAGCCCTGACCGTAATGCCCAGAGTGCCAGACCCACACGGCTTTTGATTTTGAAACGGTCGAATAAGGCTTCCCGATAGCCATCCACCGTGCGGGGGCTAACGCACATTCGGTCGGCAATCTGGACGTAGGTTAATTCGGAGCAGGCTAACTGCAAAAAGTGAAACTCACGGGGCTTTAATCGAATGATGTTCAAGCCTTGCGTATTAGGTAGGTTACTCATCCTTCATGGGTGGTTTTTAGTTGACTACACGTTTAATTAGTCGACTGAAAGTACACAAACGGAAACACCCAATCCAAATCAATTTAGCTAACGGTAATTTTCTTAACCGCTAATTAAATCCCATCACGTCCCGCACCCGGGCAATGGTGCGCCCAGCCACGGCACGGGCCTTTTCTTCCCCTGCCCGAAGCTCGGTTTCCAGCGCATCAGGATTCTCAACCGTGTAGTAATCGTAGCGTTCGCGCTCGGTAGCGAATTGCGCCAGTATGAGTTCGTAGAACGCCTTTTTGGCCATGCCGTAGCCGTAATTACCCCCTTCGTACAAAGCCCGCATCTCGGTAACCTGCGCGTCGGAGGCCAGTAGTGAGAATAACTGAAAGGTAATATCAGTAGCCGGGTCTTTTGGGTCTTCGAGGGGAGTAGAGTCCGATTTGATCTTTTTGATCACTTTCCACAACTCATTTTCGGGCAAGAAAATGTCGATGTAGTTATTGTACGACTTACTCATTTTGGCCCCGTCGATACCCGGAATGGTCATGAGTCGGTCGTCGATGCGGGGCTCCGGGAGTACGAAAATGTCCTGGTTATACTGGTTATTGACAGTGCTGGCAATGTCGCGCGTCATTTCGATGTGTTGCCGCTGGTCTTTCCCAACGGGGATAATCTCGGCATCATACAGCAAAATGTCAGCCGCCTGCAACACCGGATACACAAATAAACCCGCGTTGACCACCGAAAGTGACCGGTCAGACGTGACCCGGTCTGACTTTTCCTTAAATGACGTCGCGTTGTTCAGCATCGGAAAAGGTGTGAAGCAACTCAGGTGCCAAGCCAGTTCGGTATGCTCACCCACCCGCGATTGCCGCCAGAAGGTGTTTTTCTGCGTATCCAGACCAAAGGCCAGCCAGGTTGCCGCCACCGCTTTTGTAAACTCCCGGCGCATAGGGCCATCCTTAATGGTGGTAAGCGAATGAAGATCGGCAATGAACAAAAAAGACTCGTTATCGGGAAGTCTGGATAACTCGATGGCGGGCTTGATAGCCCCTAGAATATTGCCCAAATGCGGCCTGCCGCTGGACTGGATACCGGTTAGTATTCTCATTTTTATGAGTTTTCTGTTTTCAGTTTACGGTTTAGAGTTGGCTGACGCACAACCATTGTTTGCGTCAGCCAACTTTAAACCATAAACTGAAAACTGTAGACTGTTATTTCCCCTGTGCTTCGACCACCGCAATGGCGACCATATTGACGATTTCTCGTTCCGATGAACCCAGTTGCAACACGTATACCGGCCTGCGGATGCCCAGCAAAATGGGACCAATGGTATCGAAACCGGCGGCTTCACTCATGAGGTTATAGGCAATGTTAGCCGCCGACAAATTGGGGAAAATGAGCGTGTTGGCCCCTTCGCCCACCAGCTTGCTGAACGGATGATTCTGCTGAAGTAGTTCGGTGTTGAACGCCAGGTGAGCCTGGATTTCACCGTCTACAATCATGTCGGGGTGTTTCTGCTGCAAAATCTCCACGGCGCGGTTCATCTTTTCGGCATCGTCGCCCTGGGCACTGCCAAAGTTAGAGTACGTAACTAACGCGATGCGGGGTTTGATGTTGAATCGTTCGACCGTTCGGGCAGTCAGTTCGGTTATCTCGACAATTTCTTCGGCGGTAGGGTTGAAGTTGACCGTCGTGTCGGAGAAAAACAGGGGACCTCGTTTGGTGAGCAGAATGTACATCCCGGCCACTTTTTTAACGCCCGGTTCTTTGCCGATAATTTGCAGGGCTGGCCGGATCGTATCGGGGTAACTGCGCGTCAAACCGGAAATCAAGGCATCGGCTTCACCCGTTTCCACCATCATGGCCCCGAAGTAGTTCCGGATGTACATCAGTTTCCGGGCTTCGGTCATGTTTACCCCTTTACGTTTACGCCGGTCGAAATACAAGTTGGTAAACCGATCAATCAGATGCTGCTGTTCGGGCGCACGCAGGTCAATAATCTGGACATTATGCCCCAGATCGAGGTTGTTTTCCCCGATAAGCTGTTCGATTTTATCCCGTTCGCCCAGGAGGATGGGGAACGCAATACCCTCATCCCGAACCTGTTGCGCAGCTTTCAGCACTTTCAGGTTTTCGGCATCGGCAAACACCACCCGCTTCGGGTTGGCTTTGGCTTTGGTCAGGATAACCCGCGATATCTGGTTATCCTGCCCCAGTCTGCGGGCCAGTTGCTGTTCATACGCTTCCCAGTCATTAATGGGTAACCGTGCTACCCCCGATTCCATGGCGGCTTTCGCTACCGCCGGAGCTACCGTGATAAGCAGACGCGGGTCAACGGGTTTGGGCAAAATGTAGGTTCGCCCGAAGAGCATGTTCGACTCGCCGTAGGCCAGGTTCACCAGGTCGGGGACGGGTTTCTTCGCCAGATCGGCCAGGGCGTAGGTAGCCGCCAGTTTCATGGCTTCGTTGATTTCGGTAGCCCGAACATCCAGCGCTCCCCGGAAAATGTAGGGAAATCCAAGCACGTTGTTGACCTGATTCGGATAGTCTGAACGGCCCGTTGCCATGATAATATCGGGCCGGGCGGCCATCGCATCGTCGTAGCTGATTTCCGGGTTTGGATTGGCCATGGCAAACACAATGGCATCAGGGGCCATCAATCGAATCATATCCTGATTCACAATTCCCCCTTTCGACAAACCAACGAATACATCCGCCCCGGCAAAGGCATCGCTCAGGGAGGTAATAGCGCGACTGGTAGCGAAGGGCTGCATCATCTCGTCCAGGTCGGTGCGGCTGGTAGTAAGGGGGCCGTTGACGTCGAACATTACCATGTTTTCCCGCTTTGCACCTAGGGCAACGTATTGGCGGGCGCAGGAGATAGCGGCAGCTCCGGCACCCAGAATAACGAACTGAGCCGTTTCCATCGTTTTATGAACCAGTTCCAGCGCATTGAGCAGAGCCGCTCCGCTCACGATGGCCGTGCCGTGCTGGTCGTCGTGCATGACCGGAATATTCATTTGCTTCTTGAGCCGCTCCTCAATCTCGAAGCATTCGGGGGCCTTGATATCCTCTAGGTTGACACCACCAAACGTGGGTTCCAGAATCTTGACCGTACGCACAAATTCATCGATGTCGGTGGTGTCCAACTCCAGGTCGAATACGTCAATATCGGAATAAATCTTGAAGAGCAATCCTTTCCCCTCCATCACGGGCTTGCTGGCACCCGGACCAATATTGCCCAGCCCCAGCACGGCGGTTCCGTTACTGATAACGGCTACCAGATTACCCTTAGCAGTGTATTTAAAGGCATCATCCGGGTTGGCTTCAATGGCCAGACACGGCTCGGCTACCCCCGGAGAATAGGCCAGCGAGAGGTCGCGCTGAGTGCTGTATTCCTTGCTGGGAATGACTTCGAGTTTGCCGGGACGACCTTTGGCGTGGTAATCGAGGGCATCTTCACGCCGGATTTTCTGAATCATAGATGGGTGGTTGCTGACGAGTTGTTACCAGTAACCGGATTGCGAAGGTACGGAAAAAGTTAGCGGACTGATGGAGTCCGACCTGTCTGATTCTCGAAACTGTCCGGTCCAAACTCTGCATCCAGCTTCTCCCAGATGCATGAACATCGCCACAATACGCATCAACTGTGGATGCAGGCGACTCATAATCAGGGATAGAAGAATTTTGTCGTTACCATCGACGGCCACCCGGTCAAATTTGGCCAGGTCTGTCAGGCTGCTTGTCTTGGTATAAAACCACACACCAAACTTGCGAAACCGCGCCTGTTCGCGCCCGTCCGATGAATCGTAGATAAAGATAATGGCCTGCCGGTGGGGTAGAAAGAAGTGTTCAAAAACGGCGAAGATTGTGGGGGCACCATCGGATCGGCGGGTAACCGTTTGCCAGTTGGGTTGTCGGCTACGGAGATTGTCATCTCAAAAATATCGACATCCAACTCAGGATAGGCCCCGAAGAAATCAGTTGAGGGGATAAACTTAATCTCGTAAACTATATCAGTGTCCGTGGTAAAGTAGTAGGAATTGAATTCACCACTAGTAAAGGTGAATTGGTACCGACTAGGCTGCTTTTCGCTTTCCATTTACTTCTTTTAGTTTATCCACCACCGATCGGATTTCCGGGTTGTTGCGGTAGTTTTCTACGGCATCGAGCTGGGCCTGTTTCTTGACCTCAACAAGTCGGCGAATGATGGCCATACCGCGCAGGGGCTTAGTTGGTGTTTCCATTAGTGCGTTTTTGATACCAATATACAAAATATCAACTGGATTCGGCTGGTCTATGCGACTGCTCCCCCGGCGAATAGGCCAGTACTGTATTCTGTGGTCGGGATAACTTCGAGTTTGCCGGGACGACTCTTGGCGTGGTAATCGAGGGCATCTTCACGCCGGATTTTCTGAATTATAGATGGGTGGTTGCTGACGAGTTGTTACCAGTAACTGGAGGCTGAAGGTGCGGAAAAAGTTAGTGGTCCAATTCGCTAACTCGCCCGAATCAATGCCTGCTGTTCCGTCCAAACCCAGCAGCTGCCGCAGAACAGTAGCAGCATACCATAGAAAAACAGCCATCTGTAGGGGCGGGTACGGGTCGGTTCATAAACTGGTTGCGTGGTGCTCAGGTTGATACTGGTTCCCTGACGAATGCCAAATACATCGATGCGTTCGTAGTCAATGTATTTATCGCCAAATGTAAGTGGCTCGGTTTTGAGCAGTTTCTTCTGGATATCGCTCTCCCGTAAGAGTAGCGTTACGGGGTGGTTCGGACGGATGTATTGGAGCAGAAACCGGATATCCTGATCAAAATTCTGGCGGCTGGCATAAAACCAGAGATCGGGCCAGCGGTTGAGCCGGAATGAAACCCCTTTGAAATTACTCTTGGCTTTTACTGCCCCCACACTATTAACCTGGGCAGAAAGATACCTTAGCGGAGCGGGAGCCTTCCCCACCGGGTTGTGAGCCGCGAAACTGAATAGGATACCGGCGATAATCACCAGCGATAATCCACCCAGAAACCACCGGAACTGTGCCCGCTCGCTCCGCGTGATGACCCGACGATAGGTAACCGGCTGGGCATACTGGGTTAGTTGGGTCTTCAGGTACGCGTAGTCATCGTACACGTTTGAACGAATCATAAACCAGTTGGTCGGCATGTACAACGTCAACTCATCATACGCAGACGACCGATCAAGCTGGCGTCGCTCGTTGTATGACGTGATGGCCTTGTACGGATAACTGGCAGCGCGGCCTCCCCATTTTTTTACCGTGAAACCCGTTTCGCCCAGTTCGATGGAAACGGTTTGCGGCATCAACTCAAGCAGGACCAACGCTCCCGTAAAACCAATACCTACCACCCAGAAGATGGGCAATACCGATAGGTCAGGGTAGCGCATTCCTCTGAACGCGATGCCCGCAGGAATGACAGCCAATGCTATGAACGACAGTAAAACGCCCAGCCTTTGCCACCCCAAACGGGTACGGCTCATGGTGAATACGCTTTCTTGCTGATATATCATTATCTTGAAAATCAGAGGTTTATAATATCATGCGCTCTAATTTCTGCCACTCGTCCAGTAATTCAGTTGATGACCATATTCACGCTCAGCTTATGTCACTCGTCACAATACGACGGAACTCGTTCAGGCCAATGATATTGATTTGCGGGAATTCGATTTTGGCTAAAACGTCGAAATGACGGTCTTCAGGCACTAAATAGTCAGCACCGGCAGCTATGGCACAATCAACGAACTTGTTATCATCTGGGTCGACAGTGAGGAGCCACCAGAAGAAAGAAACATTCGTTCTCTCGACAAAAGAAGAGTTTATCAGCGCTTCAAGTACGGCATCGGCCACATCGCGCTGACGAAATCCCCACTCAATAATCTCGTCGTATTCTTCTAAAATGTCCGTTGTAACGCAAAGCGTAAATTGGCCAGAAAAAATAGCCTGATACAACCAATGAGAAGTTGATTTTGGCGAGATAGCACTTAAAAATAGATTGGTGTCAATTACGACTTTCATGATTGAGCACTGTCTCGCTGAGGTGCTTTATAGTCGGTTCGTAGATGGTCTTGTTGCCATTGAATCAAACCTTCACGCTCCCAGACTTCGTTGGCGAGATTTGCCGCTTTTTGGGCAAAAAAATCGGAAAGCAATTGTTTAATAGCTAGCAGGTCTTCGTCAGGAACCGGACGTGAGAAAACTTTTAATAACTCCAGCTGTAAATTAGAAAGGGGAGGATTAGGATGCATAAGCTGCATAATTGATCTATAACAAAGTTACTAATTTGCGGGCATTATCAGCAGGGTAATGATGCCTCATATACCAATAATCGCAATGGTCAACCGGCTCACGCACACCAGTTTGCCACCTTCGTCGGTGATTCGAATGTCCCAAACCTGGGTGGTGCGGCCCGTGTGGATAGGGGTGCAGCGACCATATACCCAGCCCTCGCGAATAGAGCGAATGTGGTTGGCATTGATTTCCAAACCCACGGCTCGTTGCGTTGAGGGGTCGTCCAGCAGCATCCAGGAAGCCACACTGCCCAGCGTTTCGGCCAGCACCACCGATGCTCCACCGTGCAGGATACCGAATGGTTGCCGCGTGCGATTATCCACGGGCATCCGGGCAATCAGATACCCTTCTCCGGCTTCTATGAACTCAATTCCGAGGTGTTTGCCCAGAGAATCGGTATGAATAAAATCAAGCGCATTTAGGTCGAAGCCAGCTTTCATCGTCTTTTTTAGTTTAGGGGTCAACGTTCCGGTTTGGGCTGATAAACGGGTTGTCGACTCAGGATAATCCGTTTATCAGCCCTTAAAACAGGTTCATGAACCGTTTTTGTGTAATTTTACGGGCCAATTTTAGGAAAATTTATCGGTAAGCAAAGGAATAGGTTTGATACAAAAAACAATATATCTGATTCGCCATGGCGAAACGGATTACAACAGGCGGGGAGTAGTACAGGGAAGCGGGGTTGATTCGGACCTCAACGATATGGGACAGGCGCAGGCGCAAGCCTTTTTTCAGGCTTACCAGCACGTACCCTTCAGCAAGATTTATATTTCCGGACTAAAACGTACGCACCAGACCGCCCAGCCATTCATTGACCTGGGCATACCGTACGAAAAACTGACCGGGCTGAACGAAATTTGCTGGGGCGTGATGGAAGGTAAAATTCCCGGTAATCTGGATAATGAATATTACCGGGATATGATCGAAGCCTGGTCGGCAGGGAACACCGCTCAAACAACGGATCAGGGAGAAAGCCCCGACGAGGTGGCCGCCCGGCAAAAAGTAGCCCTGGACGTTATACTCTCGCACCCGGAAGAGGAAACCATTCTGGTAGCCATGCACGGTCGGGCCATGCGTATTTTGCTCTGCTGGCTTACCAACAGGCCTTTATCGGATATGGATCAGTTCGAGCATAGTAACCTGTGCCTCTACAAAATCAGTTATCAGTACGAGTCATCCCGGTTCACTATTGAACAGGCTAACAATACGGCTCACCTGCTGTCACTGGCACTGATGTAGTGAGCTTTTTGGTTACCAGTCAACTGTCCCATATGTCCGGTAATACCGCTATTTATCCATTCGTTAATGGGGGAACTGTTTTACATGCTAAAGCCCGTATATTCGTTTGGTTCCTGCTGATAGGTAACTAACAAAGGCTTATGTCAAAGCAGAAAATGTATTGGTTCTGTCAGATTTTTGGCTGGTCGCTCCTGATTGGGGTGGAGTACGTGACTTATCTGGCTGAGGATGGTTTTGTGCCTGATGTGCTTTACCTGGCCATTGCCAATATTTTTCTGGGAATTACCCTGACTCACCTGTATCGGTTGATGATTCGGCGATGGAACTGGGTTCGCTTGCCCTTCTTTCAACTGGCTCCGCGTGTAGTGCTTTCCATTTTGGTGCTCGCCCTGATTATGACGATGGTTAATCTACCAATCGATCAGGTCATTATCCCTCAGCATCTGGTTGGCGAACCATCCAGATTTTTCGGTTATACCATGAGCTGGGGTAAAAGTATGCTCGCCTGGGTACTTACTTACACCGTTTATCATTACGTAGAGCAGAATAGAAACGCCGAAATTGAGAAGATACTCCTTAAAACCAGCATCCGCGAAACAGAGGCAAAGGTGTTGCGCTCCCAGTTAAATCCTCACTTTGTGTTCAACGCACTGAACAGCATTCGGGCACTGGTGCATGAAAACCCCGTTAAGGCACAACAAAGCATTACCCAACTGTCCAATTTACTACGCAACTCGCTGCTGGCCGACCGGCGAAAAACGGTTGAATTACGGGAAGAAATCAAAACAGTAGAAGACTATCTGGCATTGGAAAAGGTCCGGTATGAAGAGCGGCTAACTTCGCATATTGATATCGACGGTCGAACCCTGTTCTGGCAGGTTCCCCCCATGATGCTGCAAACGCTGGTCGAAAATGCCATCAAGCACGGGGTGTCCACTGCCATTAAAGGGGGATTCGTGGAAGTGCATAGCAGCATCAGTACCGACAAACTACACATTGTTATCCGGAATACCGGTGTGCTGGGTGATAAAGAAGCATCGGGGGGCTTTGGACTGGCCAACACCGCCCAGCGACTCGAACTGCTCTATGGCCCGGATGCCCAATTTCAGATTTTTCAGGAAGATGAGGCTATCGTGTGTGCCGATATATTGATTCCTGCCCAGTCGGAGGGGATGTTCCGTAAATCAGTCAGTCAATTAGAGCGTTAGCTGATTGATACTGGCTAATCAAACCCAACTGAGCAACTAATAAACAGACCAACTCATCAACTAATTCACTAGAATTAACCACCTAATTAACTGAACAACTAACTTTTACATGAAAACCCTTATCATTGACGATGAACGCCTGGCTCGTAATGAACTACGTCGGCTACTCGAAAACTTTCCCAAAATTCAGATTATTGGTGAAGCAGCCAATGCCGACGAGGCATTGAGTATGATTGATGAACTGGAGCCGGAACTCCTGTTTTTAGATATTCAAATGCCGGGCAAAAACGGCTTTGAGTTGCTTCAGTCTATCGAAGGCAAAACCCCCGAAGTAATTTTTACAACGGCTTTTGATGAATACGCCATCAAAGCATTCGAATTCAATGCGCTCGATTACCTGCTCAAACCCATCGAACTGGCCCGCCTGTCGGAAGCCATTCACCGGGTTGAGGAAGAACAGCACGTTCCCGAAAATGCGGGGTCATCGTCAGGGATTTCCTCAAAAGTTTTGGGCGAAAACGATCAGGTATTCGTGAAGGATGGTGAAAAATGCTGGTTTGTCAAACTGGGGAAAGTCCGGTTATTTGAATCCATGGGTAATTACGTTCGACTCTATTTCGATGATCAGAAACCATTGGTTCTGAAGTCATTGAATGCCCTCGAAGACCGACTCAACCCCAGCACTTTTTTCCGGGCTAACCGCAAACATATCATCAATCTGCAATGGATTGAAAAAATTGAACCCTGGTTTAGCGGGGGGCTATTGGTGACGTTACGTGGGGGCGACAAGATTGAAATTAGTCGGCGGCAGGCTATTCGGTTCAAAGATTTACTAAGTTTGTAGCGAAGGATAATCGGATGGAATTGGGTAATTAACCAGTTGTCAACTCGTTTATACCTGACTTCCTCTTATTACCCTATTTTATCGTTATGAAGTGCTGTTTTGTGCCGATCTTTTTCGGTTTGTTGCCTTTTTTATCATCCTGTCATTTAACACAACCGGGTCCTCCCTCTTTAGTACGACAACAATATACCTTTGGCGGAGCAACGCGTTGCGATAGTACCAGTAATACCGGTGTCGATGTATCCGTATCCTACCTGTTGTTGAAGGATGATACCGAAGGTGCCCGAACAATCAACGATAGCCTGCACCTGATAGCCGTTGGTAGCCTGTTGGGCTGGCTCGATAGTACAACGGTGGCTGATAATCCGGAAGCGAAAATCAACCTGAACAAAGCCGCTTCCCTGTTTGCGCTGGATTATGAAGCGGTGCGGAAAGACATGGGAAGCCTGAGCGGCTGCTGGCAACTGGAGACCAGGGTCGACACCGTTCATTCAAGCGCGAAAGCCCTGACCGTAAAAGTTGAAACCTACGCTTATACGGGTGGTGCTCACCCCAACTCAGGCTTGAGTTATTATACATTTGATCGAAAAACGGGACGACTGTTAACGCTGGACGATATGGTTGAGGATACCACGGCTCTGCTTGGAATAGTGGAGCAAGCCTTCCGGCAACAGCAGAGGATAGAGCCGAATGCCAACCTGGAAGAAGAAGGGTATTTTCTGCGTGACGGTCACTTCTTCCTGCCTGACAACGTTGGTACGACCCGCAATGGTCTGATTTTCTATTACAATCCGTACGAAATAGCCGCTTATGCTATGGGGCCGGTTCAGGTCACGATTCCGTACGAGAAACTAAATGGTATTTTGCGTGAGCAATGGTTATAGGCAGAATTTTGCCGGGTGCAACTTGCTAAAAACACTGGCAAACGGGCCAACTGTACGTATGTTATGAAATCACGCTGGATTGTTCCGGTTGCCACGAGCAGCCTGGTACTGCTATTATTTTTCTGCTTTAAAATTGCCCGATTCAATGCGTTGTATTATACCTACAACGACATGTACATATTTCTCCAGGCATCGTGTAGCTGGATGGATGGCAGGCCTTTATTATACGAAAATATCTGGGGCTTCGATGACCGGATTCATAACAATTACGCCATGCTGCTCTGGGGACCACTTATCTACTTAGGTGGTGCCTACGGTGCTTTCGCCGTTCAGGTGGGTCTGTTAGTCTTGAGTTATGGATTGTTATTACGACAGCTTAGTCGACAAATGGCTTCCTGGGCTGTTTGGGCCGCGTTGAGCGTATTACTGCTGGGCCCCGTTTGGTTCTGGCTCAACGACCACCCCGGCATCGGCTGGCATCCTGAACTGACCTACTTCCCGCTATCGATCCTTTTTTTTCTGGCCTTATACACCCATCAGTCAACCTGGTTTTGGGTGACGGGTGCGTTGATTGTCCTGGTAAAAGAAGACGGCGCTTTGCTGGCGGGGGCTATTCAGCTGGCTTTTTTGTGCATTCAATACCTGGCTAATAACCGTGAACGTAGTGTTTTTGGCATACTCACCAGGCCCGTATTCTGGCGGGTGCTGGGTGGTTGGGCGGCTGTTTTTATAGCAGGAATGCTGTTTTTATCGTACAAAAACCACTCCGCCGAGCCTGAACCCAGGCTCCAGCAAGCCCTTGATGCTATTAGTAACGGCCTGCACGACAGAACGTTTATTCGTACCAACTTACGCCTGCTGGGGCAAACGGTCCTGCTACTGCTACCATCCATTGGCTTGATAATCTACGGACTTTTTCGTACCGGTTGGCAGCAAACAGGGAGTGTTCTGTTGATTTATGCAGTGGCCCAACTGGCATTGCTACTCTCAAACTGGGTACAGGGCGGCACCTATTATGGTACCAATGCCCTGTTTGATTTGGTGTCGCTTACGTGGCCACCCCGGTTTGTGCTGGTTTATGCGTTCTCGGTGGTGTATACCCTGCTCGTGTGGCTCGTGTTCGGTGTTGGCAGGGAGCAGGCACCCGGCAGGCAGTGGATTCCCGTATGTTTGGTACTCTTTGTTGTCCAGCTTCCCATTGTTCAGTACGCCCGGCCCGACTTCCGGTTGTTTGCCAGTCTTCGTGCTATAGTGACGCACCGATTCGATCCCGAGAAAGAACCGTTACTACCGGCTTCGGATATAGCCGTTATTCAGGCGCTTGCTCGTGATATACCCGCGCGCTCAAACGTGTTCGTATTTGATTACCTGATTCCGTTTTTTCACAAACATTACAATATCTGGCCGACCGAAAAACAGTGGGAGAAAGCGGATTTGGCTATCATCCCAAACAATGATTTTCAGAAACTGGGCGAACGACTACCCCGCGTTATGAAGCAGCCCTACCGGGCTGTACGGCTGGATACGTACACGGTATACGTTACTCCGGCCTATGAATCGTACCTGAAAAAAGCTTTACCCGAAACAGCCAGCTTAAAATGACTATCGACCAGTTTAAAACTACCCTGTCGCAGCCAGAGCCGCCAACGGGTATCCATCCAGTTCTACAGGGGCTTTGGTATGATGCCAGCGGCAATTGGGAAGCTGCCCACAACGTGGCTCAAAGCCAGGAGGGTACGCAACCTTACGACCGGTTGCACGCCTACCTGCACCGAAAAGAAGGGGACCGGTTCAACGCCAACTACTGGTATCGTCGGGCGGGAGAACCCTTTTTTGATGGCTCACTGGACGAGGAATGGGCCGTACTGGTGGAGAAGTTTTTGCGTTGAGGTCGAAAAAAAAGGCCATACTCCGGGAAGTATGGCCTGCGTCTATCGATGAATAAGTAATATTTTTAGTGCGTTGACTCCTCTTCCTGAATCAATACCGAATTCACATCTGTTAATGGCAAGCCGAAGGCTTCGGCTACACCCTGATACACTACTCTACCGCCTACTA
The DNA here is from genome assembly GCA_038236215.1 of Cytophagales bacterium. Taxonomy (GTDB): domain Bacteria; phylum Bacteroidota; class Bacteroidia; order Cytophagales; family Spirosomataceae; genus Spirosoma. The sequence continues at coordinate 26,563 of JBBSTD010000044.1, read as the reverse complement.
CATTCAAGCCTAGTTTCAGGTCTGTGTTGTCGCGGCATGCCTGTTGCCAGCCTTTATTGGCTAATTGCAGTGCGTAGGGCAGGGTAGCATTGGTTAAAGCCAGCGTACTGGTGTACGGAACAGCTCCCGGCATATTGGCTACGCAGTAATGCACAACGCCATCGATGATGAACGTGGGGTCTTCGTGCGTAGTTGGACGACAGGTTTCGATACATCCGCCCTGATCCACGGCTACGTCAACTAACACCGTACCAGGCCGCATCTGCTTCAGCATTTCACGGGTAATCAGGTGGGGGGCTTTGGCTCCCGGAATCAGTACCGCCCCGATAATCAGGTCGCAGATTTTGATCATATCCCGAATGTTATATTCGTTCGACATCATCGTTTGCACGTTGGGCGGCATAATATCTGACAGGTAACGCAGCCGGGCCAGACTTACGTCCATAATGGTAACCTGCGCCCCCAGTCCGGCGGCCATCTTGGCAGCCTGCGTACCAACGATACCTCCACCGAGCACGAGTACGTTAGCGGGCTTAACCCCCGGCACACCACCCAGCAAAATCCCCCGACCTTTCATCGGTTTTTCGAGGTATTTGGCACCTTCCTGAACTGCCATCCGACCGGCTACTTCCGACATGGGTACCAACAGCGGTAAGCTGCGGTCGGGCCGCTCAACGGTTTCGTAAGCCAGACAAATTGCCTTTTTGGCCAGCATGGCCTGGGTCAACTCTTCCGACGAAGCAAAGTGGAAATACGTAAAGAGAAGCTGGTTTTCCTTAATTAGGTCATATTCCGAACGGATCGGCTCTTTGACCTTCATAATCATCTCGGCGATACCATAAACAGCCTCGATGGTGGGGAGCATTATGGCACCGGCCGCAATGTATTCTTCGTCCTCAAAACCACTGCCTTCACCTGCATTAACCTGCACGTAAACTGTATGGCCATGTTTCCGAAGTTCGGTAACGCCTGCAGGAGTTAATGCAACGCGGTTTTCGTTATTTTTTATTTCAGCGGGAACACCGATTACCATGAGTGATCAATTGATTTGGCCTAGTAGACTTGCCTTTAAACAAAGATAAAGAGTCGATTGTGCTTTTCTGGTATTACCCGCTATTTCAGAAAATAAACCTACGGGAGACCTTCTAAATAGGAAATAGTTCTATTTTTAACGAATAATAAGGGTTAAATACGTAAAAATGCCGTCATGGATAACCTGGATAACACCGACCGTAAAATATTGACCCTGCTTCAGCAAAATGCACTGATGACCATTCAGGAAATTGGGAAGCAGATCAACCTCTCCAAAACGCCCATTCATGAGCGAATAAAACGACTCGAACGGGAAGGAATCATCGACCGATACGTGACGATATTAAACAAAAAAAAACTGGGTAATCTCCTGATGGTTTATTGCCAGGTTACGCTCGATCGGCAAACCCGTGATGCTTTTGCGGCTTTCGAAGCAGCCATCTGTGAACTGCCTGATGTGGTAGAGTGTAATCGGGTGTCGGGTACGTTCGACTACCTGCTCAAGATTGTCAGCCGTAATATGGAAACCTACAACCGCTTTTATCAGGAACATCTGTCCGTTATTGCGGGTACGCTGCACATCAGCAGCTTTTTTGTGATGGCCGAGGTGAAAAACTCGACCATCGTGCCGTTAGTACCACTAGGGCCGGAGAGATAAAACGGTGGTGATTTATCGTTTGTGGCTACCAAAGAGTTGACCTCGCAGGAATCAAAAACGACAAACCACTTGCGAATAAGCACGTTATTTCAACCGCGCTACCCGAATGCCCGACAGGTGTTTATGATCCAGCAGGTAGTCGCTTATTGGGTATTTGGTAATCACTACTTCACCCTGGTCGGAGGAGGCATGAAGGAGGTGCATACGCCCATCGGGTTGCCGGATGGCCAGGCCAACGTGCTTCATATCCAGACCGGGCCGGGCGGACATCAGCATCACAATGTCCCCATCCTGAAGCTGCGCTTCGGCCTGCCGGATGTTTTTTTTCGGTACAAAAGCGAATGGCTGCTGACTCAGGGATGCTTCCGTTTGGGCCATCTGTTTGAAGATGGCCGGGTCCTGTAAGCGGGGATATCGATACATCGAAGCGGTCATGTAAGAAACGGATTTCGCTACGGATATGCTCCCCGGTAATTCATGGGTTACATCGGCCAAAAGGCCGTGCCGTTCATTGTCGCGCAGCCAGTCCGAGAAATAATGCAGCCTACTGGCGTAGCCCTCAATTCGCCCATCCCGATACCGGAGTCGGGTCAGATACTGGCGAAACGTTTCATCAAACAGGGTTGGGTTTTGTTTATCGGATACAGCCTGCCAAGTCAAAGAAAGGGCCAGTACGGTTTCCAGGTAGGTAGTGCAGTCGAATTCCCGAACGTTAACAACCAGTTGTTCGGTGGGGTTTACGTCGAGCGTATGGGGCGTGTAAGGCGTGCCAATAAACTGCCTGCCGATTTTAATGGTCGTTTCGGCCAGCGTTTTACCACCTACCAGGGTCAATGAGTTCAGGTTACTGGACAGAACGACTCCCTGAGCCTGTCCAGCTAGTGAAAATAGCAGCAAAAAGAGGGTAGCAAACAGTTTTTGTACAGGCACCTAGTTAAAGTTTACAGGACTATGTTGACGAAGAGATTACCTAAAAGTAGCTTTTTTTACGATTTTATTTCAAATACCCGTACCGAACGAGGTGGTAGTTCAATCGGTACACCCGCCAGACCGGATGTCTCAATCCGAGTGTCACTCATGAAAATATCACTGAACCAATGCGTTTGGGCAGCCTCTTTTTGCATACCCTCAAACGCTACCGGTGGAATGGCAATAGTGGTACTGCAGGCATTGGTACTGGAAAAATTGCAGATGATAAGCAGCTGCTGCCGTTCGGTATAACGCAGGTAGCTGTACACCTGATGGGCATCGTACCCCGGGCTCTGCCCATTGTCATTGGCATACTGTAAATCGAAGAAGTAGCCATTCTGAATAGCATCGGAATTGCTGATGAGGTGGTTCAACTGCTGGTAAAAAGCCCGCAGGCTGCGTTGGTCATCAGTCAGCCCCATGCCATCGTACCGGCCCTGATTAAGCCAGCCCTGCCAGTCCGGTAATCCCCAGTAGTCGAAAATTGTCGTGCGCCCGTCATCGCCACTGAAGCCCTCAACGCCTTCGGCACGCACGCCAATTTCCTGCCCAAAATACAGCAGAATCGGCCCTGTGTGCATGGTGGCAGCCAGGGTCATACCGGGTATGGCAGCCCAGGGGTTGTTGGAGAAGAAACGGGAAGCAATGCGCTGCTCGTCATGGGTTTCCAGAAACCGGAGCATGTGCTGGGCAAAATCGCCGGATTCGTGCTGCCATACACTAGTCAGCTCATAACAGGAGCCATGTCCTTCCATGAGCCGCCGAACGGCGTCGTACAGCCCCACTTTGTCGTAGAGGTAGTCGAAACGACCTTCAAAAATAAACGAACGGTATAGACTCGGATCGTAGATTTCGGCAATGAAAATCAATTGCGGGTAACGCTGTTTCACCCGGCTTATGGCCCAGTTCCAGAATGCTACCGGTACCAAATGGGCCATATCGCACCGGAATCCGTCGACGCCTTTTTCGGCCCAGAACAGCAGAATGTCAAGCATCTGATGCCAGGTGGCCGGAATTGGCTCAACGTGTAAACTACCGTCGAAAACATTGTAGCCGTAGTTCAGCTTCACCGTTTCGTACCAGTCATTGATGTCGGGGGTGGCTGTCAGGGAACCACTGCCCGTTACTTTGGCCGGAAACTCATTCAGCTTTGAGACGGATGCACTATCCGCATGATGATGCAGCGGGTCCTGATCCGGACTGACAAACGGTTGCCCCGGCAAATAGTAGAAATTATTGGTGGACGAAAAGGGGAGACTGGTATCGTCGTTCTGGCCGAGATCGACAATGCCTGCCGGTTTGCTGTCGGAATGATACTGACGGGCCACGTGGTTCGGCACAAAATCGATGATCACTTTCAGGCCGTGAGAGTGGGTACGGAGTACCAGAGCCTCAAACTCGGCCATGCGGTTGGACACGTCGACGGCCAGATCGGGGTCGACATCATAATAGTCTTTTACGGCGTAGGGAGACCCTGCCCGCCCCTTTACCACGGTTGGATCATCAGGACGGATACCCTGGTCGCTATAATTGGTTTCGGTGGCGTGTTCAATAACACCGGTGAACCAGATGTGCGAGGCCCCGAATTGCCGGACCGCTTTGAGGGCAGCTTCATTTATGTCATTGAATTTGCCGACGCCATTTTCGTCGCGACTTCCGTAGGGTCGGTTAGTGGTGTTCTGATTACCAAACAGACGGGTGAAAATCTGGTAAATGATTAATTTGTCCATCGTAGGGACAGGCGATTCCATGTACATATGGGCAGATCAATTCAGGTTAGCGTAGGGTACCAGCCACATTCCCGCAAAGCTATGGCCTTTTTCGGCTAAAGTTTTTCGTTATTTTTTATTATTGTTGCATTATTCGTATGTCAACCGATTACTAGCCTATGACAAAACTAACTAGTACACTCTTTTTCGTTCTGAGCCTGATTGCGAACGTCACCGTTGCCCAGGATGCTCAGATTCAGCGCGTCAACCCAACTAACTGGTGGGTGGGAATGAAGAACCCGACGGTACAACTGATGGTGTACGGACCTAACGCCGGAACCCTGGCCTATTCGCTCAACTATCCGGGGGTGAAACTCGCCAAAACGCACACAGTCGAAAACTCGAACTATGCTTTCCTCGACCTGGTTATTTCGCCCACCGCCAAAGCTGGAACCCTCAAACTAACGGGTAAAAAGGGAAGCCAGACGCTTACGCAGCCGTTTGACCTGAAAGCCCGTGAAAAAACACCAAAAGGAACTGGTGTGACCTCAGCCGATTTCATCTACTTAGCCATGCCCGACCGCTTCGCCAATGGCGACCCGGCCAACGATAAGTTTGCTGACATGGCCGATCCCAACGCCGACCGGGCTAATCCATTTTACCGACACGGCGGGGATCTGGCCGGGGCCGCCAAACACCTCGACTACCTGAAAGATCTGGGCGTTACCGCTATCTGGTTCACCCCGTTGCTGGAGAATAACCAGCCCCTCACCAACGAGGGTGGGGAGATGCGCTCCGCCTATCATGGCTACGGTTTTACAGACCATTACGCCATAGACCGGCGGTTTGGTGGCAACGAAGCCTACACCGCCTTCATTAAGTCGGCACACGCGGCCGGGTTGAAAGTGGTGCAGGATGCGGTGTATAACCACGTTGGTATCAATCACTGGTTTATCAAAGACATGCCCGGCAAAGACTGGGTTCACCAGTGGCCAGCGTATACCAACACTTCGTACAAACAGCAGCCCATTACCGACCCGCACGCGTCGCTGATTGACCGGAAGATTACCGTTGACGGCTGGTTTGTGCCGTTCCTGCCCGACCTGAACCAGAACAACCCCTACGTGGCCAACTTTCTGATTCAGCACGCCATCTGGACCGTCGAAAATTTTGGTATAGATGCCTGGCGCGTGGACACGTATCTGTATAATGACATGCCGTTCATGAACCGGTGTAATCAGGCGCTGATGGATCAGTACCCGAACATTCTCATTTTCGGCGAATCGTCGGTGAGCAACGTGGTGGATCAGGCGTACTACGTGCGTAATAAAATTGACTTTCCGTTTAAATCGAATCAGCCGGGTGGTCTCGATTTCGTTCTGTTTAATGCCATTACCAACAATGCGCTGAAGCAGAAAAACAACGAACCTTTCCCGCTCTACGAAACCCTGGCGCAGGATGTTGTTTATGCCGACCCAACCAAACTGGTCACGTTTCTGGACAACCACGATTTGGACCGCTACTATTCCGTGATTGGCGAGGATTTAGATAAATACAAAATCGGCCTGACCTGGCTGCTCACCACGCGCGGCATCCCAAGTATGTACTACGGCACCGAAATTCTGATGAAGAATTTCAAAGATCCGTCGGATGCGGAAGTACGCCGTGATTTTCCCGGTGGTTTTGCGGGGGATAAGGAAAATAAGTTCGAGGCTGCCGGGCGCACCGACAAGGAGAACGACGCGTTCAATTTTGTGAAAAAACTGGCAAACTACCGCCGGGTTACGCCCGCGCTGCATTCGGGGAAACTGATGCAGTACCTGCCGCAGAATGGTACCTACGTCTATTTTCGGTACGATACGGGCAAAACGGTGATGGTAGCGACCAATAGCACCGACAAAGAAATCAGCCTGGATACGGCCCGTTTCTCCGAACGGATGACTGGTTTCTCGTCCGCCAAAAACGTATTGACCGATGAGAAACTGACGGACTTAAAAGGAATAAAACTGCCCGCCAAAACGGCCCTGGTGCTGGAATTGGGGAACTAGTTTGCCCTCGTTGTGGTGCCGTTTCTGACCGGTTTGGCGGTTCAAAAACGGCATCACAACGAGTTTAGATAGTTAAGGCTGCAAACTGGCAGCGGCTCCGATAGCCCCGGCCCACTCCCCGAAATGGGCTTTGCAGATAGTCGTTTTTTTACCGCCCGGTCGCCATTCAAACAGGTCCATGAAGGTTGCCAAAGGACCAAATAGAGAATCGTCGGCCTGGGTGATGCCCCCGCCCAGAATGATCCGTTCGGGCGAAAACGAATTGGCAATGGAGGCCAGCCCCCCCGCCAGCCGACGCACGGAGGTCAGCCAGACGAGCGTGGCCAGCGGTTCTCCCCGTTTGTACCCATCCAGCAGTTCATGGGTGCTTTGATAACGTCCGTACGACCGGCGACTAACGGTGGTGTTGCCAATAGCATCCTCTAGGCTACCGGGCGCGTTCGCAACATCGAGTTGGTCGCTGTCGGCGTCTACCGTCATGTGCCCCAGGTGCCCCGCCATCTGGAAAAATCCCTGGTATAGTTGCCCGTTGACCAGAATGCCGCCCCCGACCCCCGTGCCCAGGGTCAACATTACGGCGTTGGCAACGTGCTGAGCGGCACCGAAGCGGGCTTCGGCCATTAGGGCGGCATGGGCATCATTCAGGACCCAGACCCGCTCGCCCAGAAAGTCACCCCAGTCGAACCCTTCCAGCCCCGGCAATCGGCCCGGCATGCAGGCAATGGCCGAATTACCCGCATTGGGCAAACCGGGGGCGGCCAGTCCTACACCCAGAAGGGGCTGACTAGCAACGGTTTTTAAGTCTCGTACCGTTTGGGCCACCGCTTCCTTCCAGTTGTTCGTTTCGCCGTCGTTGGTGGGCGTCATCCGTTTCTCGATAACCGCACCCGTTTGGGTGTCGATGAGGACTCCTTTGATGCGAGTGCCACCTAAGTCGATACCAATAGCCTGATTCATGCCGAATGCTGGTAGGGTTAAGGTAAGGCGAACGCTACGTAACTTTCCCCTTTTGGCGCCCCCAGTTTGGTCCCGCCACAGGCCAGCACGATGTATTGTTTACCCGCTACTTCGTAGGTGCTGGGTGTGGCAAAGCAGGCCGCCGGGAGCTGGGTTTGCCAGAGTAGTTTTCCCGTTTTGCAGTCGAATACGCGCAAAAGGGCATCCTTAGTTCCTGCAATAAAGAGTAGCCCACTGGCCGTAATGACCGGGCCGCCGTAACTTTCCGACCCGGTAGGCTCTTTGGTTTTCAACTCCGGGTAATTACCCAGCACCGTTTTCCAGACGTATTCGCCGGTGTTGAGGTCAATGGCATTCAGCGTACCCCAGGGTGGCTTTACGGCGGGGTAACCGTTTTTGTCCAGAAACTTACTGTAGCCCGAAATGCGGTAGGGCACGTTCGATTTCGCCTGTTCGGCCTGGCTCAGGCCCGGTTCACGGGCACTAGCCACCCCTGATTCTGCCTTTTCCTGGCCGAATAGGTACGCTAGTAAGTCCTTTTTTTGCGTATCCGACAGACCCGTAAACGCGGGCATCATGCCTCTTCCGTGCGACACGATGTTGCTCACGTAGGCCTGACTCCGCCGTTTCTGAATGTTGACCAGTGACGGAAACCCGCTGGCCCGATTGCCCTGCCGTTCGGCCCCGTGGCAGGGCGAACAGGTGGTAGTATAAACGCGCTGGCCGGGGCTAAGCTGAGCAAGTTGCTCATTGGATAGCTTCCTGTTGAGCGAAATCAGCCAGCCCATTTCGTTACTGTTCACGTACATGATTCCGTTGGGGTCAACGGCGGCACCGCCGTACTCGGCACCGCCATCCAGACCGGGGTAGATTATGGAACCCTGCGCACTCAGGGGCGTAAAAGCACCTTCGTAGCGGCTGCGTTTCAGGGTGGCGATGAGTTCCTGCCGATTTTCGGCTAGTGGGCTTATATCGGAGGCTTTCAGCGAGTGCCGGGCGTAGGGGGCTGGTTTGGTCGGGATGGGTTGCGTGGGCCAGGCCTGTTCCCCGTCTATATCGGAAGCAGGAACGGGCACTTCGTTGATGGGGAACAGGGGCGTACCCGTTTCCCGGTCGAACAGGAAAACGTAGCCCTGCTTGGTCACCTGCGCCACGGCATCCACCTTTTTTCCGTTGTGCGTTACCGTCACCAGATTGGGCGGGGCGGGGGCATCGCGGTCCAGAATATCGTGGTGAACGAGTTGGTAATGCCAGAGCCGTTTGCCGGTTTTGGCATCGAGGGCCAGCAGACAGTTGGCAAACAGATTCTGCCCCGCCCGATTACCACCGTAAAAATCAAAAGCAGCTGAGCCGGTTGGCACAAACACAATGCCCCGCTGCCGGTCAACGGCCATGCCCGACCAGTTGTTGGCGGCTCCCACATCCGTATTTTTGTAGGCTTCTTTGGGCCAGGTATCGTAGCCAAACTCACCCGGTTCAGGGATGGTATGAAAAACCCAGGCCAGCTTGCCCGTGCGGATATTAAAGGCCTGAATATGCCCCAGAGCCGCATCGGCTCCTTCCGACAGGCGCATGGGCATGATGATCAGGTCTTCGAAAACGGTGCCGGGCGTGTTGGAGATAACCATTTTGTCTTTTGCCGTTGGCCCCAGCCCGGCTTTCATACTGGTGCGGCCCTGCTCGCCGAAACTAGCCACGGGTTTGCCGGTGGTGGCATTTACGGCGTAGAGCCAGGAGTCGTTCGTGAACAGAATGCGCTGGTCGGCGCCATCTTCCCAATAAACGAGTCCCCGGCTGGTACTACTGGAACGGATAGCTCCGTTCATGGCCAGGCTGTCTTTGCGCAACCAGATTGGCGTACCCCTGGCCGCGTTGATGGCGAAGGGCTGGGTAGTGGCCGTCATGCCGTACAGGACGCCGTTCTTCACAATGGGGTTACACTGAATCTGCCCTGAATCCAGGGTGTGGTATTGCCACGCCATCTTCAATTGGCTGACATTGCTGGCATTGATTTGGGTGAGGGTCGAATAGTGATTCCGGTCAGGGCCACCCAGGTATTCGGGCCAGTCGCTGGCTGCGCCGGGCAACAGGGGCTGGGTGGTTAGTTTGGCCGCAATGAATAGAACTGCCGATAGCAGGATGAAGGGAACAAGCAGTTGTTTCATGGGGTAAGAATACGTCAGGGTGCTAAATATACCTGCTTTTATGTCAACGGAAGAAGGAACTACCTACCAAAGAATTAACCGGGGTCAGTGTAACGGGGCCAAGCAGCCCGGAAGGCAGAGCATCCCATTTTGTCGCGTCGAAGGGTTTGTAGCGGATATCCACGATGTTGATATCGTAGAATTTCTTCCATTCTGGGTGCAGTCGGTCGTACAGCCGCATGTAGTTGGCCGACAGATTCGTAACGTCGATTTCCAGCTGATTACCTTGTGGTTTAAGTTTGTCGGTGGGTAGGGTCAACTGGAAGGGGATGCACCAGGCCGTACCGATTGATTCCCCGTTCAGCCGTATGTCGGCCACTTCACGTACATCGCCCAGACTGAGGAGGTATGATGCTGTTTTTGCTCCGGCGGGTAAGTCGAAGGAGGTCGTGTAGCGGCCAATGCCCCAAAAATACCCGGCTGAATCCGATACGGTTGTCCAGGAACCAAGCTTAGGCAGGGTAGCGGTCGTCGTTAGGTTCGGTCTGCCTTGTAGAAACTGAAATCGCCAGGGATTAGTCAACGTAATGGCTGGCCCGTCGGGCTGGCTGGTCAGGCGTTTTTGGGCCTCTGTATTCACGACGTTGGGCGTTCCAGCAGTGACGTTGATAAAACAGGATTGACCGGGTTCAAGCGGCAGAAACACCTCATTCTGACCGTTTTTGCCTTTCCGAGCGGGCACTGATGCTGTTCGATTCGTGAGTGGGTCATATCGACTCACACGGCCCGTTGCCGACAGGGTGATCCAGTTTTGCCGGAACTGATTGCTCAGGTTTGTAATGAAGTACTGCGTGGTATCACCCCGAATCGTCGGACCACGCCGTTTGCGAATGAACGACAGCCCTTCGGCGGCCCAGGGTTCAACCCGAATATCTGCTTTGGACAACGCGCTGAACACATCCGTCGTGCCGGTTACTGTTTTCAGGGTCAGGAGCGTTTGGCCGAGTTGCTTTACCTGTTCCGAGCGGGCCTGATGGTTGTGAAAACCCGGTGCCTGTTGCGCCAGCGGTCCGTCGAAAATAATCCGCCCACCCTGCCGAGCCAGCCGTTCCAGCTGCCGGAGCGACGTTTCGGGCAGGTACGTACTACGGGGCACCACTATTACTTTGTAGGTAGCCCCCGACGGACTCCGAACGCCAGATGGGCCAGCCGTGAGTTTCGTCAGCAGATCGTCGGACACGTAATCGAAGGCGTAGCCGTGTTGTGCCAGTTGCTCGCCCAGTTGCCCAAAACGTTGCGGTAGTAACCACTGCTCCACATGGTGAACTTCCAACTGATGAATACCCCCCGCCGATTTGGCCCGCGTTGCCCATAAATCGTGAATGGGAAAATACAGGAGTACGTCATTGTCGGGTTTGCTGGTTTGCAGGCGCGTCTGGCAACGTTCGATATATTGATTCAGCAACGGCAGGTGCGGCCAGATATGCGAGGTGGGGCCGTAGTTGGTGGAGGCATAAAACAGCCACCCCGGCGAATCTGCATTTGGCCATCCCTCCGACGGGGGCGAATAGGGGATACCGTGGTAGAAAATATGATTGATGCCAGCCGTCAATAGCTCATCTACCTGCGGCTTTATCTGCGACAGCGATACCTGAAAATGGTTGGCCAGCCAGGTACCTGTTTCCGAACTGACCAGTGGATTGCCCAGCAGGTTCGCGGCCGACGACGCAAATTTCATAGCCAGCGGATTGGGCGTGCCGAACTGCGCGACGCTGTAACTGGCATCGACACGCAGGCCGGGAATGGGGAAACGGCTGGACCCGAACGACTCCGTTTCGGGAATATCGGCTTGGGCGTAGAGGTCGATGAGATTACCCGGCGAGCCGTGCGCCTGATTGCGGGATAAATACCCGGCCTTCGTGGCCCAGTTGCCCCAGGTTTTGGCAAAGCCATCGAGCAGTAACTCGGATAGGGTCTGGTGGTAATCCTGATGGACCAGGATGCTGGTTTCTGACTGGGTCGTGTCCTGCAAAGCAGCCAGTTGGCTGTTTAGGTCGTAACCGCGTCGGGCCTTGAATTCGGTCAGGAAGTTATCCGTCCAGTTGGCCCCGTATACTTCGTAGGAGTCATTGTACACCGCCCGCGGCCGCTCGGGTAAGTGGAGCAGTGTTTCGTTGAAGCGACGCAGGTAGTTAGTGACCGCTCGCTGGCTGAAATAATCGATTACTGGTCCCTGGGCACCCGGCGCGGGGCGTTTTACCTGTTGCTTCGTTAGGACGGAGGTTAGTTTCCCGTCTTCTACTTTCCAGGCTTTGGCGGCCATGTCCGAAGTTACACCGGGGCCACCGAATGGCCAGCCCGTACCGGTGGTCAAATCAACCCCCAGCCCCAGCCGTTTCCCCTCATGAACGGTGTGTGCGAAAACCGCCAGCCAGCGGTCGCTCAGATAGGGAATGAATTGCTTCTCGAATCCTTTCACCCCGTAAATGGGAATGATATGCACCCCGCCTAACCCAGCTTTTGCGAATTGCTCCAGTAAGTTGGTAATGTCCGGTTCGTTAACCGCATTGCCCATCCACCACCAGTAAGTCCAGGGCTTAGCGGTATTGCCCGTGGCTGTTTGCTGGGTGGCAATGGGCTTAGGCTGCGCCCGAACGGGAGAAAGGCTGTTCAGGAATAGCAGCAACAGTAGAAGATGTCGGTTCATGAGGAGTCTAGTTACCAGGCGAAAGAACGGACCAAACGGGGACTTCGTAGTAAAAGTCCGGGTTGGTCCAGATTTCACCGTACTGTACTTACCTATTTCGGGGTATTTTTTACGTTGAAGTATGTCTGCTGATACCCGGCATATCCTTCGTTCGTCAATCCGTTGACTTCCACCTCGTAGGTGCCGGTCTGGTCGGACGTATAAAAATCAAGCTGGGTTTTTCCCTGCGGGCTGGTTTTCAGGGCTGGATTCCAGTACAGCAGCGTACGCCCATCGGGTAGTCTATTAGTGGTTGCGCTGGTAGGGCGGTCGTAGCGGGGGGCGTAAAATTCCCGTTGCCGTTGCAGGCCGTCGTAGTCGAGTTTCAGCAGCCAGGTATCAAGCGGGAAACCCGCTAGATCGCCTTTGTACGTCATAAAACTGATGACACCATAAAACAGGGCCGGGCTAATGAGGTAGGCGTTCGTGATCACGTCTAATTGCTTTATTTTCAGGGGACTGAAGTCAATCACTTTCTCCATATCGAATACGGGAACACCGTCAATCATCACTAGTGGGCTATCCTCAAAAATGGCCCGGTAGGGCGTGTTCAGCACATCCAGGTGGAAACGGCCCTGCCGCTTGCGGGGCATCACGCCCAGCACGTATTCGCGTAATACCTCTTCCATGCGCGGAAAGCGCGTGTAGGTATCCAGTAGATAGGATTCGCCGGGTTTACCATAAAACGCCGTACTGTCCACAACGGGATCATGATAGAGCACGGTACGGCCGTCCTGAAAGGTGGATTGTACCTGCATGGCTACGCTCCGGTTTAGGAGCTGGTCGGCCTGCGATTCGGATAGGGTGAAGGGGAGGATAGAGGGTGGTGATGTGGATTCGATAAAGGGATTGGTGATGGTCAGTTTATCCAGACTGTCTTTCGGGTTCGTTTGCACAATAATGCTCTTCGATCCGTAGAAATCCTGCATCTCGAATCGGATTTGCCCCGCCGAATCACTCCTCGATACGTACAACCGAATTGGTTTGCCGGGTGTCGACAGGTATGTGAATACGTTGGGCAGGGGCTTACCCGAAACGGGGTCCGTTACGGTTCCCTGGATGACGGGGCCGTTGATTTCGGGAATAAATGGATGAATGGGAGCCGGTTTGTTCTGGAGCACATCCGTCCACCGAAACCGTCGCCAGCCGTGGGTCAGCATCAGATCGTTAGTAGCCTGCCGCACCGCATCGGTTTCTTCCTGAAGATAGTACTCCGGTGATTCAATGGAGCCGGTTAAGTCGGCCGTTAGCCACAAGTAGTTCAAGATGTTTTCTGAACCAGTAGCTGCCAGCGAATCGAGCCGGTAAACAGCCACGGATAGGTTGGCCTGGCTGCTGTGGTTGGCGGGTGCCTGTACCGACACATCCAGCATTACTTTGGTTCGGGAGGCATACGTGGGTTGGCCGGTTTTGAGGGAAATGGCTACCGGTATGGGCCGTTTGAAGTACAACCGTTCACAAACGGGCTGCTGGTTAGCATTGAAAACGGTGAGGTGCGAGATGCCCTCGCCGAGTACGTTTTTGTCGAGTGTAAAGGTTGTTTCTTCTTGTCCAGACTGGCCTTGAATTGGTCGCATTTCGGCGGCTTTTATAGCATTGCGGGTATGGGCAAACAGATACACCGCCGAGGCTCCATCTACGTTGGTGCTAACCGTAACGGTTAACTTGTCGCCAGGGGATTCGTTCAGCCGCATAACGTACCCCTGCGGCTGAACAGGCGGGAGCGACCGTGTAAACGAACGGCCACTTTCGTCTTGCATCACAACCCGGTACGTTGTACTGGCAGAGGGGGTGAAACTGAAATTACCCATCCCGAATTTGTGGGAGGTAAACCGGGCCAGCGTGTCACTTTGCCCACCCAGCAGCCACCCCCGAATGGGGATGCCGTGCCCGGTTGAATCCGCTACTTTGAACGCAACGTTGCTGGTTAGCCCCTGCACCAGATTGCCGCCTTCCGGAAAAAATTGGATATCATAGTCAGCGATGACTTTCGGCAGGGGAGGGTCGATGGGGGTGAACGGGTTGACGATGGTTAGATTTTTCTCGAAGAAGTAATCGGCATTAAAGTTCTTCATCCAGTTGGTATACGCCCGCATCCGGTACGTGCCCGACCGCAGAGAAGCAGGCAGAAACAGGCTGCCCTTTCCCCCACCCGTTTTAAGCCCAACTTTCGTTTGTAAGACCGAGCGCCCTTCTTTATCCAGCAATTCCAGATAGGCTACCCGGCTGAGGTCGAGTGGTTTGTGGTAGGTGCCATCAACGTAATAGATGCTAAACCAGAGGGTTTCGCCGGTGAGATAACCCGCCTGGTCGGTATGAACAAACAGCTTCTCGGCCAGGGTTTGCATTCGGTAGGTATCGAACAACTGCCTGATGGCTACTGGCTCGGAAACCTGCCCAAAAAGGGATGGGCTACAGCTCAGGAACAGACCCAGCAGTAGTACATTCAGGAAGGGGGAGCGGGAACGAGTTGGTATCATTTCCAGAAATCAGGTTTCTTGATTACGCCCCCCCGCGTCCGGCAATCGGCGCAGTCGGCGGACGTGGTGTAATACATCTTCGTCATCTCATCGTAACTGATGAGGGTTGGCTTCTTGTCGAGAACATCACTTTTGGAGAGCGTATCCATCCTGCAGCCACTCAGCCCGGTGTAGGTAACCCAGTTTGCAGGCAGTTGAGAGCGGGTGATAAAAATACGTTTGCTTTCGACCGAGCCCACCCGGAAAAAACCCAGCACCAGGTCACTGGTATTGGTAGCCGAACGAATGTTGCCCGTAATCTGCGTGGGTTGCGGATCGAAAATAGAGCCGACGTTCTGCGTTATTTTGGCGAGTTGGTCATAATACTCAAAACCCGCCTGGGTCAGCCCTACCTGCCGGACCAGTATACTGTATTTGACACCCAGTTTGATGGAAGTACTCGGAATATTCAGTAGCGGAAACTGACTCACCACATCCTGACTGAGCCGCGCTGTGGAGTTAGTAATGATATTGGTGGAATTTTCACTGCCCCAGCACTGGAACACGCTTTGCTGCCGGTCAACAATCTGGTTGTTCTGCAGTAGTTCCAGCACGGAGTTATAATAGGTGTAATATTGCCAGGACGTATCGAAATCCCATCGGTAATAGCGCGTACTGTTTTTGGGGTCATGCGTGTTTACGTTGATTTGCAGGCCATCGTTTTCTGCCCGCCAGCTTATGCTGTCAATGGGGGGCGTCGGTACTACCGATACGTAGTCCGAATAATAATCCTGCCCTTTGGTTTTTATGTGCAGCCGGTACGTTTCACCCACTACCGGCATAATGCCCGCCAGGGTGTACGCTCCGCTGGGGCCTTCTTTCAGGGCATACGTCGCTTTGTTGGGCATCTCGATGCTCACCATGGCCTTTGTTTCGGCGGTGGGGAGTTTGGGATCGGTCAGGTTTTGGGTACGCGATAATGAGATGGTCGTGGTAGCACCGGGGGCACTGTCGAAGAAGCCGTTTACTACCAAGTAGCTGTTGGGCGAAGTGATTTCGGGTGGCCGGTACGGGTCAACGCAACCTGCCAGCAGGAGGAGCAGAATAAGGAGTTTGACGTTTGTTGTTTGATGTCTATGATTTATCATAATCAGTTAATAATCAAAATTGGCTCCGGCTCCGTTGGCTAAAGCCCAACGGCAATGGATTGAAAGTCCCGGCGGTACTTAGCCAGTCCATAAGGACTTTTAACTTGTTGCCGTTGGGCTTTAGCCAACGGTAAGTGAGCAAAAAAAGAAAGCGCCTTAAAACCTAAAGTTGTACGTGACGGATGGAATCGGATTGCCAAAGATGGATAGCTGATAACTTCTAATGGCTCCATTCTCCGATTTGAAATAGACTGAGTAGGCATTGTGCCGCCCCAGCAGGTTGTAGATAGAAACGGTCCAGGAGCTGTGTGCCAGTTTTTTGACTTTATGATTTCCTTCGATGTTCATGGCAACATCAGCGCGGTAATAGTCAGGAATCCGGTACTGATTCCGCTCCGAGTAAAGCAGTCGGGCGGCACCGTCGAGGTAATACTTGGACACCGGCAACGTGATAGGCCGCCCCGTACTGTAGGTGAAATTGAATGACAGGCTAAACCGACGGTTGATTTTGTAATTGCTGATGAGCGTAACGTCGTGCGGTTTGTCGAAGCTGCTGGGGTAGTAATTACCCTGATTAATGGTTTCGCTGTTGCCCGTGCTGGTAGTACGGAGTAGGGTGCGGGCGTAGGTATAACTCAGCCAACCATTGAGTTTACCCGTTGTTTTCTTGACCAAAAACTCAATGCCGTAGGCCACTCCTTCGGCGTTGATAACGTCGGTTTCGATGTGGTGATTCAGTATCAGCGAAGCCCCGCCCCGGTAGTCGAGCCGGTTCTGCATGGTTTTATAGTATGCTTCCACCGATAGTTCGATGGTATTCGTACGGTTATTTTTGTACAGACCCACGGCGTACTGGTCACCAATCTGCGGTTTGATGTTGGGGTCGCTCAGTTTCCAGATGTCGGTGGGCGAAATAACGGTGGTGTTGGATAGCATCTGAATATACTGCCGCGTCCGGTTGAAACTCGCTTTCACCGAAGCTGTGCCAGACAGGGCGTACCGAAGGGACAGCCGATACTCCGGTCCCTGATACGTGCTGATAGGCTGGTTGTTGCTATAGGCAACCGTATCAATGATGTTGCCCACCGTTTTGGGCTGACCCGGTGCGTAGTTGTATACCGAACGGGCACCTAGGTAGGTATACAGCGAGTAGCGTAACCCACCGCTGATGGAGAGCCGGGGACTCAGGTCGAAACGGTCGCCGATATACAGCGCATTTTCAAGCCCCTGCTCATCCGGAACCACATCGGGCAAAATCAGCGACGCATCGCCTTTGGGCTGAAAGTTGCCGGGATGGAGTTTGTAGAATGTAGAACTAACCCCAAAATCCACCGTGTGCTGATTGGTCGGGAAGAAGTTGAAATCGGCTTTTACCTGCGTCTGATGGATACCGAAGCCCAAATCGTAGGCATTGACCGGATTTTTATCGCTCGACACGCTGTACGTATAACCGCTGTAACTACCCGTAAAAACGCTGTACAGTTTATTGGTAATAACGTGTTTCCATTTCAGCGTAGCGGTCTTGTTCTGATAGGCATAAGCGGTATCGCTGTTGAGCCGGAACTTATCCCGGCTGGCGTAGCCCGTCAGATAAAACGTGTTCCGCTCATTCATATCGTGGGTTATGTGCAGATTGAGGTCGTAAAACTGCGCCTGACTTTTCTGGAACGACACGTTTTGCAACTGATGCAGCAGCCAGTCGGAATAGGTGGAGCGAACGCCCACAATAAACGAGGTTTTGTCTTTCAGGATGGGACCTTCCAGCGTAAGTCTGCCCGTCAATAGCCCGATACCACCCGAACCAACGAACTTCTTCTTGTTGCCATCTCGCGTTTGCACATCCAGCACCGACGATAGCCGCCCACCAAACTTTGCCGGCATAGCACTTTTGTAAAGTTCGGCACTTTTAATCATGTCGGGGTTGAAGGCGGAGAAGAAACCAAACAGGTGCGAGGAGTTGTAAATCGTTGCGTCGTTGTACAGAATCAGGTTCTGGTCGGTGGCACCCCCGCGCACATTGAGACCGGTTGAACTTTCGCCCACCGTTTTCACGCCCGGCAGTGTCTGAATCACCCGCAGTATATCGGCTTCGCCCAGGGCGGTGGGCACCTGCCTGATGCTTTTGATGTCAATTCGTTCCTGCCCCATCTGCAGGCCGGAAATATTCTTGTCTTTCTCGGCTTCGATGACTACTTCTTTCAGGGCAATAACGTCGTCTTCCATCTCGACGTCGAATTTGTCGTCCGAGTAGAGAATAATTCGTCGGCGGGTATCTTTCAGGCCAATGCTTCTGATTTTGAGGTCATGTTTGCCACGGGGCAGCGTGACGGAATAAAAGCCAAATTGATCGGAAACGGTGCCGATACGTGGATTCTCGATGTAAACGGCCGCGCCCACGATGGGTTCGCCCGAAGCACTGTTTCGCACGTAGCCGGATAGGGTCGAGCGGCCTAGTCGAATAGGAGAGGTTCGTTTGCCAATTTCGTACACCTTCGCTTCGGGCTCCGGGCGTTTTTTCTGCTGCTGGGACAGGTAGTCGTTCAGCGTCGAGTCGGTTGATGTACCGGGTAGCCCACCCCGGAAAAAACCAATGGGCAACTCCGTCCGGATCACCCGGTCGATGGTGATATAAACGCGCTGTTGGTTATCGATGGCATACTGGTACTTTGTGCCGTTAAAAAGCTGTTGCAGTACCGACCGTACCGGCTGATTTTCAACCTTCAGCGTAACGATAAGGCTATCCACTTCGGCGGCATTGAAGAAAAAGCGATACGCGGTCTGCGCTTCGATGGACTGAGCAAACTGCTCGAAACGTACCTGCTCAAACGTGCCACTGACTGGTTTGTCGGCCGGTGATTGTGCGAACAGGGATTTGCCTTGCCCGCTTAGTACAATTATCAAAAAAACAATGCGGTAGAATCGGGCCATGCTCAATGTGTTAGTTCATCATACTGTTTTGCCACCTGCGTAATCGACACCTCGCGCTGTTCGTCTTTGAATTTGAGATGGTTGGTACGAAGGTACTTTCGCAGGGCTTTGGCCTGGTCTGGAAACAGGGAAAGAACGGATCGCTTCGTTTTAACCTCATGGTACAGGCTGTCTTTTCGGATAAAAAAACGGTCTTTGACCACGTAATCGGCAATGTAGGTGCCGCTCGAAATATCTTCATGTACCGTTTTTACGCGCTGCGCCAGTACCTGTGTCCGACCATTGAGCAGCAGTTCATAGAAGCCGGGCCCAATGCCCGACGTGCTGTCATTTTCGAGTCGAATAAACCGGTGCTGCCCCAGCGAAAAATCACTTACTTTATTGGTATGAAGCCGAATGCGATACCCGCCTTCTGGTGGCTGAACGACTACTTCCTGCCGCACGATGTCGTACAACATGGGTACGTCGTGGTAGCGAATATCGTTGTAGGTGATTGTTCCCGCCAGTAGGCTGTCGGCTGGGTAAAAAGGGTGGATTTTTATGCGGTGGTCGTGGGCGATGTACTCGTTTCCTTCGTACACATGTTCCTGCTTCGAAAAAGCTTGCTCGTACTGGTCAACGGCCTTGTTTTTTGCGATTTGCACAAAAGTACTGTCAGCGGACGGCGTTTGCCCCTGAGCCGGTAGGTACAACCAGACAAGCAGGGGCAACACAAATAACGGTTGACGCATGGTAAAAGGGTAAAGTGCTTGTTTGTGTGGCTAAATCAGTTCACAAGACAGGAAATAACCAACTGTAGAATTCGGCAAACGTGATGACCTGCAATGAGAATCAAAAATAAAATTAAACGACTTTTTCTGCATCACTGAGTTGCAGTAAATCCCACTGGTTTCCGTACAAATCGGTAAATACGGCCACCGTGCCGTAAGCTTCTTCAATGGGCTCTCTAACAAATGAAACGCCCTTGTCCAGCATCTGGTGGTAATCTCGCCAGAAATCATCGGTAAATAAAAAGAGAAAAACCCGTCCGCCAGCCTGATTGCCGATTCGGCTTTTTTGTTCCTCTCCATCGGCCTTAGCCAGCAATAAACTACACTCAATAGCACCCTTTGGGGCTATTACTACCCACCGTTTCGTATTGCTTAAAGCAGTGTCCTCCAGCAAGGTGAAACCCAGTTTCTCGGTGTAGAAGCGAATGGCCTCATCGTAATCGTCCACTACCAGGGCTACATGAGCTATTCTTTGTTTCATCGGGGAATGGATAAATAAGCCCTGAACGTAGTGAGCGAAATCCGAAAGTTGGGCGGTGGCTGTCCGCTTTTTAAACAGAGTTTACACAACACCGGGTTAAAATCTGGTGCATTGGTCAAAATTGGTTTTCTGAGCCGGGTTTTAACCCGGTGTTGTGTAAACTCTATTCGTGAACACCGTTGCCGCACTGATTAAAACTCCGGACGTTTTTTAATCGGGCAGCACTTTAATCATGATGTCTTTGAAGTAGACTTTACTTTTGGGGTCATGGCCCTGAAGGGCAATGGTGCCGCTGCTGAGTTTCTTGGGTGAGTTAGCATTGCTGACGCTGTCTGGTTCCGTGAAGTCGTTGATAATCTTGTCGTTTACCTTAACGATCACTTTTTTGCCCTGTACAATAATGTGCTCGGTGTACCACTCGCCATCTTTCACGAAAACCTCCTTCACATCCTGAAGGCCATAAACACTACCCGTTTTACGCCAGTCGGTATGACTTTGGTTTACCTGGATTTCGTAGCCTTTCGATGGCCATCCTGAAGGCTGGTAGGCGGTATGAATAAACATGCCGGAGTTCGAGCCGGGCATTGTTTTGACCATAGCTTTCCACTCGAAGTTCTTGAAGTTGTGGTTGCCGACAGGGCCTTCGTAAAAAAGGTGCGCCCGTGGACCGGCCACCGCAATGGCCCCATCCTGTACGCTGAATGTTTCCGGACTCTCGGTCGTGAGTTTCCAGCCATTCAGTGTCTTACCATCAAAAATACTGACCCAGCCTTTGTCAGACTTGGCGGATGGACGGGAAGCACAACTTACCAGAAAACCAAGTACCAGCGTGGCCAGTAGGTAGGGTAGGGACTTACGCATAGCAAAAAGCAATTAATAGAATAAAGATGTTTAGCAATCAAAGCGCAACAGACCTGAAAACTAATGGTTGGTAGGCTACCAGGTTACAAATATCGGCGGCTGAATGAAGCGGGATGCGACCAGTAGTTCACGCATGACGGAATGCGTTACGGGATATCGCCGATGGCTTTATTAGGAGAAGGGTATCACTTTTACTTTATCTGTTCGTTACTTTGGCAACTGAAACAACCCGAATTTTCATGCGTAATTTTGTTTTGCTGGTTTTTAGCCTGGCAATTATTTCCTGCAAGCTCGCAGTACCGGGCGTGTACGATGCTCAGTTTGCCTCAGATCCTACTGCTGCGCCTATTACTCCCGGACAGATTGATGAAGCATCCGGCATGGCCGATAGCCGCAGTCAGCCCGGCAACGTGTGGATTGAGCAGGATAGCGGGAACCCGGCCGAACTGGCGTTGCTGGGTTATGATGGGGTATTGAAAGGGAAGATTAGCGTTCCCGGCTTTGATAACCGCGATTGGGAGGAATTATCTATCGGGCCGGGGCCAAAGGATGGGGTAAACTACATCTACATTGGTGAAATTGGCGATAATAATGCCAACCATGCCGTATCACAAATTTACCGGCTCCCCGAACCAGCGTCTTTGCAAACGCCCATTACGCAGGTTGAGCGGATTAATTTCCGCTATCCCGATGGGCCCCGTGATGCCGAAGCCATGTTTGTTGACCCGGCCACCAAAGACATTTACATCATCTCGAAGCGGGAATCAAAAGTACATCTGTACAGCCTTCCTTACCCGCAGGATGTCAATCAGGTAACGGTGGCAAAAGCTTATGGTGAGTTACCCATAACGTTTGTGACGAGTGCGGCTATCTCGCCCGACGGGGCCGAAATGCTGGTTCGTACTTATACGCAGGTGTACTATTACAAACGAAACGCCGGCCAGTCAATTTCCGATGCTTTACAGTTTGGCAACAGCCGCCAGTTAACCATACGGGCCGAACCACAGGGCGAAGCCATTTGCTTCGATAAAGACAACAAAGGTTTTTTTACCATCAGCGAACGGGCCAGTGCCTCATCGGTGAATTTGTATTACTACGCCAGAAAGTAAAAGACAGTCAGTTAGCTAGCCAATCAGTTGGTGAACTGGTCAGTTGCTGACGCGTTATATTGCTTTCGCTGGTTGGACTAACTCGTCATCGCTGATGTAGTCAGTGGCTACTTGCTGACCAACTCACTTACTGGCCGACTATCCCTATGGATTCATCAATTCTGATTATAGTCCTGAGCTTATCGGTCCTGATCTCGTATGCCTTCGACCTGTTTAGCAGCCGGTTCAAAACGCCTTCCGTTTTATTGCTGTTGCTCCTGGGCATGATTACCCGGCAGGTAACGGAGTACTTTGCCGTTCAGGTGCCGTACGTCAACACCATTCTACCAACGCTGGGTACGCTGGGACTTATCCTGATTGTGCTGGAGGGAGGGCTTGATCTGGAACTGGATACCAACCGGCTGAGTATTCTGCGCCGGACGCTGCTGGCTTCTCTGCTTGGCATTGTTGGCGGAACGCTGTTGATGGCCAGTATGCTTTATCTATTATTGAACGATTCGTTTTACCATTGTCTGATTGCCGCGCTGCCTTTTTCCATTATCAGTAGTTCGCTGACAGCGCAAATTGTCACCAGCCTGACCGACAGGCAACGGGAGTTTGCCGTTTATGAATCGGCCTACGCCAGTATACTGGGCATTATGGCGTTTAATTTCCTGCTCCTCAGTCGCGATTCGGTATTGGGGGCCGTATTTTCCTTTACCCGCGATACGCTGGTGATGGCCGTTATTTCACTGGGCTGCTGTTTTCTGTTGCTCTACCTGATTGGCCGCATCAACCACCGGATTAAGTTTCTGCCCATCATCTCGGTCCTGTTCCTGGTGTACGCTCTGGCCGAAATAAATCACCTATCGTCCCTGTTGCTGATTCTGATTTTTGGTCTGTTTCTGAATAACACAGACCTGTTTATCCGGGGTAGACTGAGTCGTATCTTTAAAAATGATCTGTTCGAAAAAGAGCTTGACCAGCTCAAGAATCTAACTGCCGAGGGCGCGTTTGTTGTCCGTACCTTCTTTTACCTGATTTTTGGCTACGCAGCCGTTCCGCAGGACCTGGTTCAGACGGATGCACTCATTGTCAGCGGACTCTTTTTAGTGGTTATTGTGGCCTGGCGGTGGGTAACCCTTCGGTTAACGTATAGAGGGCCAATGGGAACACTGTTGTGGATTGCGCCCCGGGGGCTGATAACGGTATTGCTGTACCTGAATATTCCCGAAGATTTACGGTTGACCGGTTTCCGGGAAGGCATCCCCATGCTGGTACTGGTGCTATCATCGGCTTTGGTGATGGTGGCTGGCGCAGGCCGTAAACAAATGACAACCGGATCGTAGGAACAATGAACCGTAGCGGTCTGGTTACCTTCTTGTATCACGGGTAAGATAACGCCGGAATTCCCAGTGGGGCCGGGTATTGAGGTAGGTCAGGTTCTGGTCGTTTGCGAAGGCTTCCCGCTCAAAGCAGATATGTCGGTAAGCCTTATAATGATCCCGGTACTGCATCCGCCGAATCAGGTATTCGATGACATACCAGAGGTAAAACGGAAGAACCCCCAATTCAAGTTGCTGCCTGAGGTGAATACGTTCGTGGTTGAGCAGGGTAGGGCCGGGGTGCCGATGCCGGACAAGAATAAAGGGGAACAACGCCATGCCATCCGGCCCCAGCGAAGCAACATGAATAATGAACATCGGGCTAATAGGACTCACAAGGGAATAACAGGAATTAGCCAAAAATTACTCACCTGCCACCAAAATTAAAGTCGTGTGGCGCATTATTTTTCATTACCCTAAGCCCGTATTTCCCAACGGCTCAGCGCAATTATTGTCTGTTTATGCTTGTACTGCTTACGCTTATCTTCATTGCCGGTTATATACTGATTACCGTTGAACATTCAATCAAAATCAACAAAACAGCTACGGCACTCATTACCGGTATTGTTTGCTGGGCTGCCTACGCACTGCTGGGGGGCGACAAAGAAGCCATTAGCCACCAACTGGAGCATCACCTGACCGACACGGCCGAAATCCTTTTCTTCCTTATGGGCGCTATGGCCGTGGTGGAGCTGATTGATGTACACGATGGCTTCACCCTCATTACCGACCGTATTGCCAGCCGGAATATGCGTACGCTGCTCTGGCTGATTAGTTTGCTGACGTTCTTTATGTCGGCCCTGCTGGATAACCTCACCACCTCCATTGTGATGATAACGGTGATTCGTAAACTAATTCGGGATCTGGAAGACCGGCGGATTATGGCGGGTATGATTATCCTGGCGGCCAACTCCGGTGGGGCCTGGTCGCCGATTGGCGATATCAGTACGACCATGTTGTGGATTGGGGGGCAAATTTCTGCCTTTCATATCATCCGTGCTATGCTGTTGCCCAGTCTGGTATCCTTGCTGGTACCACTGGCCATACTGACCCGCGTGTACAAACCCCAGCCTTTA
The DNA here is from genome assembly GCA_038236215.1 of Cytophagales bacterium. Taxonomy (GTDB): domain Bacteria; phylum Bacteroidota; class Bacteroidia; order Cytophagales; family Spirosomataceae; genus Spirosoma. Next base: position 2,104 of record JBBSTD010000044.1, on the reverse strand, counting down.
CCCCCAATCCCCGCCGAATATCAGGGACCCAGTCGTCCGTATGTTACGCCCATTACCCGACGGGACCGGCGCACGATGCTGGCCATCGGGCTGGGCGGTATGCTGTTCGTCCCTATTTTCAAAACGGTCACGCATCTGCCGCCGTACATGGGTATGATGATGGTGTTGGGCCTGATTTGGGTCGCTTCCGAAATAATCCACAGCGATAAAGACGAAGCCCAGCGCAAGAAATTTACGGCCTCTTACGCCCTGAGCCGAATCGACACACCCAGCATCCTGTTCTTTCTGGGTATCCTGCTGGCTGTCGGCTCCCTGGAAGCAACGGGCGTGCTGCGCGGACTGGCCGATTCGCTGAGTCGGGCGGTGGGTAACCTGGATAGTATTGTCGTCCTCATCGGTATCGTATCCGCCGTGGTCGATAACGTGCCCATCGTGGCCGCGTCGATGGGAATGTATGATTTGCAAACGTACCCGGTAGATAGCAAGCTCTGGACGTTTATGGCCTACTGTGCCGGTACGGGCGGGAGTTTGCTGCTTATTGGGTCGGCTGCGGGCGTGGCCGTGATGGGTATGGAAAAGATGGCTTTTGGCTGGTACCTGCGGAAAATAAGCTGGCTGGCGCTCATTGGGTATCTGGCTGGTGCCGGGGTTTATCTGGCGGGCTTTTCGCTGTTCCAGTAAGTTGATTGTCAGCGCAGTAAAACCCCTTGCTGATTGTTAGTCGAACGCCTATATTTGGCGAAAAACTAACAGAGAAGCCATGAAAAAAATAGGATTGTTCGTCGGCCTGCTGCTGACGATGGGGCAGTGGGGTATGGCTCAGTCGACACCCACGGCCGATGAAGTACTGGACAAGTACATTGCCGCCATTGGGGGGAAAGACGCCCTCATGAAAGTCACGGATATGACGACCAATATGTCGTCCGACATGAATGGAAGTGCGATTATTGTGACGCGCAAACAGAAAATGCCCGCCATGTTTTCGATGGTTATCAATGCCAATGGGATGGAGGTGATGAAACAAACCGGCAACGGCACCAACGTAGCGATGGGAGGTATGCAGGGTAGTCGTACGCTCGATGGCCCGGCCGCCCAGCAAATGACGATGATGAACACGCTTTTTCCCGAACTGCACTACGCCGAAAATGGCGTAAAAACCACGCTCGTTGGGCCCGAAATGGTGGACGGGAAAGACACCTACAAGCTCAGCCACACCACCGCCGACGGAGCCGCCACCTGGACCGATAATTTTGATGTTACAACGGGCTTGAAAGTACAGTCCGTCACTACGGGAAGAGGCCCGCAGGGCGAAATGAAAAACAGTATGGTGTATTCGGATTACAAGGATACGGGCGGCATCAAGTTTCCGATGACCATTGTACAACAGTCGCCCCGTGGCCCAATGACCATGTCGGTCGATAACGTGAAGATCAACAAAGGCCTGAAAGATTCGGATTTCACGGTAAAGTGATCCCTTCGATAAAAAAACCTATAAGGTCTTCAACACCTTATAGGTTTGATTGGTAAGGTAAAGGCTATAAGATAATAACCATTCGCATCGACGAAAAAGACGCTCGTTTACTGGGCGTTTATTTTCCCATGGATACCGTAGGAAACGATTTAGTACGCAGTGTACCGGGTCGTCGTTTCAGCTACACCCGCCAGGGTTGAGTAGTTCCTAATACCCGTGAGTCGGTTATAAAAATCGGGCAGCTTTTTGGCCGGGAGTACTGCCGGTTCGATGAAGCCATAGTGCGGTTGTACAAACCCGCTGCGACACCCGCCGAGCTGGAGCAGGCCACAAATCCGGCGTGGCCCCCGGCTGGATTGCCCCCGGTGGGTACTAATTCGCCCATCCGTAAGCCTTTTCGGTACGTACCACCCGTGCGCGAGTATGATAATCACCCGGTTATCCTAGCCATTTCTAATGCACTTCGGGTGCAGAACTATTCGTACAAAACGCTTAAGAGTATGTTTTGGATAGGATAAAATTGAGAGTCTGTCGTATCTTGGAGTTACCAAGCTACCAAGATTATGAACGAATCGTTTCAAGAGTTGACAGACTCTCAATGGCAAGTTATCGAAAAAATACTGGACGACCACC
>JBBSTD010000043.1:0-50485 GCA_038236215.1 Cytophagales bacterium | reverse complement strand
ACCGTTCAGGCTACCACAAGCGAAACTTCAGTGGCCTTTGCCGTGGCTGGACTCCGGGCGGCATGGTCCGGGTATTGGAAGACGGAAAGGAAGGCATTATAGCGTACAACGCTGATCACGTTAGACTAATCAAAGCATGAAAACCGAAGTATTTCAAACTTACACTGATTTTCTGAACAGAGATGAGTGGGAAGTAAATGGCGTTTCGCCTGATTTCGCGCAGGAAAATCCTGAATACGCGGCTCAAAACAAAACCAACAAACGGTGCTGGAATTGTTCCCGCTGTTCCGACTGTTCCGGCTGTTCCGACTGTTCCGACTGTTCCCGCTGTTCCCGCTGTTCCCGCTGTTCCGACTGTACTGACTGTTCCCGCTGTACTGACTGTTTCGGCTGTTCCCGCTGTTCCGACTGTACTGACTGTTTCCGCTGTACTGACTGTTCCGACTGTACTGACTGTTCCGACTGTTCCCGCTGTTCCGGCTGTTTCCGCTGTACTGACTGTTCCGGTCTTACTTATGAGGACGATAAAAAGAAAGAAAAGGGCGAGAATGGCTTTGTGGTGCCGATAATTGAGGGCATTCACGCAAAAGTATTGGAAGCCGTTTCGCGCCCTGCCGCGTTTGATATGAGTAATTGGCACATCTGCAACACTACGCACTGCCGCGCCGGATGGGTAGTCGTTCTGGCAGGTGAAGCGGGGGCAGTGCTAGAGAAAAAGACCTCCACTGGATTTGCGGCCTCGCAGATATACCACAAATCAAGCCCATCCATCCCTGTTCCCCCGCCCCGCTTTTACGAAAGCAACGCGCAGGCCATGGCCGACACAAAGCGTTGCGCCGAACTGGAGACAAGTATTGATGGATAGAAGCAATCAATCAGCGGGGTCTTGCTCGCTGATTCCCAAACCGATGCCGCCAAAAACATATACCATGAAGAATCAATTAACGCCCTGTGAACGGAAGATTTATATAGCCTGCATCATTGGTCAGTTTGGGCTGATTATGTGGGGTGAATACGCTTTGCTACATAATCAAGCTGCTTTTGGATGGTTTATGATAATCTTAAACTCGGTGTTCATGGCAGGAAATCTGTATCATTTTATTCGTAAAAATCCATTCCTTTAATTTTCCGGCCATGAGAACCGATTTCCTAGAAACAGAAGAAGTACACACCGCCCAGGTAATGGCCGCTAGTCCAGCCAGCATACCCATTAAGTTCGACCTCACCAGTGCAACCATTGAAGCCAGGCGTCTCGAAGCCGAAAGTCTGACCATTGCCGGTCCCGACGATAAGGCCGGGTACAAGAAACTAACCCGGTACCGGCTGGATGTTATTCGCCCGCAGCGGTTCGCTGTTGAAGACAAAATCGAAGCCCTGATTCGCTCGCACCTGGATTATGTCCGGCGGGTGCGGGAAATCGGCAGTCCGCTCGTGCTGGCTCTGAAAGGCATTGAGAACGGTTGCTACGTGCGCGAAAAGGCCCACGAAGACGAGTTGGAGCGTATTGCTGACGAGGAGGCCACAGCCGCCCGGATTCGCTACGATGCCCGCACCAGGAAGCTGCGCAGTATGGGCTACGAGTACGATGCCATAACCGATTCGTTTGGCTCGAACGGCGATATTATCAACGTGGATGATATACGTAGCTTGCCCGATGAGGAGTACGAAATCATTGAGTGCGGGGCGGCTATGGCGTACCGGGTTGAACAGGATCGGCTCGCTGAAATTGCCCTGGCCAAGCGGCTGGACGATGAACGCATCGCCAAAGAGCAACAGGCAGAAGCCGACCGACTGACGGCCGAACGTCTGCAACTGGAACAGCAGCAGGCCGAACTCAAACGCCAGCAGGAAGCCATTCAGCAGAAAGAGCGGGAAATGGATGCTGAGCGCAAACGCATCGATGACCTGAACCGGGCCGAGTTTGCCCGCCAGCAGGAAGCCAAGGAGCAGATTGAATGGGATCGCCAGTACAAAGAGAAAGAGAAAGCAGAGGCATTGGCCGAAAAGGCCCGGTCGAAAGCTGACCGGGAGCGCACGGCCCGGTTGAAGCCGGATAAGAAGGAAATCAACCTGTTTTTCACCCGGATGCTCAATACTAAGCCCTGGCCAGAGTTGGAGCAAGTTGAAACGATTGACTTCATGGCCGTTGCTTACGACCGGATCAGGACAGTAGTTGACGGAGTGAGGGCTGAACTGGATGCGCTATGAGCCAACTAAGCCTGTTTGACCTGGTACCGGCGAGTGAACCCGATCAGCCGGTACCAGTCGCAGTGGTCGAGCCTGAACCCGAGGAGCCAACCGCGCGGCCCGACAGCACCAATCAGACCGAAACCAGTATGCCCTGGCGGAGCTTTGTCGGGGGCCGCTGGACACCGTACGAGGAGCCAACTCACCCCACTGATGCGGTGCGGCTTACCGGGCGCTGCGGCCACTGCCGGGCGAGCTTCGTTTTCACGGTGGCGCTGGCTGAACTGGATACGGACGTTATCTACTGCTTACATCTGGGTGGTAGCTGGGAGCCGCAGCACCGTGTATTGTGCTGGACCTGCGCGAAAAGAGTCTGTGAATTTCTAATCAAGCTACTTCGATGACCCACCACCCCATCCACCCGCTTCAATCGCTCATCGCATTCTGATAATACGTTTATGGGTTATTGATTATCAAAATGGCCAGTTGCATTGCGGCTGGCCATTTTCGTGAGTCTGATAGATGCCGACACCGGAGCAACGAGCCGCCCAGGTAGCGGAGTTTGGGTTCGCGGCTAAATGAATGTGCAAAAAAAATTGTACTTTCGCTTTGAAATAACAAGTACTTTGTATTACGAAGTGACTTTACTTTCACTTTACCTTTATGACTGATTTTCAGCAGCGGTTTATTGACGCTTATGTTGCCCTTCGCAAAGGGGCACCGGCTGTTCGTCGCGCTGGATATGCAGGAGATAACGCGAAGCAAAACGCTTATGAGCTACTTCAAAATGAAGAGATTAAGGCAGAAATAGCCAAACGGTTCGCGGCTCAAACAATGACCGTTGAACAGGCAACCAAAGACCTGACCGACATTGCCACAACCCGGCTCAATGATTATATGAAGGTCGAAAAGGTGCTACGTACCCCAATGGTTCGTAAGCCTTTACAGCAACTTATCAATGAGCTGGATGCCGAAATGGAGTTTGAGGAAGATTTTGCTCGTATAGCAAAGCTGGCCAGCACCGAACTGGCAGACCATAATGCCCAACAGAAGCAGCGGGAGTTAAAGGGTATTCGGTATACGCTTGAATTAGAACGTTATCCGAATGCCTACCGGGATGTACCCGGCGAATCAGTTTGGGTTGACGAAGCGCGGGTTGATTTAGTAGCTATTGCCAAAGCCAAACACAAAGGCCGGATAAAGAAGTTGAAGATTGATGGCGACGGCACGACAGCCATTGAAATGTACGCTGCTGATGTCAACCTGAAAACCATTCTGGAGTTTCATGGCAAGATTATTCAGCGTCATGCCAACCCCGACGGCAGCAACCTTGATTTGGGCTTCTTTGCCCTGCTCAAAAAAGCATCCCTCACCGCCCCCACACCGGATGACAGTTCAGCACAGTAAACTAGAACTGGAAACGGCCTTCATCGGCAATATCAACGATTGGCAGGCCGATTGGTGCCGGTTCGCCCGCGACGTATTAGGAGCCAATCTTGACCCCGAACAACAGGCGATACTTCGCTCGGTTCAATTCAACCCCCGCACATCCGTAGCGTCGGGAACGGCGCGGGGTAAGGACTTTGTTAGTGCCGTTGCCGCCCTTTGCTTCATGTACCTTACCCCCCGATGGGATGCGTCAGGTGAGCTTGTTGCCAATACAAAAGTAGCGTTAACCGCCCCAACCGGCAGGCAGGTCGATAACATCATGCAGCCCGAATTTGCCCGGCTGTTCAACCGCGCCAACCGGAACGGGTTTGATTTACCGGGTCGGTTAGTAGCCAATGACATCAGGACTATCTACGACGAATGGTATCTGACGGGCTTTAAGGCCGATGAACACCAGCACGAAGCATGGTCAGGCTTTCACGCGGTCAATACTATGTTTATTGTCACCGAAGCCAGCGGCATTGTCGACGGGACATTTGAAGCCATTGAGGGCAATTTGCAGGGTAATTCGCGGTTACTAATCGTATTCAACCCCAACATCAGGGTAGGCTACGCGGCCCGGTCGCAGAAATCCGAACGCTGGAGCCGGTTTCGCCTTTCCTCACTGACCGCTCCCAACGTCGTAGAAAAGCGCGTTATCATTCCCGGTCAGGTCGATTACGTGTGGGTGCTTGATAAGATAGAAACCTGGTGCGTTCCGATTCGGCAAAGCGAGGTAAAAGAAGAACAGGACGATTTTGAGTTTGAGGGGCAATGGTATCGCCCGTCGGATTTGTTCCGAAAAAAAGTACTGGGCAAAACACCGAAAGTTGACGAAGACAGTCTGATACCGGAACAGTGGATTGAAGCGGCCCAGGAGAGATACCGACTCTACCACCGGACCATCCGCCCCGTCATGTATCCCGGCAAATTAACCCTGGGTGTTGATGTTGCCGGAATGGGTAGAGACAATACCGTGTATTGTTACCGCAGAGCAAACATCGTTGAACGTATTGAATCCGAGAACTCAGCGGGCACGGCTAACCACATGGCAACGGCCGGTAAGGTGCTGGCAATACTGCGAACAGATAGAACGGCTACTGCCCTGATTGATACCATTGGCGAGGGTGCCGGGGTGTATTCGGCTTTGCAGGAAGATACGCAGACAGCCGCCCGCGCTATTTCGTGTAAGTATTCCGAATCGGCAACCGATGAGCGGGGGTCTAAACTAGCCGATGCAACCGGGGAGCGTACCTTTGCCAATATGAGGGCGTACCTGTTTTGGAGTGTTCGTGACTGGCTTGACCCCGGCAACTATCCGCCCGGAACCCTGGAAGTTGACAAACCAATGCTCCCCCCTGGTTGCAGTAAGCTCATGGAGGAAGCGACAGAAATCACCTGGAAACACCTGCGCAACGGGGATATTATTATTGAGCCGAAAGAAGATATTGCCAAACGGCTGAAGCGCAGTACCGACGAGTTCGACGCGCTGGCCAATACGTTTTACCCCGCGCCGGTTGCAGGCATTACCGGCCAAAAACTAGCCAATATGTTTTTTTAACCAGTCAAAAATATGACCAAAGACGAACTAAAAGCCCTGCTGCTACTTGAACCGGCGGAGGCAATAAAATCCCTATCCGTCAAGCCGGTATATGAACTGGCAACGCCGGACGCAAAGCCTGCCGCCGCAACGCTGGACACGTACCGGAAACAATACGAGGTGTCGGGGCATGATGTTTTCGATACCGTCAAGCGGAAAGACAAAACCATCCAAAAAGACGAAGATGCCAAAATAGAACTTGTCAACCGGATCGGCATTCCCCTTCAGGAGATCATTACCGAACGCGCCGTTTCGTTTTTGTTTGGTACGCCGGTAGCCATTACCGCCCGGCCCGAAGGCGCAGGTCAACAAACGGTTTTCGATGCGCTGAGAAGAATCCTGAAAGACAATAAAATCGACCCGTTCAATCAAACGGTAGCCCTGGATTTGTTCCGCTCCAAAGAAGTAGCCGAAATATGGTACGCGGTGCAGAGGCCGGAAACCCATAATGACTACGGATTCGATACCAGATTCAAACTCCGCGTCCTTCGGGTTTCGCCCTGGGACGGTTCCGAGTTATACCCGCTGTTCGACGAAACCGGCGATATGATCGCTTTCTCGCGTCAGTACGCCATGCCGGGAGCCGCCGAAAACGAAACCGTTTTATTCTTTGAAACCTACACGGACATTGAAACAATCATCTGGAAAAAGGAAAAGGGAAACGCTGTTGCCGCTGGGGGATGGATTCAGCAAAGCCGCGTTGCTAATACCATCGGGAAAATACCTGTTATCTATGCCCGGCAGGACAAAACCGAATGGGACGCGGTACAAAGCCTGATCGATCGGTTAGAAAAACTACTCTCTAACTACGCCGACACCACCGACTATCACGCATCGCCCACCATCTTTGTATCGGGGGCTATTCTGGATATGCCCGCAAAAGGTGAATCGGGCAAACTAATTCAGGGTAAGGACGGGGCAAAGGCGGAATACCTATCCTGGAACCAGGCACCGGAAATGGTGAAGCTGGAAATCGAAACACTGACTAAACTTATCTATTCGCTCTCCCAAACGCCGGACATATCCTTTGAGTCGGTAAAGGGTATCGGCGCCGTATCGGGCGTTGCCCTGAAACTGATGTTTACCGACGCGCACCTGAAGGTGAAAAAGAAACAGCGAATCTTTGACGCGTATCTCGACCGCAGGACCAATATTATCCTTTCGTTCATTGGGTTGATGAATAATAAGATCAGTGCCGATACCAAATCAATCAACGTCGAAAGTGAGATTAAGCCGTTCATGATTGGCGACACCGACGCGCTGGTACAGACCCTGATGACCGCAACGGGCGGCAAGCCGGTCGTATCTCAGAAAACCGCTACCGGCCTGACTGGTCTGGTTGAGGATGCCGACGCGGAATATCAGCAGATTGAGAAAGAAGCCGTAGTTAGCGCAACCGTACCGACGTTCTAAGTATGGCAGAGCTACGGGCGACGGGCTGCCATTTTATTGTTCCGGTTGATGTGTACGGTAAGCAGGTCCTGTTTGTATTCGGTTACTCCCGAAAGAAGATAATTCGACTGCTAAAGAGCAACGATGAGTCGAATACGAAAGAGATTTTGAAACATTTCAAATCGTTCAACGGCGGCTACAAAGGGCTTTGTGTTGTGGGTAGCGTTGGGCAGACAATGGTTCTAATGCCATCTATACCATCAACACCCGAACAGCACGGCACACTGATACACGAGCTTTTTCACGTTGTTGAAGCCATTATGAGCAACATCGGCAACCATCACGCCGAAGATGTAACGGAAGAATCCTGGGCGCATTTGATTGGCTTTCTAACCGCCAAAGTGTACGAGAATCTAAATCAACTCTGCCCGTGAGCGCACCCAGCCCGAAACTAACCGACTACGAAGCCCGCCACCGGGCGCGGATTGCCTACTACGAATCTCAGGTCGAGCAGCTATTCGACAAGGCCGTATCGGAAGCCGCCCAGCTAGCCGCAACGCTCCCGTTCAACCCAGACCGGGTATTTAGCTTTGCTGATTATCCGGCAGCCAGCGCAAGATTTAGCACCCTAATGGCAAAGCTGCACGACGACGTGGTTACGCTCGTTGGGTCCGGCATGGCTAAAGCATGGACGCTATCGGGGCTTAAAAACGACGCATTGACAGCCGACGTTATGAGTCTGCTCAGTGAGGGGCAGGTGCAAACATTTTTTGGAGCGCGTAACGAAGCAGCCCGGCTAGCGTTTGCCAATCGGACCGTGAATGGGTTAAACCTGTCCCAGCGGGTTTGGAACTATACCGGCGCGTTTGGCAAAGAAATCGAATTAGGATTAGATGCCGGGATTTTGGCCGGAACGCCCGCTACTAAGTTAGCCACGCAGCTAAAGCAGAACCTACGCGAACCAAATAGATTATTCCGCAGGGTGCGTAACGGACGGGGTAATCTGGTACTCTCCCAGAACGCCAAGACGTTTAAGCCGGGGCAGGGCGTTTACCGCTCCAGCTATGCCAACGCCTTGCGCCTTACAAGAACAGAAATCAACGGCAGCTACCGACAAGCTGATTTAGACCGCTGGGCGGGTTTACCGTTCGTAGTAGGGTATTCGGTACGCCGGTCGTCTAACCGGGTGCCCTGCTACCTCTGCGATTCGTTGGTAGGCAATTTTCCAAAGGACTTTGTGTTTACAGGTTGGCACGCGCAATGCCTTTGTGTCGCCACACCAATACTGGCAACGCCCGACGAAGTGAACCGGCTCACGGCCCAACTCATTGCCGGGGAATCAATCGAGGGCTTCACCTCAGTCAATCAGGTACGCAAGGTGAATCCGGGCTTTACCAAGTGGGTAAAGGATAACCGCGAGCGGTGGGAGCAACAAAACGGGGCTACTCCGTTGTTTGTTCAGCAGAACCGGGGCTTTGTTGCCCCTTTAGTGGCACGTTAACAAGCACTTTTTGCGAGTATTCACCCGCCAAATAATCCACTGACATCTCAGCAATCGCCCGGCCCTGAACGGTTCGCAGCGTCTCGATACCGTCGTAGCTCCGTTGGTTTTGAGCGAGTATATCAACGGCCATGTTATAGCCTTCTTTGATTGCCCGGTTGACGGGCTTATTCATGCCCGGTTCCAATAGCCGGGCTTTGAGCAGGGCAATGGTTTCCTGTATTTCGTGTTCAGCGGGGATGGTCATTTTTGCTTTACCTCACATTTTATTGTTCTTTTGGCAAAATTAAACCAAACGAACGATGAAACTATTTACCTCTCTACTCCTGCTTATTGCCATGTCAGGCTGTTCAAAGACCGAACCCGCGCCCGTTGCACCTTCACTGGTCGGCACCCGATGGAGTGCGTTTAGTTTCAAGTCCGTTGCAACCGGAGCCAACGTTTACGAACTGTTTCGATTTACGACCACTACCAACGTTGAGGTCTATTCAGCCACCGAAAAGACCGCTATCATTGGTCAGATTGAAAACCGCGCCTATACCTACGTTGACCCGGTGCTAACGATGACCGTCAACGGCAAACCACTCGTGGGCAGCGCGTCGCCAACGCTCATACGTATCGGCGGGAAAGACTACACCAAAGAGCCATAGACCGATAGCCAAAATCAGGAGCAGCAGGCCGCGTTGTTTCCAAATCCGTAGCATCTTAGCCCGGTAGCGCGGATTATCGTAATCATACATAGCCGACTAGCTTTCTTTCACAAAGAAGCCCGTCGGCTTTTTCTATTCATAGATTCCCCCTCAATTCCTGACTGAACCCGTTCCAGCGTCCGGTACACGGTCGAGGGCGAATGAAGCCCGAACTCTTTCATCACCCGGCTCCGTACCGCCGTTGGCATTGCGCCCGGCTGCTCAATTAGTTCCTGATACCGCTGAGCTATCCGTTTGTCCTTATCGGCCCGTTGCCGCTGAAATTTTGTTTGCAGGCCCGGTTTTATTTCCGACGTATAACCAGTACCGTTCGGTGTTTCTTTCGCTGTTTCGCTCATTATCTCACGCGGTTTTGTAAGTGATTGACTGGTATTTAAATAGCGGCTATTCGCCGTTTTTGCCGTTCCTGATTCCATTCCTAAATATACGAAAATCATAGAATTTTGTCTAAAATAAATAGACAAAATTCTTTTCCGTTCGTAAAAAACCGCTATATCTTTAGGTTCATAAGCAAAAAAAAACGTCTACTTTTTCCCATGACAGACAAGGAGGTTGCGCGCTTTAAGGTGAAATTCCCGAAGATCAACTTAAGCAAGGAACGACTAACCGCCTACAAACTCAGTTTAGCCGATGACGCGGACGACGCGGCCATTGATGCCAAGCTCGATGAAATAAACGGCATATTTCCCTTTGAGGAAATAGCCAAAACAGACGACCGGCTACGGCAACCACCAAAGCCAACACCTGCAGCAGTACCCGCTGCTGATCCCGCACCCGCGCCGGTTGCGGATGACGCGCCCGAATGGGCAAAAGGCCTGGTCAAGTCAAACGAAATCCTGCTGGCTAAAATCCAGAACCTGGAAGCTGGTAAGACGACCGAAACCCGCAAACAACAACTCGAAACGGCTCTAAAGGAGTCAAACGATACGTTTAAAAATTCAACCCTGAAAGCCTTTGGACGGATGCAGTTTGCAACGGATGAGGAATTCAGCACTTATCTCGATGAGGTAAAGACGGATAGCGAAGCCTTCACCCAGGCGGTTGCTGATACGTCACTTTCCCAGAATGGTGCGCCAAAGCAACCCGCAGGGGCAGCTTCTGCCAAGCCTTCACAATCCCAGATTGACGCTACACTGGATGCCATCATGCCCAAATAAGGCCCGATAACGGGAATTATTGGCATAGCACAGCAGACGGGAGGTATCGGCATCAAATACGCGGTTTCTAACCGGGCGTATTCCGCTATGCCCATATCCCAAATCTTGCTTCAATGGCAACGACTTCACTTAATAATGACGGAATCAACATTACGACTGGCAAAGACGGTATCGTCATTGTCCGTAATCTTGATTCAATTCGCGGGGGCCGCTCCCTCGACGTTACCGGCTACACCCCGGACGTAATTCAGGCGGGCCATCTCGTCATTCAGGACGCATCAACGCCCCCCAATTTCAAGCCCATGCCCGTCAACGGCGGAGCTACCGCTTACGCAGCCCTGCCAGCGGGTCACACCTACGCGGGTATCGTGATTGCTACCATACTGACCAAAAAGGCAATGGTTGGCATTCTGACCAACGGCACGGTCAACCCTAACGCCACGCCGTTTCCGATGGGTTCGGTCCTATCTGCCGTGCAAACAGCCCTGCCACAAATCACATTCCGGGCCGATTAATCCCCCTCACTCATTGGCCCCGCCAAGCGTGAGGCTATTAACCCCCAACACGGAATACTATGAACCCCTCACAGTTTTTAGCTTTAATCGTCGCTCAGTTCGCTGGTATTGTCACCGGCGTAACCACGCGCTTAAACGGGCGAATCGAAGGCCCGCTTTCCTACCTTCACAAAACCATGCTCCAGGTTGAGTATTCAGTTTCGGGCAAGTGGGAAAGTTTCTTTGCCGATAACACGCAGGTAGCCGCCGACATCGTGGCAATGGATTCGCCGTTGCCCCTCAAAAAACGCGATAGCATGGGCCGCGCCAGTGGTGACATTCCCAAGCAGGGGCAGGAACGGCAACTGAACGAACGGGAACTAACCGATTTAGGTGTTTTACGCGTCCAGAACGGTACGCAGAACGTCATTATTCAGCGCATCTTTGCTGATACGCCCAAAGTGATAACCGCCATTTACGAGCGTAACGAAGCCTGTTTTCTGGAAGGGCTATCGACCGGCATGTGTGTCGTTAGTGATGCCAACAACGTTGGCGCGGGCGTTCGGCTGGATTTTGGTTATCCAACCGCTAACAAGTTCGGCGTAACAGCGCTGTGGAGCAACGTGGCATCAACCCCGATTGATGACATTCAACGGATGGTGAGTGCGGCTTCGGATAAGGGCGAAAGCATTATTCGTATCCTGATGGACCGGACGGCCTTCAACAACATGGTTAAGACCACGCAGGTAAAGCAGGCATACGCTTATTTTGCCTTTGGTTCGGTTGGGCAGGTTGCCCCAACGCCGACGCTTTCAAAGGCAAACGAGTTGCTGAACGACACGTTCGGCTTTGGCATTCAAATCATTGATCGGTCGGTGCGCACCGAACGCGATGGTGTGCAAACGGCGTACAAGCCCTGGGCCGATGGCGCGGTTGTTGGCATCACCTCTGAGCAGGTTGGTAAATTAGTATATGCCCGCCTTGCCGAGCAGGATAGCCCCGTTGCGGGCGTGACCTATCAGGAAACGGATAGCTATATTCTGGTATCGAAATTCTCGGTCAATCGTCCTTCCCTGGCTGAATTTACGCAGTCCCAGGCCCGCGTTATTCCGGTCATTTCTACGTCGGTTTATTTACTCGATTCCAAAACGATACAAGTCTAATCACCGACCGGGACGCGTAGTAATACCCGTTCCGGTACAACACACCCAGCAATGGCAAATCAAACCAAAAAAACCGAATCCGAGCCGGTAGCAAAAAAGCCCGGCGCAGTCTACGTGACAACCTCGTTCCGCGATAAAGACGACTTTTCCAAAGAGTATCTGGAGGGGACTGAACTAGCCGATTTGGGCGAAGCCCGACTGGCAGAACTCGTTAGCGCGGGCGTAATAAGCGTGTATCAGGAACCCGAAAAGTAACCCCAGCCCATGCCAACGCTCAAAACGATAATTACCGAAAAGTTAGCCCGTTTCTCGATTGAGATAACACCGGCCGAACTGGAGCGGGAATTTATCGACGCGGGCATAAATCCTACCGCTGGCGTGGATAAGGAGTACGACGCTTCGGACAGCAAGCCGGTCAATACGGTACTATACAACATCGTAACTGACCTGCTGGCAATGCCCGACGTAACCGAGGGCGGCATGAGCCTGAAATGGGACAGGGCCAGCGTAAAGGCGTATGCCGGACTGCTCCAGACCAAATTAGGGGGTATCGCATCAGGAACACCAACCGTTACCGACCGCTCATATCTATGGTAAGCCAGTACCCGCACACGCTCACAGCCCAGCAGATCTCCGGCATTGCAACGGCCAATTCTGACGGGGACTACATCGGCAGCGTAACGGAGAAGGTAACCCTTAGCAAATGTCGGGCGGAAATCAACAGTGGGGGTGCGGTGCTGAACCTGACCGACGGGACGCAGTACGTGTACGACTCACTGATTCAGTTACCAAAGTCAGCCCCCATAGTCTTTGAGAGCACGGAGATTGAGGTAACGGATGAAAACGGTAACGTAATGGCATCGGGAACGGTCAAACGTTTTCAGCCCGCCCAACTTCACTGTCGACTATGGGTATAACACCGAACTGGAACCGGGCAGACGTAGAAAAACAGTTCGCGCTACGGGTCAAGGCCATTGACAAGGCGATTGTGCTTAATCTCTCCTATTTGGGGGAATTGTGCATCACCAACTACCGAAGCCTTGAAACGTATCGGGACCAAACGGGTAATCTACGCGCATCGGGCGGCTACGTGGTGGTCAAAAACGGGGCTATCATCAAGAGTGATTTTAGCGGGTCTAATCCCGTTGGAGCCAGTGCCGGACGCAATTACGCCGAAACGCTGGCCGCCGAAGTGAGTACCGGATACGCCCTGATTGTCGTTGCGGGCATGGCCTACGCGCTAGCCGTTGAGTCCAGGGGATTAGACGTACTGAGCAGCACCGAGCAACTAGCCAAGACACAACTGCCGATTTTGCTTGCCAAACTTAAAAGCCAATTAGGAACGTGAAAGTCAGCCCCCTCGATATGCTCACCATCCTGTACCGGATTCTTTCGGTTTCGGATTTAGGCACATTGGTTCAGGGACGGGTTTACAAACTCAACAAACCCCAGGGGCTGTTTGAGTGCGTGGTCATCAACGCCTTGCCGGTGTCACAAGCCCAGCAGCAGATAGGGACGGCTAACGTGAATATCTACGTGCCCGATTTGGCCCAGACCCGCGAGGGTAAACCTGATCAGGTTGCTGATACGGTCCGGCTGAATACGCTTACCAGCATGGCTTTGCCCCTGCTGACGGTGTACGAAACCGGGTATGATTTCGCCCCGGTGTCCATGACGCTCATTGAGCAGCCGGAAAGCAAAAGCCACTACATGAACATTCGGATTGATTTTAACTTTTTCCCGGCCCCTGAGTGGTCGTAAACCAACGATAATACCATGTCTAACATCACAAGAGGGGTCAATCAGATAACCGTCGGGGCAATAGCCGTAGACGGCGGACCCGGAGCAACACTAGCCGCTTTGGGCCTGACAAAGGAAGGAACGGCCAAGATGAGCCAGACCGACGCATCAACGCAGGATATCATGGTGGAGGAATCAGACACCCCGCTTGATTCGATTGTCACCCCCGGTAAAATCAGCTTCACCTGGACGATTGCCAACCCCGACACGATGACCCTTGTGGCCCTATTCGGCGGTACCGCAACGGGCACCAGCCCTAACAAAATCTGGAACATGCCCGCAACGGTCATAACCCAGGAATTGACCGTTAAGATAACGCCCCGGAAAGGAATGAGCGTTACGTTTCCCCGCGCGTCGGTAACGGCCAAAATGAACGGGGATTTCTCCAAGACCGATGTATTCGGTATTGACGTGACCATCACGCCCCTGCTGCCCACAAAGTCGGGTGTTGGACCGGTCCAGTACCAGGAGTAACAAACAGGCTACGTGCCGGGATTGTGACAAGGGCCAACGCTCCCCCGATTCCGGCACGTAGCCTACACTTCCCCCTTTCAGTATGGAGTTAACCGATACTGAAAAGCAGGTCATCGAACGCAACGAGTTAGATATTCTACTCAGTTCGGGCATGGCCTTTATGGTTCCAAAGCGCAGCCTGTTACGGTTCATTGGTAAGCCCGAACGGAGTTTTCTGATTGCACCCCTGTTTTTAGGAACGCTGGATTTTCTTTCCAGAGAGTTCGTCGAGATGAACTTTTCCGAGGAAGCCATTCAGGAAAACGCCTTTGGTGAAGCCAAGCGGCTACTAGCCCGTAACGCCCGAAGGGGGGGCAGGGTGGTAGCGATTGCGGTGCTCAATTCCGACTGGAAAATTCGGTACTTATCCGGTTTGTATGCCTGGTATTTTCGCTGGCATCTAACGCCCCAGACGTTGCTTAGACTAACCCTGAAAATTCAGGAAGCGAGCAATTTAGGGGATTTTACCAACTCTATCAGATACCTGTCGGTGGTAGCGAGAACAGCGACCCCGACGACCCCGAATCGGATAGAGAAAGCGCAGGAGGGGGAGGATTAAAAAGCCCGTTCGGATCGCGCGGTGCCATTTGTGCCCATTACCATTTTTCGTGGCGTGAACTACACTGGGGCATTCCGTGGGCAACCATTCAGCGAATCCTGATCGACGCACCCCGCTACGAAAGCCCGAAAGCGACCGGAGCAAAGAAGGAAAAAGAAACGGATATAAGTGAGCAGGATTTCATCGAGGTACTCAAAGGAATCGACCTCTCCAAAATAGGAAGCTAATCATGAACGGTAACGGCCCATTAAGTTTCAACGCAGAAGTCAATGACGTGAATTTCCGTCAGACGCTCGACGCAATGGAACGCCGTATTCAGGGCGTTGCCAGCACCACCGTTCAGGCATCCAACACGATTGACAAGCAGTTTTCCCGACTTGGTCAACTGGCCGCCGGGTATTTCTCCTTTCAGGCACTCTCGCAGCTACCGGCTCAAATCCTGAAAGTGCGGGGCGAATTTCAGCAGCTCGAAATCGCCTTTACGACCATGCTCCGGTCGAAAACCAAAGCCGACGCGCTGCTGGCCGATTTAGTTCAGACGGCCGCTACCACCCCCTTTGGCCTGAAAGACATTGCATCGGGAGCCAAACAGTTATTGGCCTACGGTTCTTCTGCGGGTAGCGTCGTTAATGAAATCAGAACACTAGGTGATGTTGCCGCCGGAACAGCAGTTCCGATTAATGACTTAACCTACCTTTACGGCACGCTACGCAGTCAGGGCCGGGCGTATGCGGTGGATATTCGCCAGTTTGCGGGCCGGGGTATTCCTATCTATGCCGAACTAGCCAAAGTACTAGGCGTAAGCGTCGATAAGGTCAATGACTTTGTGAGTGCTGGTAAAGTAGGTTTTAAAGAAGTCGAACAGGCGTTCAAGAACATGACCACCGAGGGCGGTCTGTTCCAGGGCACGCTGGACGCACAGAGCAAGAGTTTAATTGGCCTGAAAGAGCGGCTCTCCGACGCGTTCGATATTGCGCTCAACGACATCGGCAAAGCCAACGAGGGTATTATTACCGGGGTAATCAGCACGGCAGCGGACGCGGTTACCCATTATCAGGACATCATTGACATTCTCAAAGTAGTGGCCGTCACCTACGGGACGTACAAGGCGGCTATACTGCTGGTTTCCGTTGTCGAAAGGGGCCGATTGATACTCCTTCAGTCCATTGCGCTCGAACAGGGACTTGCCGCATTAGCGGGCGAAGTGCTAACGGCGCAGCAGGCGCGGCAAATCGTTGTATCAAAACTACTACAACAGGCCCAGGCTTCGCTTAACGCTACGATGCTGGCAAACCCGTACGTATTGGTAGCTACGGCAATAGCGGCCCTGATAACGGCTTATTTTGTTTTGGGCGACGAGGTGACTAAGGTTAAGTCAGCTCAGGAATTACTGGCAGAGGGAAATAAGGGTGTCAGCACGGAACTACGGACGCAGGGGTCGGAAGTAAAAACGCTGATTGGTGTTCTTCAAAATCAGAACGTTGCCGAATCCGAACGCCTGAAAGCGTATGATAAGTTAGTTACCATTTCGCCCCGCGTGGTGCAGGGGCTGGACTTTCAGGCCGCAAAAACGGCGGATTTAACCCGCGCTACCAATGAGTATTTAGCGTCACTCAAACAAAAAATCAGGCTGGAAGCAGCTCAAAACGGACTAAAAGCCGCCTATGAGCAGGAGCAGACGGCGATTGAGAACCTCAAAAAAGCGCAGGATAGTTTAGTTAAAACCAGTGCGACTAACCAAAACCGGGCATCCCAGGGACTAGCGGCCGGTTCACTCGCATCAACACTTTCGGTTCAGCAATCCGACGCAGCGGCCCGGTCCCGGCTGGAACAGGCTACGAAAGCCAGAAAAGAAGCCGCGCTTGCCACAAAGGAGCTGGAAACCAACGTCGGGGCCATCTATTCGGGCGGCTCCAAAGACGCGCTGAATAGCGAAATCCGGCGACTGGAAACCGCAGCGGCAACGGTAAAGGATAAACTATCTCCGGCCTACAAACAGATTGAGGATGACCTGAAAACCGCCACCGCCCAGCGCGACGCGCTGACCCAGGCCGAAAAGAAAGGCGGGGCCGTGGTTGCCAAAACGACCGAATACTACGACGCTCAAATAAAGAGCCTGAAAGAACAACAGTCGGCCAACGCTACCAACCGGGCCGAATACACCCGTTTTCAGAAAGAGATCGAAGCGGCAGAAGCCGCCAAGCGCAGAATAACGGGTGAGCTGACCAAAGACCAGAAAAAGGCGGCTACCGACGCTAAGAAAGACGCGGACAAAACCGGGCCGCTTGGCTCGATTGCCTACTACGAAACCATTTCAGGCAAAGCCCAGAAGGTTATTGATAAAACAAGCTCAACGGATACCGGCACACTGACCAAACAATACCAGATCAAGGCCGATGCCGATAAAGCGGCTGAAACGATCCGCAAGCAGTACGCGATCAAATCCTTCAACGAGGAACTAGACGAAAAGAAAACCCAGTACGATAATTACAATAAGTTCATTGAAGCCTACGGGCAGGAGTTCGCTAACGCGCAGTTTCAGACCCTACGGGCGGGCGCGGCCTCCTATGTCGATTACCTCACGGCTCAAATCGAGGTTATTAAGAACAGCAGCAAAACCGGCACGCTGGACACGGCAGGCATTGAAAAGTTAGCCAAGCTGACAGACGCGAAAGCGGAAGCGACGGGCGGTAAAACCCGGATCGAGCTATTCCGCGAAAGTCTGCAAAAGGCCGGGACCGAATCCGAAACCCTGACGCAGTACCTGCAAAAGCTAGTACAGGTGCAGAATAGCATCGACCCGCTCGATAACAGTACGCTGGGACTACAGAAGCGCAAGGAAATAGCCGAGCAGATATTGGCTACCGAAAACGAGCGCAAAGGGCGGCTCGTTGAGTTTCTTTCCTCGGTCGAAGGCTCGGAAGCCAAGCGGCTACTCATTACCCGCCGGTACGCTGATCTACGGGCGCAGGTCGAAAAAGAATTTGCCGGTAAGGTGAAGGGGTCGGTGTACATTCAGGCAAACGTAGACATTTCCAAGAAAGAAGCCGCCGAACTTAACGCCCTGAAGATTGAGCAGTCCGAAGCATCCGAAGCCTTCAGGGAACTCAATAAAACCATTGACGTAACGGGCCGGGACGCGCTGAAGGTTAGATTACAACGATTAAAAGACTACCTGGTTGAACTGGAAAAGACCGTAGGCAAAGAGTCGGAAATCTACCGAGCAACCCAGAAAGAAATCAAAGACACGAGCCTGTCCATCGACACCGATACGCTTAATTCCTACCGCACATTTGCCAAATTGGGCGGGGAGCTAGCCGGGCAACTGGTAACTGTAAACGGCGGATTGGGCCTGTCGGCTAAACTCATTCAGGGGCTGGCATCCGGGGCGGATAACCTGGCCGTAACCTTCGACAAGTCCGCATCTAAAACCGATAAGATTGCCGCCGGGGTAAACGGACTCGTAAGCCTTGTCAATATCGTTGTCAGTTCAGCTCAGCAGCGCAAACAGGCGGAGGAGGCTTATTATAATTCAGTTATTGCCCAGCAACAACAGTACAATATCGCCCTCAATGACCAGATAGGCATTCAGGCTGAACTATCATCCAACGTCTTTATTACCGATTACGCAGCCAAACTATCGGCGGATTACAAGCAGCTCACCGACGCACAGAACAAGTATCAGGAGTCGCTCAGTAAGCTAAACAACGGCAAAGCCAAAACCGGCCAGCGCGACGGGGTGGACTTCGGAGCCATCGGTCAGGCAGCCGCAGCGGGTGCCGCCATCGGCTCCATTATTCCGGGGCTTGGTACGGTCATCGGGGCTGTTGGCGGGGCTATTGTGGGTGGATTAGTTGGCCTGTTCGGTGGTAAGAAAAAGGAAGATGTATTTGGATCTCTACTATCCGAATACCCCGAACTAATTCAACGCTCATCTTCGGGAGTCGATGATTTAAACGTCGAGCTGGCTAAAACATTGGTAGCCCAGGGACTAGTCGACGACCAGACGAAACAGTTATTACAATCAACGATTGACTGGACCGAGCAAATCAAGAAGGCGCAGGAAGCCATTAAGCAGGTAATCGGGCAGCTTGCCGGGCAACTGGGCAACTCCCTACGGGATAACCTGGTGAACGCCTTCAAAGACGGCACCGATTCGGCCATTGCCTTTGGCGATTCAGTTAGTAAAGTGCTGGAAGATGTACTGTCTAATCTGATATTCAATCAGGTATTCGCCAAGCAATTCGACGCGCTTCAGGCCGATCTGGAAGCCAGCGCGGGGCCGAACGGTGACGGCACATGGATTGATGATTTCGGTAAGTTCTTTGGCAAGGCTGACGAATTGACCAAACTATTCAACGACGGATTGCAACAGGCGCAAAATGCAGCAGGCCAGTACGGACTAAATGTGTTCGCCAAGAAAAACACCGGCTCACAGCCGAACGCCAATTCCTTATCGGGAGCCATCAAGGGTGTAACCGAAGAAACGGCTTCGGTGCTGGCCGGTCAAATCAACGCCATCAGGATCACGCAGGCCGATACCAACGGGCAGATACGGCAAACGGTGTTACTGCTCTCTAATATCTCCCTGAACTCAAATTATTTACCCTTGCTGGATTCCATCGACCGGGGCATCAAAGCCATTGCCGACGACCCATTACGGGCCAAAGGTGGACTAGGACCAAAATAAATCATGAACCTGAACTACTCGCTCAACCAGTTACCCTTTACCACGATTGGCTTATTCGTAGCCGAATCGTCGGGGGTTCTGGACGCGCCCGGCCCGAAGGAGTATTTCAGTGTTGACTGGCCCGATGCCAACGGGCAGGTACTGGATTTATCCCGGCCCCGCTACAAAGAACGGGTGATTCAATTAGAGTGCGTCATGCTGGCAACCAGCCCGGAAAACCTGGCAACGCAGCTAAACGCCCTGTATTCAGAGTTACGAAAAGCAGGCACCCAGCGATTACGCATCAATCCGATTGATAATAAACCATTGGTATTCGAGGTCTATTTATCGGGTAGCGTCGAGGTTAAAAAGAAGTGGCGGAATGGCAAGATGCAGGCTTTTTTTAAACTGGAACTCACCGAGCCGCAGCCGGTAAAGCGGGTATTGATTGCCAGTTCCGGTACGGTATCGCTCGTCATTACGGCACTTACGCCTATTTCTATTGCCTGGGGTGACGGACTGTACAGTACCGTACCGAAAGGAACGCAGACCTCTACTCACAGCTACCCGAACGCCGGACCCTGGTACGTGATTGCATCCGGCGATTTGGCAACAACGGATATTACTTCACTGGTAAACCTGACAACGCTATGGACCTGACAATCAAAAAGCCGGACGGTACGCCCCTGCCTTTGATTCAGGCGGGTAGTGCGTTGCGCGGGTATAGCCGGGCGGAACAGAAGCAAGAGTTACTAAACACCGATACGTTCAGTCTGACGATTGAATCCGCCGAGCCGGTTGATTTAGTTATCGGCTGCACGATTGCAGTGTTCGGCCAGCTCTACACCCTCAACAACCTGCCTACCGTCCGGCGCGACGGCCAGCACCGCTTTGTCTATGACCTAACCTTCGAGGGGCCACAGTACCATCTATTGCGGGTTACATTTTTTGACAGCACCGTTGCCGGAAATTCACTTTCGGCCTCGTTTTCCCTGACCGGAAACCTCGCCTTTTTTGCCGATGTGCTGTTTTACAACATCGCCAGGGTATTCGGCGGGGCCTGGGGCTTGGGCACGATAGCGGTCCCCGGCGAATCGGGCAACGTAGCCGGTAATCTAACGGCGACTAAAACCCTGACTTTTGAAAACGAGAACTGTTTGCAGGTACTGCAACGGCTATGCACCGAGTACAAAACCGAATTCTCGATTGAGTACCGGCCCTTAGACGCGCCGAACCGGGTGCTGAACATTGCCCCGGCGGGCAGCGTCCTGACCGACGTGTTCAGCTACGGACAGGGCAACGGACTATACACCCTCACCCGTCAGGGCGTTCAGGGCGAGCAGTTCTACACCCGCGCTTACGTGTTCGGGGGAAGCAAAAACCTGCCCGTCGGCTACCGGGGATTTGCCACCAGATTGCAGTTGCCCATCGTTGGCACCCCACCGACTACGTATGACCCGCGTGATTCGTTCGTAGAAAATACGGGAGCCATAGCCGCCTTTGGACTTATTGAGGGCGTTAAGGTATTCGAGGAAATTTACCCGCGCTTTGTGGGCACGGTCAGTTATGCCAACAACACCGAGCCGGTACAATACTTTGCCGACGACACCATCGGCTTTAATCCGAAAGAACTGGAGAGTTACACCATTGGCACGGACGGCTACCCTATTTTGAAGTTTCGCTATCTCGTACCGGGCCTTACGCCGAAAGTCAGTTTTCTGACCGGCGATCTGGCAGGCTATAACTTTGAATTGACCGACTTTGCCCCCAACAACGGCATTATCCGAATCAAGCCCTTTACGGACGCGAACGGCCTGGCCTTTCCGAGTCCCGACCCGGCCTCGCCTTTCAGAGTGAAGATTGGCGATACCTACACGCTGATTGATTTGAATATGCCCGACGCTTACGTGACGGCAGCAGAATCAAAACTACAGGCGGCTGCTACGGCGTGGCTGGCCGAAAACGGCTATCCTAAACTAACCTACACACTAACGCTGGACGAATTGTATTTGCAAGGCAAAGCCAATGACTTTGGGGCCGTTCCGATTGATAGCCCGCCGAATTCCTTCGCCGTCGGTGATGTAATCCGGGTGCTGGATACTGAACTGGGAATTGATAAACTATCGCGTATCCTGGGATTCAATAGGGACGCTAAACGTCCGTACCGGTACACCCTGACCGTAGGCGATCAGGTTAAGCAGTCACTCGTTGAAAAGATACTGATTCAACAGGCACAAATTAAGGTAATCGCCAAAGAAGCGATCAACCTCACGCCCAAACCAGCAGAGGTAAAGCAGGCCGTAACGGACGGAATAAAGGACTGGGCATCGGTATTTTACCCCAAACGGGCTACCGTTTCGCCGGTCGGTTTTGAGCCGTCGGGTATTGGCCTGCCTAAGTTCGGGGCCAAAGTGTATAACAACGGACGATTAACCGGCTCATTTCTTTCGAGTATCCGGGAGCAGGTACTTAACCGATTCCACCGCTAATGGCCCTAATCAATCCGACCGTCATTCTGGACACCGCCGGGTACGGGCTTACGGGCTGGAGCTTTGCGGTCTTAGGGGCAAGAAACGAAACGACGGGCGTGTACGCCAAACGGGCGCAGGGCGAAAACCCTGTCTTTACAACGGACCAACAGGGCGTTGTTTTTATTGCCAATGTGCTGTACCTGTTTATAATGCAGCACCCGGATTACTGCCAGGTCGAACGGGGTGTTCCGGTAACGTTTGACGACGATGGAAAGCCGATTTACGGCAGTCTGGCAGAAATACCCGAAACACCCCTGACAACGGGAACGGATTTGCCGATCACCTTAACCGATGCCACCGACGGCGACGTACTAACCACGCAGACCAGTCCGGAAACGGGATATGTGCAGGTGGTCAACGCGAAATTATACAGCCTGTTCCCTGACTTACGGTACGGTCTGGGACTTGGGGTAACGATTGAAACAGTTAACACGTTTGACCCGGCGGAGTTCGACCCGGCAGACTTTGATACGGGTGGATTATGAGCAACAAACCATTATACCTGCGAGTCCAGGACGGGCTGATAAAAGCCTGGAAGTACTGGCCCTGGCCGATGAATCCGGCGACGGGACGGCCCGTTACTGCGTTCATGGCTAACGTCATGTTTCGTGAAGCGTTGCCCGGCAGCGCGGCTCAGTTACTAACATCCCAGCCGGGTGGCTCCATTGTGCCCACGCCGGAACAGACCGAGGGCTTGCAGGGGGCAATAAATCAGGGTAATGAATCGGATGACTATGTGACTTTAGGGGGCTATACCCAAATCGAATTTCCCCGCGCCGAAACGGTCCAGTTGGTATCGGTAATCAACACCCGCGAACTGGATTACTACAATCAGGGCAAAAAGACACTGGAACGGATAGAGTCCATGCCCATTCAGACGTTTCTATCTCTGATTGCCGTGCCGCTACTAACAGCCATTGCCGGTAGTGACCAGGCGCGGGCACTATTTTGCCAGATTGCCGCTACCTGTGGGCTTTCGGTAACGCCAAACAGCTTTACCATTCGCCACTTCCAGACAACCAAGAAAGACGCGGGCCTATCAGCACCCCTGTACCGGGGTAGTATCGAATACAACGAATGCGACGGTATGCGGGGATGGTTTGCCAACACCCGCGACCCCAACACCCCGCAGGTGCTCTGGATTACGGTTGACGGGGTTCGCTACCAGCAGATAACGGTTAGTGTCGGGGGCCGGGTTGACGTTCGGGACGCGCTGACCGGCGAGGGGGCTATTGGTGTGACGAGCGACGTGTTTGGATTTCGCTTCGATAAGCCCGCGACCTACCGGGATGGATTAGCCCACAAATGGGGCGTTGAGGGGGAGGTTTCGCCCCGGCCGATTCAGGTTAACTATCTGGTTAATCAGACCATCACCTGCGCGGCCCCCACGGACCCCAACACGCCGTATCCGATTCAGCAATTAATCAAGGTGGCGTCAAGTCTAACCAAGGGCGGGGCGGCTATCATTGCCACCATAACCGAGCGAATGAGCAACGGCACTACCCGCGATTACGCCGGTAGTGCGGTGCCCGTCTGGTCACTCGATAACGCCCCAGGCGGCTTCACCTTAACACCGAATGATGCGAACAGGAGTTTGAGTTTACTGGCCCTGGGTTCGGCAACAGTGGACACAATCCGACTCAAAGCTACTATTGGCACCGGGGCCGCGCTGCCCGCCGACATTCAGGTCATCAGCGTGGAATGCCAGCGTCCGCCGGGCCTGACTACCTACGGGTATTCCTACAACTTCATTCCCACCAACGGAAACGCGCGGTTATTCGACACGCTGGACGATGCCAACAACACGGCGGGGCGCAAGTTCGACGGCACGGTTTCGGGCGATTTCGGTACGCTCTACCAGTTCCAGGTGGGGGAATTGAAAGTCGGCCAGGCAATCTACATCGTGAACGGTACGGGCAACTGCGAGAAAGTTTCCGACGGCATCCTGTACGTGCTGGATAGTGCTTACGGCAACACGGTCAGAAAGGCTATCCAGGTCGTTGGCGGGGTCATCATCGCCATTAAGGACTCCACCTATCAGGCCGCTCCCAGTTGTACGGTACATCCTAAACTGACCCAAACGCAGTACGACGCGTATTCTTCGACGTTCCCCCGACTGTATGAGCGAAAGTCCGTCGATACGCCCGCCCGCTCGTTTGCCAGCAAAGCCGAGCTGTTACAGTACATCCAGAATGACAATCAGGTAAATATTGATTTGTTCGGCTGCACGACAACCGACTTTGCAACGGGGAGCGTAGTCTACAACGCTAACAATACCCGTCCCAACGACCCGGAAAGCTACCAATACCCGGTCGAAGCGGGCTTCTGGGGCTACAACCGGGTGCTGCCCACAAACGAAGCCCTGGGTTCGCTCATCGTGATCCAAACCAACGCCTGCGGGGATATTGTGAGCCGTGAAACCGTAACCCTCTACCTGCCCTAGCCATGATATACGACTCATTTACCAACGACAGCACCAGCTTCTTTGGCTGGACTACCGGGCAGACTCACTACCGAATCAGGCTGGCGGGCGAAACCTGCGAGTCGGTCACGGACCTTTTCAATAGCCTGACCCCTTCCCAGAAACTAGCTTATGCAACGCTGCTGGCAGCTCCGGTGGTGCCCGACGACGAGGATTTGACCGAGACGTTTTGCGGGGCTGCGAGCGGCACGTACGCCGAGGTGCCTGACGGCGAGTATTTTAGTGATGTACCCAGCGGCGGCGGTCCTGGCCCTATCAATTATACCTCAACCGGTACCCTGGACGGGTACTACCAAAGCTAATGCGTCACGAAAAAAGAACCAAAAACGGACAAATACTCTACTACCCCGAAACAGTAGCGGGGTCACTGCTTTTCAACGGCACACCGGTTAGCGACTTGCCGCCCGGCGCGGTGCCTGCTTTTCTGTGCTCCCGGCGCGGGATTGCCTACGGGCCGGAAGCGAATAAACGGGAACTAAGCCTGGCACAATTCGGGTCCAGCCGTACCCCGTCGCTCCATCAGTTGTCGATTGATTTCAGGCCCGTTAGCATTTCGCGGGCGGAATGGATTAGTCGGGGTATTGGTATGATGTCAAAATGGTGTTCTGCCGATACCGGGGAAACCTTTGGTACTATCCCCGCCGGAACCGGCAAGTTGGACTACGCTACTGAAAGTGGGTTGCACGGAAGCCTGGAGGGGCACGGCTACTGGGTGGCAACACTGGCCGAGATAGAACAGCAGTACATGAACAGTATCCCGGCCCACGGCCCCGACGTTCACTGGTGCGCTAACATTGAAACGTCGAACCTGTGGGACCGGCAGTATTACGGACAGGGAAGATACCCTTCCTGGGATAGTGTCAAAAACACGTCCATTCTGTGCGAACGCGACGGGCAAACCCGCACGCTTGATCAGTTGGACGCGCAGGGCATTATGGTTGCCGAAGCCAACGTTCGCCGGGCTAACCGGGTCATGTTGATGCTGAAAATTGCCAAACGAAACGGAGCACTGGTTGCCTACGGGGCCAGTATGTTTCAGGGTGAACCCGACCGAAGTTTTAACCCATTGACCGGATCCAGCCGCTTTCTCGATGGGGCCAGTGCTGATGTGTCGAATATCGGCGGCATCAACGGGACGATTACCCTGAACAACCGCACCTATACCGGCATGACAGGCAGCTTTTACAGCGAAGAGACATTTCACCTGGATTACCATTACTACTCGTTCTGGGAATACACCGGCTCGCAGAACTACGATTCGATACCCGACTATCTAACCTTGTGGCCAAACGTTTATGTACGTCACCCAATGGCGCGGGAGGTGGGGCATTTTTTAGCCAACCAAAACCGGATGCGGGCGGTACACGACGGGGGAACCATACCGACGCTACGGATGCACCAGCCCTTTTTTGAAAACTCCCGGCGAGAGCCGGATGCGATGGGTAACACCTTCAACGGCGGGGAACGCTCGCGCACGTGGATACCACCATTCATGGCCTATATCCAAAAATTGACTGCCCATTTTATTGATGGCGAGCGTGCAGGCAGCGGCTACCACGTATTTAACAATACGGGCGTTCATCCGCCCGGCATCGTGTATGACCTGGCTACGAACTCCGACTACGGCCGCCATCTGCATACGATCGATGCGTTGCTGCTTGCCGTGCGCGACATTGAATCAATGCTGGGAAATTTGGCTGGGAGTACCCTGGTCACTGAGCCGGAGGTAAAACTTAATGGTGCCGGGGTCTTCGCTGCTTACAATGCAGTAGATGCCTATAACCGGGATGGCGGGACGAACGGCCCCATGAAACCCTGCTTTCTAATACGCCACAAACAGACCAGTGAAGGGCTTTGGTTTGGGGTGTTTGGGGCAATGGATCAGGACTGGAATACTACCCGAACCGACGAGTTCCGCATTCCCGGTATGGGGGATGGTAACACTATTTCAGTCACCTACAAAGGGCGTGCACCTGTACTGTTTGAAGGTGTTTTCAAGACGGGCACCACCAACACGGTACACACCTATCAAAGCATTGTTTCGGCGTGGGAAAAACCAGGCTACGCAGGCATCATCAATTAATCAATCGCAGCGGCGGACCTCAATGAAAAAATTACTCTTTCTTCTCTCCCTGCTACTCCTGCAACTAGCCGGGTTCAGTCAGACCAAACTGGCAAACATCCGAAGGGCAGCGGCTCCCAACGACGTGCTGTACCGGGCATATGCACCGTACAACGTGGGCACTTACCCCCAGACAACGGCGGGCAAGATAGCCTACGAGCGGGCCATTAGCACCGGCACATTCTCACTGACGACCCAAACCGGGTGCATTATTCCGTCTGGCGTAAAGCCGCCTGTGTTGCCGCCAACCTGTACCAATTCAGTGAACTGGGTTTCAGCGTGGCAGACCTACCAGCCGGGTATCAAGTACCAGGTAGCCGCAGCTAGTACGTTCCCGCTTGAATTTAAGTTTGAGCGGATCGACGGGGTTCCGGTTAGTTCGGTCAATCCAGACTACGTGACTGTCAATTCGGGTCAATGGTATTCATCGGGGGAGCTAACCGGCAAGGGAGCCTACACCCAGCAATGGCAACTGGGGTCGGGGGCGATTACAGCGGGCAAAGCCTACCGGCTGACATGGCGCAAAAAGAACACGCCCTCCGAGGTGTTTGCGTATAGTTACACCCCGTCGGAAGGGACCGAAAAGCAGCTATTCATTGCCAGCGGCAATACCGACCCGCCGATTACCCCTACCGCTCCGATTGCCTACAGCCGGGTGTTCATCATGGGTAATAGTATCTCCACCAACTGGGTAACATCAGACAATACGCGGGGGCTGGATGCCAGTACACCGGAAAATGACTACGTACACAAGCTAACCAATTATCTAAAGACGCTGAATCCCAATGTTCAGGTTCGGCAGTTTGTCAGCTTTTTCGGAAACGGGCCGATTGCGGGCGGGCAGGAGCTGAACGCAGCCGAAGGGCCGAACTGGGAAGCACACTACTGGAACCTGCCTAATAATCCTCCCTGGAATGGATTCACGGGTACTGACTCGCTCGATAGATGGCAGGCCGTGGCCGACTGGAAGCCCGAT
Organism: Cytophagales bacterium; assembly: GCA_038236215.1. Lineage (GTDB taxonomy): Bacteria > Bacteroidota > Bacteroidia > Cytophagales > Spirosomataceae > Spirosoma. Next base: position 23,201 of record JBBSTD010000043.1, on the reverse strand, counting down.
TTGATTATCGGCCGGGTAGCCGAGAACGTAACAGACAATACCCATAATTTCGGGTATCATTACAAACGGGCGATTGATAAACTTCGCTCCCAGAATCAAACGGCGCAGGTTGTTACGACCACCTCCGCCTGGCAGTCACTCAACCAGACGCAGGTCGATGTCAGTAACGACATCAAGGCTCTTTCGACTCGATATAACTTTCCGGTCGCGGACCTCGCGGGCATTCCGGGGGCCACGTCGGGAGCCGCCAACCACCCCAATGATACGGGGATGCAGGGCATTGCCGATAAGATATGGGGCGTTATTCCAAAGGTTACAACGACGACGACCGGACCCGGTAGTTCGACCAATCTAACCGCACTGGGGCTGAACGGCGACTTTGTAAGTGTTGCTGACCAGGGCTGGAATATCACCACGACCCGCGAAAAGTACATTGAAAGCTCAAAGCTGAAAATCGGCTTTCTTCGGGGCGGGGCGGTTGTTTCCTACGCGGCACGGAAAGATATGGGGTCAGGCACACGCAACCTGATAAACTCCCATTTAGTCAGCTATAACCGCAACCAATACGACTTCCGATACAATACCACAACTGACGATTTAGGGCGGCAGGAGCAGCTTGCAATATACCAAACGCCCAGGGGGTTCGATAACGGTGGTTTAGGGCTTCGGACAGTAAGCGGCCACAATACCCAGGGGGTAGAATTGAACACGGGAAACAATCCGGTTCAGGGCGGCAACTCCGAACCCTATACTGATTTGTCACCCATATTAGCGTCCGCTACCTATACCCACCCAACGAGAGGGATTGAGTTTTACGCCAAAACCCGCGCTCAAATATGGGGATTGGAAAATACACTTGGTGACGTAGTAATAGAACAGTGGGCATCGTTCGCCACGCCGACGACCAAACGCACCCATGTACGCCTGACGGTTGACCCGCACAATAGCAGTAAGTTTCTTGACAGTCGTGCTGGACTGACAATCAATCAGGAATTTCCCTGTATGTGGGTTGTGCGCGACCTGACCGAAAAACTAATCAACATCACAGGGGAAATGAACAAAAACATCAATCCCGGCAACAATAACTATTCGGATAAATACATCACTACCGATTGCCGAATTGGGGCGTATGGCTCAGGAACGGGCGTTACCTACTATTCTCCGTACAATAGCGTAGTTGGCGCGGCCAACAACACGCCGGAGGGGTACGGTGGTGGGGAATCCCTTTGGTCTGAAAACAATACGGCCTATATCGTTGGGGCCGCGAATATGAACCTTGACAATGCGGGCATATACGAAACCGACTGGTACACCACGTTCGGCCCCCGTTCAGATGCAGACGCGGCCCTTGCCAGTTTACCCGGTCCCGATCAATCGTTCAACTTTGATTTCAGCAAAGAGAATATGCTGTGGATGAATCTCGGGTCTGGGCGGATATTGCGCGAAAATGGTCTTTGGGCCTGGTACGTGGACCCCAAGACCGATAACGGCGTAACCAGTTTCAACAGCGTTTTTGCCGCCCCTTTCCGGGCGTGGCAGGCATCTGGCATTCCGTCCGTCACGTTTGAGATGGCCGTAACGGGAGCGACCAGCATGAAACTGTTCTGGCAGAAGCCGGGGCAGTTAGATACCAGCCCTCAATTCCAGAAAGAGTTTTCGGTACAGAATGACGGGCAGTTTCACACGGTAACGGTCAGCACCTCCGACGCTAATTTTTCGGGTATCATTTCCACCATCGGACTTCGGGGGGGTAACGTAGTGACCAACAACGCCAAAATAGTAATCCGCAAAATCTACAAAAACTAACTACGACCATGAAAAAAACAGCATTCCTTTTCCTGTTCTCATTGCTGACCCTAACCGGATTCAGTCAGGGAACGCCGCCCGCGTGGTCATCCCTTCGCTACTCGTATAGCGAGGGGTTGCTCAAATTCGAGGGCACGGCAACCGTCGGGCAGTTGAAGTTCGAGCGGATTGACGGCATTGGCTTTTCGACCACCAACCCCAACGGCGTAGCCATCGCATCGGGCACGTTCTACGGGTCGGGCGGCAATGATGATGCCACCTACAGCAAGCAGTGGCAGCTCTATTACAGCGGCCCGCAGTTGCGGATTACCACCGAAGAGCAGGGCACCAGCGCAGTGTATAGCTACACGCTGACCCCGGTTGCCGGGGCAAGTGCCGTGAGCCTGCCGGTTAGTGTGACCTCAATACCCCCGCCATCGGTGACAGTGACGCTACCGACAGCAAATACGGCCCTAAAGACAATTATTGACAATAACCTGGCAAAGGGTGCGGGGCCAATAACGGCGGCAAAATTGAAAACGATTATGTACGCCCTTTCGGATGCTACCCTTCCCGCCGTTGCTCTCACGGTGACAACGGCTACGACGGGATGGGTGCCGGGTACGTATGTGGAACTGATTGCACCGGGCGTACTCCCTCAATTCAAGACGTATATAGTTGAATTAAGCTACAACCAGCCCAACGTGACAAGCATAGAGCAGACGTACCTTATCCGAATCGGTAATACCTACGCCGTGCCCAGCTCACCCGCCCCGGTGCGAACCATCCTTACGCCGGGGTCGGCGCAGTCGCTGACCTTTGACGGCAAGCACTTTGATTTACGGTTTACCTACGGCGTAGCGGGTACTTACGGCATTGAGGTCGCCCCGTCGGCTACCGGCATGGAAGGCACACTGAAAATAACCCTGAAACCGCAATAATCATGCACACGCTACGAAAACTCTTATTCCTGCTCCTGCTACCCAGCCTGCTATTCGCGCAGATACCCGCCGTCTACCGGGTTGATTTCGCTATCTACCAGGGTAACGTCAGCAATTCACCCGTGTTCTACGTCCTGCCTGCTGATACCAGCATGAGCATAGCCGCGACGTACAGCTATTCAAGGCCCGGCGGCTCATTGACCCCGTACCAGCCGACCGTAGTTCGGAACGGCCTGGCCGTGACTCTGAACTTTGCGAGTACCGCCAACGCGCCCTCAATCGGGTATTACGAGTTGAAAATTGGCGGGCTTGTCCGGTGGTACGGGGCGATTTCGGCCAGCAAAACCGGGGTAATCGTGGCACCAATCCCCGCCCTTACGGTGGGTAAGTTGCAATCTGATATTGGGGTGCTACAGGTTCAGTACCAGAGCCTGAGCAGCGGCAGCGTGAACATTACGGGCTTTTCGACCTATACCGCAACGGTAGCGAGTTCGCTGGCTGGAAAGGTCAGCACATCCACGTACAACACGTTTCTGAGCAACAACGCTATCAGCACGGCGGATATTAATTCACGGATTTCGAGCACCAGCGCGCTGGCGGGCGTGAACGCAACGGCTATTACTACCAAACTGAACATTGTCGATTCTGCGGTATTTCAACGCAAAACCGCAGGGCTTTCCCTTTCTGAAAATAGCTACACGAGTAGCGAAAAGGCCAAACTGTCGAGTATTGACACTGGAGCTACCAGCGTCACCAATAATTCACAAATCAGTAACGGGGCCGGGTACGCGACGACCGGACAGGTAAGCACGACGGCCACGGGCTTGCAGAGTCAGATTGACGCAAACGTCACAGCTATTGGTAGCCGGGTGCTCACATCAACGTATAATACCAACCGAACGACTGACCAGGGGGCAACGGCAACGGCGCAATCAACGGCTAACACGGCACTATCAACAGCGCAGTCGGCAACGGCAACAGGTCAGGCTAATACCGGGGCGATTGCCACCCACACCGGGCAGATAACGGGGCTAACAACGGCTACCACGAACCTACAGAATCAGGTAACGGCGAATGCCAATAGTGCGACGTTGAACGGGGCGAATATCACAACCCTACAAAATGCCGGGTATCAGACCGGCGCGCAGGTAAGTACCGCCCTCGCGCCTGTATCGGCCTCCGTAACGGCGCAGGCGGTATTGATTCAGGCTAACCAGGCGGCTACGACCAGCAACAGCGCGGCCATTGCCCAGCGCGTTACCTACGTTTCGGATATTTCCAGCCTGACGTTAACGCCCGGAACTGTAAACGTGGTTAAGGTTCGGGATGCACTTAGGGGCGGCGATTTTACCTACGCAGCAACGGGGTACACCGTAGATAACGGCATTGTATTTCCGGCTAATGGTGGCGGGTATTGGGTACGCCAATTCTTCGGGGCTGCGAACGCTTCCTGGTGGAACGTTAGTGTTAACCGTCCTGATAATAAAAATGAACTGCTACAGGCAATCGCAACGTGTAGTGCTTTAAATATTTCACTAGCATTTTCAGATGGAACTTTCCTGAGCAGTCCGCTATTGGTTGCCGTTCCCATTACTATATCGCTGTCGGCTAATACAGTAATCAAGCTCATTAATTCTGCCAGCCTTATCAATTCTGAACTGTATCTCCTGAAATTAACCGCGCCTAATTCATCAATTACTGGCGGAACATGTGATTTCAACCGGGATGGACAAGACAGGGCCACATTCAATAATAACAACGCAACAAATTCACTTAGTTATTCTTGTGTTCGGATTACCGGTACGGCAAACAGCTATTTAACTAACATTAAAGTTGATACGAGAATTATCAATGCGGTGGACAGGGCCATTTCGGTACAATATGTAACAGACAGTAGTTTCCCTTTCATTAAAGTTGACAATTCGGGTACGGGGGCGGTGTTTGAAAATTGCAAAAACTTATCAATTGGAAAGTGCTTAATTACACGACTGGACAATAAGGATTGGCGCATTTATCCTCACGCTTTCGATTTGTTCACATCTTCTGATATAACCATAGGGGATATCATAATCCAGGACCAGGCGGGTTACTCGCTCATTTCTACTCAAACAACACTTTCTGATTGGTTTTCCGGCGTCACTATTACCTCATGTGACAATGTAAATATTAATACCCTAAATGCAGTGGCCAAAAAAGATGGCTCTATGATGAAATCTGTAGGGGTATCATTACTCTCAAACAATAACTTAAAGATTAATAACCTCGAAGTTCGCCGTTATACGGATGTCAATTTTGAAGTAGGCGGTTGCTTTAAACTTTCCGTAAACAACTTCCTCATAGACGGAGAGTATCAGCAATCCTCCCTTTGGCCAACAACAAAATCGACCGGCATAAATGTATATAACAACGGCTATTATAGTGATTTCCGTAGTCGCTCCATTCGTCAATCAACGGAATGTACGTTTTCAAATGGTATAGTGCGTAGAGAACTTGGGTATGGTGGCCAATTTGTCGCTATGTCCCAATGCACCTTTAACAATGTTGATTTTATTGGAAATTATTCAGGAGCCTATTTTGACTCTAAAAATCAAAATCCGTCTTTCAGTGGTGTTTTAGTTAAAAAGAACCGGGAAAACAGGTTTATAAATTGCAAGTTTAATTTCAATGAGTCGAGGGGTGTCGTTTTCGGTGCCGGAACAAACACCCTGTTTTCTACGTGTCAAATGATTAACAATGGACAGGCAAAAACAAATGTCGGTTCATTGTTCAGACACAATTCGTATGGTACATTTAGTGGTATTACCTACGGATTTCAGTCTTTCGACTCCGCAACTCCTGGCGCAGAACGGATAGGTACACGTATCGTAAATTCTGACGCTTATGACAATCAAACTATAACGGATAAGCTCGCTTCTGTTAGCCCTACAGACCTAACAACCATAAGTGTTAATGACCCAAGTGTTGTCAGTTTTGGTCAGACAATTAAACTTGTCGGGGCGGGCGCATCGGGGGGAGACTTACTGGTACAGGTAGTTGATATTAATAAAGACGAAGTCAGTATCAGTTCGCCCATCATAACACTTCCGCTTGTTACCGGAACGGGTACAATCAGCACCGCAGGAACGACCATTACCGGAACGGGTACGGCCTTTAACACTCAATTTACGGGTAGACTTTGGATAAAAGTAGGCACAGAGTATCGACAGATAATTGCCTCATCCAGTGCGACAAGTGCGACATTAGGATTGGCCTTCTCAACTAACCTGGATGGGCAACCCTTTCAAATAGTTTCCATTAACATTCAGCAAATTCGCTCACAGGATATTGGCATTAAGTTGGCCAATTCAAATGACGTTTTGGCTATTGCAGATGGAATGAATTATGGTAGCTCTGGGAATCAAACAAAAAACCTACAGAATGATACGGGCGGTAATGTAACAAGTGGGTATGATATCAAACTGCCCATTGTTTTAAGCGCGGTTGATTTTGCGCTGTTTGCGGGAACACCGGCTATTGAGGTTAGTTCTGCAACGGGTCGCAGAAAAGGCTGGTCGTTTGACCAGGCCACGAATGAATCAATCCAATCCGCCTTATTCATCCCGCTTACCTTTCCCGATCAAATAAAAGTAACGTATTACTGGATTAACAATGGAACCGGGACGGGTTCGGTTGCCTGGGATTTTGTTTATACATTCTTGGTCGATGGTGCTGATGTAGGAACAGCAGAAACGTTTGCAGGACTTTTACCCCAAGTAGCTTCTGCCAGGGAAATCCTAAAAGTATCTTCCTTCACAACTACTGTAAGCGTCACTAAAAATAGTCTAATGAGTTTTCGAGTCTTTAGGAATGCTTCTTCTGCCCCGGATACACTACCCAATGATGCGCTGTTGTTGATGGTCGTTATTTCAGAGGGGTAGGCTTCATTTATTGTAAAATCAAATCAATATGAGTAACCTACATAGACTAACGAAAAAGTTCTTTCCCTTCACGATTAACATTGTTGATCTGGCCGAAATCGCCAGCGCGGTCCTGCTGGTCATAACCGGGAATAATCTCGCTATGGCAGACCCTGTTATGTCGATAATATCACTTTCCGGATATGCCGCCGTAAAGAAATTCATTGAAGTAGCGAACCGAAAGCTGACCATTACCCCGAACCCGGACCCGGCAGGCAAGTTGCCACAGGAACCCGTAGCGACACCCGAACCGAAATGAGCATGATACTGGCATGGCTCACCGGCAACTTTCGATTAATTACCCGCGTCATCGGGGGCGTGGTTGCTGTTGCCCTGCTGGTGTTCTTAATCTGGTTTTTCCATAGCGATATACAGGCCCGGAACGGCTGGAAAACAGCGAAAGCGCGGATAGTAGTACTGGACTCCGTAGTATACTCACAGGCCCGGCAAATTGCCCGAAAGGATAGCGTTATCGCTGACCGGGATTCTGCCAACGCCACCCTATCCCGAACAATCAAACAGATTGAAGGCTATGCGAAGGGGTATCAGGCAGAAAAGGACGCATTGCAGGCGGCAGAAAAGAACCGGATCGGCCAGATGACCTACTTGCAACAGGTAGGCGATTTGTTCAAACGGTTATACCAGCGCGGCACACTAGCCATGCCGGTAGCCGGTACGCCTGATTTGATTTTAACCGATTCTGTAGTGGTGGGGGCTAACCTGAAAACCGTTAGCGATTTGGATATAGCCGAGAAAACGGGTAAGAAATTACAGGAGAGTATCAGCGCGAAAGATGCCCGAAATGAGCAACTACGAATTGAACGGCTGGCAAAGAATAAAGTCATTGCAGGAGCCGCAAGAAGCAATCAGGATCGATTAACGCGCAAGAGTAAGGGAATCATAAGGCGATGGACTAACGGGCCGCAAATCAAGTTCCTAAAGGCCCAACGCGATAGTCTGAATAAAGCCCTCGGCACAGGAGAACCCAAACTGGATAAGGCACTTGACCGGGCGAAGATGGACGCGAAAATGGATTTAATGAACGAGCTGAACTGGCAACCATGAAAACAAAAACGCAAATAGAACTACGGATTGCCCAGATAAGGCACTATGCCGAAGGGTTGCGATTAACCCGGCAGGAGCTTCTAATGGAGAAAAACAAGAAGCACAAAGGGCGATGTATAGCCCTGCTGGAAAGTTGGAACATTGCCATGTTTCAGGTTGAATCTCTAATGTGGGTAATTGAGCCGGTAACAGCTAAGAAGAAAAAATCATGAGACAATTCATCACTAACCTATCCCTGCTGCTGGTAGCACTTGTACTGGCTATTCTGTTCTTTCCGATTGGCGTTCTGGTAACGATCCTGAACGCTATTCGGGAAGGTAGTGTGAGTAAGATAGCCGGGTACTTATCCAAGTCCCTGCTCTCAATATCGCTCTCTTTAGACACAATGGGCAACACGATTTGCCGGGACTTACTGAACGGGTGGCTACGTAAACAGCCGGGCTACGAGTTCGGCAACTATACCGAAACCATCAGCCGGGTGCTGGGTAAAAACGAGCAGACCGGAACGCTGACTGACGCGGGGCGGGGGCTGGCTAACCTGCTTAATTTCATTGACAAGGGCCACACCGAAAGGGCCGCTAACGACTAGAAAATGAAAAAGCTACTACTATTACTACTGTTCCCCCTGCTGGCAACCGCGCAACTGCCTACACCCGCAGATTCGCTACTTCGGGCCGATACGTCCTATGCCCTGCTGCGGCACGATACGTACCAGATCGTTTACTCACACGCCCGGAATGGGCCTTTGCTCTGTCAGTGGGTACTGACCATGCGCGATATTAGCCCGGAATCCCGATACCCCGGCCCGTTCTATCCGGATACGTTGCTACCGAAAGGATGGTATAGGGTTCGCGATATAGATTACGCCCGTTCGGGCTTTGACAAAGGCCATGAAGTTGACAGCAAAGACCGTACCGACTCGCACGCGCATAACGTCAGCACGTTCAGCACGGCAAATATTGTGCCTCAAACGCCGGAACTGAATCGGGTCACCTGGCTAGGCTTGGAATCCTACTGCCGGGAATTGGCCGAATGGGGTGATACCCTGTTGATTGTAGCGGGCGTATCGGGTAATATCGGCTCACTCGTTCACGGCATTGTCATTCCCGAATACTGCTGGAAAACAGTAACAGTACTGGGTGGTCCTGACGCGGGCGTTCCAACGCTGTACGTGCTGATGCCTAACGTGAACAGTATCGGAAAAGATTGGCGAAAGTACATCGTTAGCGGGGGGAAACTTAGGGGATTGACCGGATTGAAATTATGATTGACAACGAGGTTGAGAAAGCATTCGCCGACCGCCTGAAAGCCCTACAGGCCCAAGCCAGAGCCGAACTACCCCCGGCGCAATCGGTGCGTATCTGTCAGAAGTGCGGGGGGTGTCAGAAGCCGAAACAGTAAAAAAAAAGCCCCGTCACTTGGACGGGGCAATGCGCTCATTGACCTGCTGAGATAGAAAAGAGTTGACACTCTCCCGCCTAAAGGCAGGGAGATTCCTGATTCAACGAGGGACTAACGCCCCTCTCCACAGGCTTGAAATCGGCACTGTCCATGCCTAAAAGATTTTGTTTTACAAACGCAAACCGAACGATGTTATTAGCCGCCAACAAATCTCTATCATGCGTAGTGCCACAACTACCACACGTCCAAACTCTGTCTTTCAGGGTTAGGGACTGGTTGAGTGTGCCACACGTACAGAGTTTTGAGGATGGCTCAAAACGCCCAATCCTGACAAGGTTCTTGCCCTGCCATTCGCATTTGTATTCCAGCATGGAAACGAACGAACCCCAAGCCACGTCACCAATGGCCCTGGCAAGTTTATGGTTCTTCATCATGCCGGATATATTGAGGTTCTCCACACAGACCGTATCGAACCGCTTGGTTATCGCAGTTGATGTTTTGTGCAAAAAGTCGTTGCGCTGGTTGGTTACTTTCTCATGTTGGCGGGCTAACCGGATGCGGGACTTATTTCGGTTATTACTACCCTTCTTTTTCTTGCTGTGCTGGTGGGATAGTCGTTTCAGCTTCTTGAGGGACTTTTTGAGAAAGCGAGGGTTAGCTATCACTTCACCCGTTGACAGGGTGGCAAAGTCTTTCAGGCCAACGTCAATCCCTACGGCATTTGATTGGATTATCGGGGCTTTGACTGGTAACACATGGGGCGTTTCAACCAGTACCGATGCAAATACCTTACCTGTTGCGGTCCTGGAAACAGTTACGGTCTTTACGGCTCCCTCAAACGTGCGACTACAAACGAACCGAACTTTGCCGATTTTGGGCAACCGCATGGTCTGTTCATCAAAATCAACCTTGACGTTTTGGGGACACTGGAAAGAATGCCGGTTGTCTTTCTTTGATTTGAAACGGGGGAACCCTTTCTTTTCCCGAAAGAAACGCGTGTACGCTGAATCAAGATTCAATAGGGCCGATTGGAGAGATTGCGAATTGATTTCAGCCAACCACTCATGCTCTACTTTCAGGGCGGGCAATTCCCGCTGTATATCGTACCGGGAGAGTGATTTATTCTCGGTCTGGTATGCCGTTGTCTTTTTAGCTAAGGCCCAATTATACAGATACCTCACCGAACCAAAGTGCTTGTTGAGTAGCACGGCCTGTTCAGCATTAGGTGAAAGTCGGTATTTGTACGCCTTAAGCATAGCTAAAGATACAAATTTATTCTTAGCAAAACAATACCTAAACGCTAATATCTTGGTCTGTATCCCCCGGTTGAAACCGGGAGAATTAGACCAATCTTTATATTAATGCAAATCCGGTCTGGTTTGCGTCTGGTTGCACTTTAGGCAGCGCAGATACACCGCGTCGGCATCGCTACCAACCTGTTTATATTCGTGTTCGCACGTTTCCTGAATGGTTAAAGGTACATAGCCGAACGATTGAGCAATGCGGGTCAGGTTAGAAAGGTGCGGTTCTGGCAGATCAAAAACGCCATTCATGTAGCGGTTTAGGTTGCCGGGGTTGTAGCCGATTTGGGTACACCAACGGGCCATGCTCAGGAGTTTACGCCGGGTCTTGCCGGTATCCGCTACCGGCTCATGTAGCCAGTAGCGGAGATGTTGGGAGGATGTCAAGGTAGCGGTTGTGGTAGAAAGTAGAGCCTGTGGAAAATACTTTCATCTTCGTCCTCATTAAGCGGAACGACCCGATTGCGCGGGTCAACTACATAAATGCAGGTTGAGCTTTCCCGAAGCGCGCTGGCGGAGTTCAATCCTACCTGTTCACTTTTCGGGATAAAGTGAGCAATTACGACATCAGTGTCCATATAGTTCATGGAAACGTCAGGGTCGATTTCCATAGCATCAGAAACCCGCTTTGCCGGAAACGTGAAAGGTCGCCGTGCTGCCATCATAGCGTTAAGGGCGTTTTGCTGCTCTTCATCGGTTACGTAACCCCACTCACTTAACGTGTCGCGAAAGGGGGCCGATAGGTCGGTAACTTTCATACGTTCGAAAGTTATTGTTGCAGTTTTCATAATCTGTGTCTGTAAGTGTTTTTGTTTTTCGTTTGACCTGTACAAATATACAACAACCTTTGTAATAAACAATAGCTGTTGTAAAAATAAGTCATTTATTTTTCCACTATTGATTGAACGCGGGGCCGCCCGTGCGGCACCTTTTTCTATCTCAGCACCACCAACACACGAACGAAACAGTAAAAACAACGTAATGAAAGCCGATGAAAGAACTTATAGAAGCACTGGCATTGGCCCTGACCGGATTCCCACCGATGCTGGGCAATATTCTCGCTGCCGGGGGCGGGGCGCTGGTATCGGTCATTGTCGCCGTTCGGGTGTCAACCATCCCCCTCAGTACGGGAGACATCGCGGGTCAGTTCCTGGTGTGCTGGCTGACGGGTGGCATACTGGGGCCATCTCTTTTCACGCCAGTGGTACAATCGCTTGTCAAGCTGCCCGAATACGCGGTCTGTTTCCTGTCCAGTGGTATCGGCTGGTGGTTCTGGACCAAGTTCGTACCAAAAAAGCAAGAGGAACTACTTAACAAAAAAGAGGGCGAAACCCCGCCAACCCCATGAACGATCAATCGAGTATCCAGTTAGCACTAGGTGTTACCTGGAAATTCCTAACCGTAGCCGGTGGGCTAACCTTCGTTATCGCCTTTGCGATGAGGTGGTGGCAGACCCGAAAGGTTTCCTTCGGGCACTTTGTCGTTGGATCGGTGTCGGTGTTAAGTTGTTTTTTTCTGCTTATCGTCTACGCCTTAGCGACACCCTTCGCCTGGTTTTTTGTGCCCTTCACCCTGATTGGCGTGGGTAACTGGCTCCTGTATAACAATTGGTACTACTGGAATTTCCCGCACATGGGGGCATGGCTGGCTAGTACCGAACACGCGCCAGCCCCTCCGGGTATGCGTTCGTTTCTGGGAAAACTCCTGTTGAGCAGGGACATCCCGCGCCTAAGCTGGTCAGCATCCGAGTTCGGGAGTGCCGGCTTCGTATCAATCATTGTATTCCTTTTGAGTTTCGGCTTCGTCGAGCGCATCAACGGCATAGCTGAAGGGGATGTCCGCGTAAGGCAGTCCATTGTCCGCTCGGATCAGATAGCTGCCGAAACAAAAAAACAGGTGATTATTGCCGCTAAAAAGGTGGCAGATACGCTGACAATAACGAACCGAAAAGCCTATGTAATCGACTCCCTGTTTCGGATTCACGCCCTGCAAAACCAGGTAAGGGGCTTGCAGAATCAGGCTGAAATTCTGCGTATCCAGGGCGTTCGTGCCCGGCCAAAACAGCCGCAACTAAAACCCGTTCGGGTCAACGTGCAGCCAATCAAGCCCCGCCGGTCGCTTCGGGGTTTGCCCGGTCAACTACCGGCCCTCACCGATACCGTTTCGACCCGCAAAAAGAGCTGGTTTGACCGCATCTTTTCCGGCCCGGTGGGCCGGGTGGATTCGAGCCGGTTGCAAACGGCGGTCAGGCAGGAATAGAAACCTGATCAATTTGCATAAGTCATTGAATCGTAGTAGCTTACGGATAAAGTTTAACCCGATTTAAGGAGATGGAAACGGAAGAAAAGGAACCTGAATCGGACAAGCAAAAAGTAACGGTGTGCCCTACCTGTAACCATTGGGAATCGTACATGGGCTGTTCTGATAGCTGGCAGGAGAAAGAGCATTGTCACGGCTGTAGAAAGCCCGTAGCCAAATGCACTTGCCGATAACCCCAACCCCTAACCGGGCTAAAAAGCGAGAAAGATGATGGAGGAAAAGACATACGTGGTTCGACCCGAGAGAGCCGAGTGATTCACCTTATGATGTCAACTGGTAACAACATGACCGCAACCCGCAACACCAACACCCGCGAAAGTGCCCGCCTGAACGAGCTGGGCTGGGCCGTGAATCCCGCCGTACCGGGCTATACATTTGCTCAGGTACTTCGCCGGTTTCAGGCCGCAACACTAACCCGGAACGGCTCACTAATGACCGTAGACGGCGAATATGGCCCGCAAAGCGAAGATGCTTTATTTGGCGGCTATACCAACCCCGGCGAGTCGATAGCGGCTCGTGCGCTGGCCGTTGCGCTCTCTCAGGTAGGCATAACGGAGGTTCCGCCAGGAAGCAACAACGGGCCGCAAATAAAGGCGGTATTGAAGTCGGTAGGGCTTGGCCCCGGTTTTCCGTGGTGCGCCAGTTTTTTATTTTGGGCGTATGCTCAGGCAGCACGGCAGACCGGCAAAACCAATCATTGCCCCAAAACGGCAGGGGTGCTCAACGGCTGGGCACTGGCTGGCTATAATGAATCGGGGCTTACCCGAATTGCCGCCGTAGAAGCCATTAAGCACCCGGAACGGATAAAGCCGGGCATGTCCTTTGTTTTGAAATTTTCATCAACAACCGGGCATACGGGCCTGGTGCAGAAGTTGTACCGGGACGGGCACATGGACACGGTGGAGGGTAATACGGCGGATGCAAAGAGCATTGATGCCGGATCGCGCGAAGGCGTGGGTGTGTTCACCTTATCGAAGCGCAAACTAACCGACCGGAGCCTGCTGGGGTTCATTGGCTACGAATAGTACATTCGAATAGTTTTGTTTTTGTACAAAGAGTACACAAAAGCCGGTTGTTTTTAACGACCGGCTTTTTTCAATTCAACTGATTGACCAGCGGGGCCGCCCGTGCGGTGCTTCGTGTACTTCGGCCCTGATCGCTCGTAGATACTGACCACGAAAAAAGGCTGGCGGGCCTTACCGTACAGGGGAGCGGGTTCGTACAGCCAGCGGGTGTAGTGGTTCATGGGTGCGAAGGTACTCAGTTAGTCTATTGCAACAGTAATATAATCGCCATCCACACCCTCGTTTTCAGTATAGGCGGGGATGCAAATAGAGCATCCGAAATGAATTTCGTTTCTGGATGGCCACAAAACAATTGTCTCACCTACGTTTTTCTCTGGGGTAACCGTGCCCAGCAAAGCCGAAAACTCATCAATGGACATTGTTTGCACTTCTGGGTTTTCGGCTTTGCCTTCTGCAATTTCTTCCGCCGTGTGAACGTGATGCCTCCCTACCCATACATATTTCACGTCTTTGTCCATAATCCATCCCATATACATTTTATGTTGCCCTTTTCGAAGGTGTCGAATCGAAGATGGTATGTTCGTAATTGTTATCGTTTGCTTGGTTTCGTGCGACATGATAATCGTGGGTAAGGTTGGTTATTCAGTTAATATGTTTCAAGAATGCCAGACAGTACCGGCAGATGGACAGATCAGAGGGGATACTATCAACCGTTAGCCAGCGACGGTGCAAATGCATGGGCGTGGTATGTTCAAGGCAAAGCTGAATTAGGGTGCCCGAATCGTTGTAGAGCGTAACGGCTACCATGCCAATAGGGTGCTGATAGTTGTACGTCCACCGGTTATAATACTCCTCATTGCTGATGCTGGTGTCCTTATACAGCATCGGTTCCAGATGTCCCCCGCGAAGGGTGTGCATCGAATCGGTTATTCTGGTAACTGGCATAATTGTTCAGTTTTGAGCACACTTTTTCCACTTCTGGACACGGTTTCGGCCGGTAACGCTCAGTTTTGAGCAGATTTTTCCTCTTCTGGAGAAACCTTTCTCCAACCATTGCCAGTGGCAAAACCGTCTAATGGGTGCATCCAGCTTTCGTAAAAACGGTCACGTCCGTCAGCGTGCGGCTCTAAATAGATGTAACTAAGGTTGTTATACCCATTGTCTGTTGCGTCTATTTTTAAGCTCACTTCTACCGTTTTCCGGCCATTTGTCAGTTGATCCCCATGCTTAATCGTTTTCCAGTAAGCCTTGCCAATCTTCCTTTTTAGCCTTGATTCCTTAGCTGATAAGGCCTCATACTGTTTACGTAGCGCGGCTATATGTACCCATAGCTTCGATTGCTGAACCTGCAAATCTTTATGCTCCTCAATCATGGCCAGAATAGGGGCGGGTAATGATTCTCTTAGTTTGCTTTTCATGGTCTAAGTGCAGTGTATCGCCAGCCCTGAAAGCCGGTCATTTCAATGCCATCGTGTACGGGGTGCCAGTTGGCCATTACAATCACCTTACCGGCTTTGGTGGGCGTGTGAAACGCCCAGTTAGTTACGTCATCCACATCCACGATGTCGAAGTATCCACGTATCCGGGCATTATAAATCATGAAACAAACCGCGCCAATCATTTCCTGTTTGGGTGGCCGGGCAATGCGAATTGTCCAGAACCACGGCTGTCCCTGATGAATCGTTTCGCCGTCGCACTGGCGGCAAACCCGTTCGGCCAGTTCCCACGTTTTAAACCGGCCTTTGGGTATCGTGGTGATGATGTTCTTCATCCGCAAAACGTGTTTATTGGAAATCCATCAACATGCTCCGGCCCCTCCGGAAAGTCGCTTTCTTCGAAACCATCCAATGACACTGGCCAAATGGCCATTACGCAGTAGCCCGGCAAAATGCCGTACTGACCGCCAAGCAATACGTAGCCGACGCTGGCCAGACAGGAGCGGCCCGTGTAGCCCGTTTCCGGCTCCCATTCGCGCAGGTTCAATTGGTCACCGCCCGTAAAATTATGGCCATTTTCCCGCACCTCGAACGACTTTTCGCCCTCAACAACGGCCACAAAAAAGACGGGTAGCGTCTTTAATTCATGAATTTTGGGTGGGATGGGTACCGGCATCGTTTCCGTTTCATCGGACTCACCGATGGCCCGGAACGCCAGTCCGCCCGATTCGCAGTGTTGCCGCATACCCGGATTCGTGTAGCGTTCAGGATGTGCAGGTTTGTACCACTCATGCGTAGGTATCAGACTGTGATCGACGTTATAGAAACCGGAATGGGCGGGTTGGCCGCAAGTCGGGCAAGCCTTCATCATTGGCGTAACGCCTTCATCGACGTCGCGAGTGACCATTATGTGGCCAGCCGGGCAGGTATAGGTATTGATTTTATTTTGCATGATTAGGCGTTTGTTGATTAACCTCAGCGGTTAATTGTGTTGGCTTTTTTGGAAAAAACGGATCGACCCAGACTACCTGACGCGTATCAGTTACCTGCACGTCTTCGGGGACGGTAGTAAAGTCGGTGTTGATCCGAATGCCTTACCGAACAGCACTCGCAGCCGGTCGGCTGAACCGGTCCCATCTGGTCTTCCTTTAAGGCCACCCGCTTTAGGTAAGCCTGATACTGCTCTCCTACGTTGAATTGATTCATTTCTTCGCGCCCTTCCGAGCCGGTTTAGTAGGTGACTTTTTCACTACTGCCTTTACAGCGGGTTTCGCTGTCTTCTTGATCTCGGCCTCGATGCCGTTGATCTGTTTGGCCAGCACCTCGGCGGCTGACATCAAACGCCGACGCTCGGCTTTCTTTTCGGATAACAGGTCCTGTAGGATGCTCATGGTTCTGTGATTGTTAAATGACTAAAAAGCCCCCTGCCAACCGCTAGGCGACATATCTGTCAGAATAGGTGGCTTTCGCGCTATCGGCAGGGGGCTGTTTCGAGCGGGTAGCGTTGGCGGCCCGCGTGGGTGGATGAGGTGGATCAAGCGCTTACTTCAATGCGTCAACAATGGCCTGAAATAGCTTGTCTTTTTTCTGCTGGAACGGAGGTAACTGCTCAAATTCCACCAGACAAGGGTGCGTTTTTGCGGTTGCATCCTTCACTTCGCCATATACCCATCCGTCAGAAACTTTGTCTGCTGACCATGCGTCATGTTGGGCCGATGCCTTTGCATCTGGATTCTTCAGCCGAAATTCAACCCCTTTGATAGCCGAATCACGCTGCCACTGTTCGGCTTCGTCCCAATGCTTTTGGGAGTAGTCCCCCTCAAGCTGACACCATACGCGATTTGCTTCGTGACAGGCTTTTGCGATAAGCAGAGCAGCCAATGTATTGTAACCGGGCATTGTTTCCATGATATGTATTTGATCAATTGGTTGCTGTTTTAGCTTCATATTTCCCGCAGGCCGGGTAACGGCTGCTGTGGTCAGTGCTGGCTGAGCCGGTATCACCTCGCTTGTATCTGTTTGCCCAGCTGGGCAGATGTGGCCGGTTCGGCGGGCGTGGTGGTGCTTGGTTGTTGGTATGCCATAAGTTGATTGTCGTTAGTCCGGCTCGTCTGCGTATGGCTTTCGCGCTATCGGCAGGGGGCTGTTTTTTGCGGGTAGCGTTGGCGGCCCGCGTGGGTGGATGAGGTGGATCAAGTTAGTTGAACTTCATCTGACCGTAAGCCGGGAAATATTCATTCTCATCCGAAAAGGTATACCAGTCGTCGAAGATCATTTCGCCTGACCAATGCCCTATATAGCTGGTGAATACGCCCATATGGGTCAAACGACTCATAACTTCATGCACCTCTTCACCAGTCAGGTCAGCATCGGTATGGATGCGCGAACCCTGAATGATTACCTGATCGCCTAATTTAATGGCCTGCGGGTCGTCGCCACACCGGGCGCGGAACACCAGCTGAGCGCAGCGGAACAGCACTACGGCCACCGCCCTTCCTTCGGATAAGGCCAACTCCTGCGAGTAGCGGACAACGCCATCTTGAGCGAGTAGGGCCATTTGAACGACCGGCTCCGAAATGTCCTTGTTGCGAAACAGGTAGGAAAATCCCATTTGGTTGATGCCGCCAGGTGTAGCAGTTGTCGCTGGCTTATCACTGCGGGTCATCGCGTTCGCGTTGTCACAGCCTACGGGTGGGCTGCATGGCATTGAGGAAAGTTTTTGATTGGAGTAATTCATACGGATAATTGATTGATTGGATTGACTGAAAAATTAATTGGTTGCATGGTCGTCGGTTTGGGTTAGTCGTCTGCGTAGGGCTTCCAGACATTGGCATGCTTGGAGATTTTTTTCAGCCCCTCGGTAACGTCTACCCAGTTACCATCTGGCCCCTTCACGCTGACAGTAGCACCGCCAAGGCCGGGCACTTTGGGTTTACCCTCTTTATCGAAAATAGTAGTCTGGTTGCTGTCGGCTGATTCGTGGCCTTCTTCGGCTAGTCTCAGCATGCGCTGTTTGAAGTCATCCTGCCACTGGCTATCATGCGGGTGCCAGACGGCGAGCACTTTGGATTGAATCGCCCCTTTCACGGTCGTATCGGTCACCCAGGTGTTCATGTAGGCATTAGCCCGAATTTCGGCATCCGATACGCTCTCGGCAATGACGTAGTGCGTCAGGATGTTGATTTTCTCTTTACCCCGCTCGTCGGTCGTTTTCTCGTCGATGGTGACTTTGTAGAATGCGCCATCGTTGAACGGCTCATACACGGAGCCGAACTTGATTTTGCTCAGGTCGTATTCGTAGTCAGTGACCCGGCCATCCAGCAGCGTAGCGAGCTGCGTTTCCACTTCGGCGTAGGTGATACCCTCCTGAATGAACTGCTCGACAATGGCCTTGGAATTGCCCTTTTCGTCCTGAATGCTGTACTTAATTTTCGATAGAAACCACATAGTTGTACTTGGATTAGGGGTGAATTACAGGTCAATGATGCGGATGACTGTCATCTGGCTTTCTTTCTTCAAGGCAAGGGTCTGGGTGTATTTTTGTTCCCGGATCACTGCACTCTTATCGTCAGGCAATACACCAGCACCTACGATGGCATCAATTAGAATCTTTCCCGTCGACACCAGGTTGTCGTAGTCCATGTTCGGGTTCAGACTGTGCCGGGTCAACTCCATCCGTACTGGCCCGGTGTGGCGATTGAGGGTGCTGGCTTTTACGTGCCAGATCCATTTTAGTTTGAGTGCCCCTCGTTTGCGCCAGTGGGTGCGTAGCAGTCCGCCCCTGTCATTATTGCCGGGAATGAGGCCGGGAAAAATCAGTTCAGTTGTCATTCGCGCCGGTCTGGGGTGTTGAGGTTGAAATAGAGGGCATTGAACATTTCGCGGCTTCGGCTCTTGATGCGCTCGCCGTAGTACTCCTGAATCTGGGCGGTGCTGAGGTTGGTGGTCATGTGGGTTTTTCCGCAGCCACCCGCTCCGAGCGTGTAGCGTCGATCCAGCACGGTGGCCATGACATTGATCTTCTTGCCGTAGTAGGTGACCGGCACCGGCTCCACGCCCAGATCATCCAGCCAGCGGCCACCCGACGAATGACCGAAGGCCGAACCATAGAGCGACGAGCGGCCGGTGTAGTAATCGATCCACTCCTCACCCTCCGAGCCGTACTGGTGGGCAATAGTGGTGCAGGGAGAGACCGAAAACGATTCGCGGGGGTTGGCCGAAAACAACCGGCCCATCGTGGTTTTTCCGCAGCCGACAGGTCCAAAAAGCGCAATGCCCTTACTGAGCGAGAACGGCCTGGCCTCCTGCGCCTTAAAAAACTCGTTATCCAGATGCAGGGTCTCAAAGCGGGGATCACTGGTGAAGTACAGGCACAGCGCCCAGAATATGGCCTTGTTGTAATCATCCAGTTGAAAGCCGTTTGGCCCCAGGTATCGGCTGTTTGTTTCATCGGAACGCTGTGACTCGTAGCGCACCCAGGCAAAGTATTCCTCAGCCGTGGGCAGTTGCTTTGGCTTTTTGAGTCCCTCCAGATAGGCTTGGGCGCGGACCTGCTGGGCCATCTGCTGACGGGCCTTGAGCAAAATATCGGCCTCCTGTTCCGGAGTCAGCTGGGGCAGATCAGAGGTCTCCGTATCCATTTTTGGCGGGTTC
Organism: Cytophagales bacterium; assembly: GCA_038236215.1. GTDB lineage: Bacteria > Bacteroidota > Bacteroidia > Cytophagales > Spirosomataceae > Spirosoma. The sequence continues at coordinate 3,319 of JBBSTD010000043.1, read as the reverse complement.
ACGCTTTCGCTGATTATTGAGGAAATCGGCCGACTTTCGGCCCGGAGTGGATGCTCCCGGAGTTGAGTTTCGTTGTTGTTCATCCTGCGTTTCTCGTTTGTGCCAGTTGGCTAAGCGACCGGCGAGTAACCATGTGGTTTGGATTTGCCAGAGCTCTTTGCCGATGTCTGACTTTTTGGTGGCGTTCTGCACGGGGGCCGTCCAGTAGGCGATGAAGGCTTTGTACATTTCCGGCGAATACAGGTCCGGATTGGTTTTGTTGTAAGCCAGACAGTCGGCCCGAATTTTCCCGGCTACCGACCCGGCTGGTTTGGGCGGGGGATCGGGCGGGGACAAGGGGGGCGCCGGAAGGGGGGTTTGGGGTTCTTCTTTTTTTTCTTCGAGAGGACTAGTCTCAACAATCAATTCAACCTCCGCCGATGATGCGCTGGCCGCAATCGCGGCATCATCATCAGTATTGTTTTTGTTTACTGTTTCCCTGTTTGTCTGTTTGGATTCTATATATATATGGGAGTTACCTAAATTTTGAGGTTCTTTTTGAGGTTCTTTTTGGGGAACTTGTTGAGGTTCTTTCGCGTCGAGTTCCTCAATTTCTAGGGTTCTTTCTGGTAGTTCCTCAGAATTTGAGGTTCTTTTTGAGGTTCTTTTTGGGGAACTATAGGTATTGATTAGGTGGTAAATGCCGCCACTTCGATAGCCTTTTCCTGTACCCTGAAACTCTATCAGACCCCGGCCCACTAATGCCTTGCGAAACTTATCCATTGTGCCGGGCGATATGCCGGTTTCACTGCATAGGGCCGGGTCGCTGATTCGTAACGTTTCGGGCCATACATCGCCCTCGCCATCGCTACTGAACAAATCGACAATCCGTAGATACAGAATTGCTTCGTTGCCCGTAAATAGCTCCTGTCTGTGATAGGCCCAGAAAGATTTAATCAGCTTCAGGTAATTCATAAACTAGTCAAACAGGGCCACGATAGCGGGCCAGAAACGAAATACGAGATAGCCCAGCATGATCAGGGCAGCGATTAGGCAAAGAGCCAGGCAGAGCAGAACGCCCGGCTCGTCGGAATGGGGCTTTGTCATGGTTTACGCGAGGTTTAGGCCACTACAGCGGGGCTGGTGAGCGACAGGAATTCTTCTACCCATTCGGTCGTAATTTTCACCAGGAGCGAGCTTTCGGGTGTATCGCCGGGCCGAATGCCCATAAACCAGCGCTCGATTGCGGACGACGAGTCTTTTGGCAGGTGCAGCACCGCAGCGGGTAATTCGGCATCTACTTTCCTGATCTTGCAGATAGTCCCCACCAGACAAGCGCAATCACCCGAATACGTAGAGCCGTCCACGTTTCCGTTTTTCAGGGCTTCCAGCATAGCCGGTACCTCGTGCTGGGCGTAGAGCAATACGCCAAACAGATCGTGCTTAATCGGCCGCAGGTCGGCATCGCGCAGGTCGGCACCACTCAGGTTGGCATCGCTCAGGTCGGCACGGCTCAGGTCGGCACGGCTCAGGTCGGCATCGCTCAGGTCGGCATCGCTCAGGTCGGCACGGCTCAGGTCGGCACGGCTCAGGTCGGCACGGCTCAGGTCGGCACTGACTTCTATTGCCTGTAGAATGGTGACTTTTACGGTGTTCTTTTCGGTGGCATGCTCGAAAATTACGCTACCCGTGTAGCGATTTTTGATCTGGATCTGATTCATGATTTTTGGGTTTTAATTGCCCGAATGAGCGTCTTTGACGCGCTGGACAAACTCCTTTGCTGGCCGGAAAGCGGGCACCGTATGGGCGGGAATGATGATAGATTCTCCGGTCTTGATATTCCGGGCGGGCTTCTCGGCACGGGCCTTTGGCTCGAAACTGCCAAACCCTCTGAGCGTGACGGTTTCGCCCTCAGCAACGGCGGTAGCGATGATCTTCATGGCGTGCTCGACTACACTGGCAATGGCTGGAGCAGGTAATTCATGCCCCGTGGCATTGGAAATCTGGATAACTAATTCGGCTTTGGTCATGAGAATATGGAATTATTGATTGATTAATAGCGGTCGTATGAACTAGCCAGTCGCTCCCGGCCTTCGTGGCTGATCCGGTGGGCGAAACCGGCCGTGATGTCGTGGTAGTGGTAGCAATCGAGCAGGGCGTTGAGATCCGATCCCGCCGTTACGAGCAGGGCTAACTCCAGCCGAAACCGGAAGAACGCCCAGATTTTCGGGTCGTGATGGGGCTGGCAAAACTCCGTTCGGTAGTAGTTCTCAGCCCGTTTGCGGGCCATTGCCAGCAGGGTTAGTTGATCGAACCGACCCTGTTTAATCTTCACATCGAAACAGGCCAGCCAGAGTTGCATCTCGAAGGAATGAAACTCGGTACCTTCCTGATTCTCGTTCCAGTCGGCGGGAAGTTCCGCCCAGAGAAGTTCTACAAACCGGCGTACCTGCTCACGGGCTATGGGGTGAATGGTCTGGCTCATTGAAAAGGGTGGGTTATAACCAGAGCCACCCAAACCAGAAAACCAAAGGCAATCAGCACGCCGTAGGCTTCCAGTTCGGCCCGGCGTACCAGCCCGATGCGCCTGATCCGCTTCTTTATCCGGTACCACCAAACCGGAAAGTCAAATGGAAAGCGCCCAGCCAGTTCCCGACGCGCAAACCGATACGCTTCGGGGCCAAACAGGACGATTATCAGCAGCATGCCAATCAGGCAGCCAAAGCCCAAAAGGGCCAGAAATTTCAGAGCAAGCATTGGTATGAACATGATGGGAGTGGTTAGTAGTTAAGAGCGTTATCGATTTCAGCTTCAATCTCGGAGATCAGCAGCCGGGCGATCAGATCGACATCCCAGCGCGGAAACACCTGCACAAACACCGTCACGGTCTCGTATTTGCGCTCTACCTCCCAGCGTGAATCCGTACCCCGGCAGGTGCCGTACTGGATTGATGCGTTGTATTTGAGCCAGCGTTTGCCCGCATCGCGGTAATCGTCGAGGAACTCAATCGATTCACACTGTTCCGGTTTTTTGCGGGTCAGCAATGAATCCAGTGGGGAGAAATCCTCGTTCTCATCCAGATCAGCGAGGGTAATAATGGCCGGTGACTGGAGCGGCACCAGGCGGGTTTTGTGAAAGGCTACGGGCGTAGCCATTGCGGGTAGTGTGCTCATTTGGAATTACTTTTGATTGAATTATTGATTATTTACAGGCCCCTGCCATTGGCGGGGGTTTTGTCTTAGCCCATCTGGGCATTTATTACCCGGCGTTCGGCGTATTCATCGCTGACGCAGGTGGAAATTATGTAGTCTCTGATGGCTCCGGCATGATACAGGGGCTT
>JBBSTD010000042.1:0-51409 GCA_038236215.1 Cytophagales bacterium | reverse complement strand
GGTGGTCGTCCAGTATTTTTTCGATAACTTGCCATTGAGAGTCTGTCAACTCTTGAAACGATTCGTTCATAATCTTGGTAGCTTGGTAACTCCAAGATACGACAGACTCTCAATTTTATCCTATCCAAAACATACTCTTAGAAGTTAACGAGTTCAGCAGGAATGGCTGTCTATTGGTTATTTTGCCTTAGTGGACTATTCCAGGGGCAACGTAACGACGGATTTTGTCACCGAAGATTATCAGTGGAGGGATGTGGAGGGATGTCGACGGCATAGCGGCCATTCTCGTTTATTCGACCATAATGGGGCTGTAGGAAAGGTGCTGGTCACGCTTCGGCTTTATCATCAGCCGAGTGGGTATAATCTGTTACCCGAAAAATTTACCCTGCCGGAACTCACCCCTGTACGAGAATATACTAGGCAAGGCGCTGGCATTAGCGGAATTTCGCCAAAAAGCTCGTGAGCCTGGAGTGGGTCAAAAAATTGGCCGGGCAACGGGCTGTTGGCTCAATCGGTCTCCTTGTCTGTATCAATTTGAGAAGGAGACCGATGAGGAGGCCTTGACGCAGGGGGATTATGCATACTTACTGAACTACAAAACTCTCATTGGGATTGGCCTGCACCACAAATGTTCTGGTTAAGGTTTCGCTACCCGTTGTCAGCATCAGCCGAAAGGTTCCGTTGCCTAAGCTCGATACATCGAATTGCTGACTGATTCCTTTTCGCAGGTTAACCATTTCGGTAAACATTACCTGACCCCCGGCGTCCAGCACGGCCACCTGACCTTTGGTCTGCATGGGTTGAACGTAAAGTTTAATTTTGTGCGCAGCAGTCATCATTACGCGGGCCTGAGCGGCTTCGGGTATGGTGGTTGGTTGATTGGCAAACGATGCGGTCGTGACTACCAGTCCCAGCATTAGCATAAGTACTTTTTTCATGGCTATTTTTAGTTAAATGGTTGATTTTCCTTTTTGGTGATACAAAGTTGCTGCCCAATCGGTAAGCCGGAAAAAGAAAGACGATGAGTGCCCGAATCAGGTAGATGAATGTGGGTTTTGGACGGACGAGTAACTAATATAAATTGATGAATCTCTTATAAAAATCTGATTGTCAACACGCTACTGTCATGGAAATGACCCTCGTAAAAGGAAACTGAGCGATCTAATCAAATTCTAAGGAGTTACTCAGTACTCGTTAATGTTATGGTAGTTTAATGAGGTAGTAGCACCAATTGCTGATTGATGCCTAAACAATTAAACCAGTATGAAAACCAACTCAAAACTTGTCTTTATCCTCTACGGAGTCATTGTTCTGTTGCTGTTTGGCGGAGCCTACCTATTGTATAAAAATACGCAGTCCAACAAAGAATTTGCGCAGGAACGCAGAGAAACGCAGGCAACGGTGCGCAAGAACCAGTTGCAGAACGACCAGCAACAACTGACGTTTGGCATGAAAACCTTTGCGTGGGCCGTTCGGAACTCGCTGCTGCAAAACAAATCGGGGGAGATAAATGAGTACTTCAACACGCTGGTGAAAGACCGGGGTATCAAAGAGATGCTGCTGGTAGGCGATGACGGGAAAGTGATGATTTCCACCAATAAGAAGAATCAGGGTATCGCCTTCACCGACCGTTTTCCGGACTACCTGCTTCAGCGGGAAGATGTTTATTTTGGTGATAAAATGCCCTACGAGTTATCGGCCCCGATTACGGCTCCCAATAAACGGCTTGGTACTCTGGTGATGTTCTATAACCCGGCCCCGATACTGCCCGATACGCTGGCCGGAAAGACGAATTAATCCGCAGGTCTGCTAGTAGCCAGAAGCGATGGGTCCGGGCACGTTATAAGCCTGAGCCAGCATGGCTGCCCTGGCAGCGTACTAGGCGGGCATATCCGAGAAACCGAAATGACGAATTTTGCCGACCCGCACCAAGTCACCCAGCGGAAAGTAGCAATTCTGTTCAACCAGTTTTCAGGTGTAGCCATTGCTGATAGATTATTCTTCGGGGGAAAGAGTCAAATAGCCCTGTTGCTGGTGATAAATGTCACGGATAACCACTTCGAAATGCGGTACGTTTGCTTCATCAACTCAATAAAAATAGCAGATGCTGAGTTTTCTAAAATCTCTATTCGGCAGGGCCGATACGGGTAAATGGGATGAACTGCGGGAGCAGGGAGCCGTTGTTATCGATGTTCGTACGCCGGGTGAATTTGCCTCAGGCCATGCCAAAGGGGCCGTTAACATGCCACTGGATGACCTTGACTCGAAAGTGGTCACCATCAAAAAATACAAGAAACCCGTTATTCTCTGTTGCGCATCCGGTATGCGTAGCGGGCGGGCTATGGCTCTGCTAACCAGTAAGGGCATTACTGATTTGCACGACGCGGGTAGCTGGAAAAAGCTGGGGTAGTAGATGATAGCCTGGTGTCTACCAATAAACCAGTAGCCTGCCGGATATTAAACCCGGCAGGCTACTGGTTTATTGGCCCTCCAGCGTTTACTTCCTGATAATTTTCACCTGATTACGCTGGGTGGAGGTACTGGCCTGCAACAGCAGGATACCAATGGGTTGTTGGCTCACATCGAACTCGTAAAGCTGTCCATCCTGCACCTGGTCTACCCGGCGGGTTTCGATAATGTGCCCCCGCTCATTAATCAACTGTAGTAGCAACGGCTGGTCTTTTACACCCCATACTTCCACATTCATCTTATTCTCTACGGGATTACCCAATACCCTTATCTGTAACGAACTCAGGTCTGGGACTCCCAGGCGGGCATTGGGACCCGTGCAGACAGATAACCAATTGTAAGTAAAGCTGGCTTCTGTGGCCGTACCGGTCTGAATCGCTTTCAGGGTAATGGTCGGGTTGTCAGTATACAGGTTCAGTGTGTACGGTCCCGGATTAGAGGTTGGCGTTAGTTCGTTACTGACGGAAAAGGACACGGGCTGGCCCGTCAGGCCCGTGTACTGCGGGCTAAACGTCAGCCTGCGCTGCCCGACCGAGAGGGTTTCGCAACGTACCTGAGTCACGCCGTTGATAGCAAAGCCAGCGGGCGGTGGGGGCGGAGTGCCTGCCGGGCTTACGGTAATGTGAAAAACCGTACTCACCGACAAATTGCCGGGGTCAGTAGCCGTCACCGTCACTTCCGATATCCCTGACACGCTGGGCGTACCGCTAATGGTAGATGGGGCTGAAAAAGTGAGTCCCGCTGGCAACCCATTCACCTGTATTGACAAACCGTTGGGGGTTTGGGCATCGGTGAATGTATTGGCCGGGATACCGAAACTAAATGCCTGACCAACAATAGCCAGTTGGTCGGGCATTTGATTGGCCACCGTCGGTGGGGTATTGGGGCCCGTACCGCCCGAACAAACGGGTAGCCAGTTATACGCGAAGCTGGCTTCTGTAGCTGTACCGGTCTGGGTCGCTTTCAGGGTGATGGTCGGGTTGTCGGTGTATAGATTCAGCGTGTACGGCCCCGGATTGGTGGTCGGTACCAGTTCATTACTGACCGAAAAGGACACGGGTTGTCCCGTCAGGCCCGTGTATTGTGGAGTAAACGTCAGCCTGCGCTGCCCGGCTGAAAGGGTTTCGCAACGTACCTGAGTTACGCTGGCAATGGAAAAGTTAGTCGGCGGTGGGGGTGTGGTGGGGGTGTATATAATTCGATACAGCGCATTATCGCTCAGACTGAGGTAGTATAAATTCCCGTCGAGTCCCGTTGCCAGCCCCACCGGCAAACCGGCCAGGCCCGTTCCGAAAGGGGTACGAGCGGCCCCCAAACCGGATACGTCGATTACATTGATCCACTGATTGCACAGGTCCTGGTAGAAATAGTTGCCCACAAAACTGGTGGGATAATTAGTGGCCGGAGGATTGAAAAAAGTGCCACCCGTTATGGCGCATCCGCTACCATCCCCGGCACCATGCGGGTAGAAGAAAAGAGGATTGGTGTAAGCCGGGTTCGTACTGCTGCCTTCCGCATTGGGCCAGCCAAAATTCAGGCCGCCCATGGTAGCGTCGTTTATTTCCTCATACGTATTCTGTCCCACATCATTGATCAGGATTCTACCCGTTCCGGGCTGAATAGCAATGGTGTACGGGTTTCGCAGACCATAGGACCAGATTCGCCGTCGGGATAGCGAACCCGTCGGGAACGGATTGTCGGTTGGGATACTGCCGTCGGAATTGATACGCAGAATCTTTCCCAGGTGGTTTTCCAGCGTCTGGGCGTTACCGGGAACCGCATTTTCGCCCACGCCAATGTACAGTTTACCATCTTTCCCAAAGCTAAGCGAACCACCATTGTGGTTGGTCGCACCCAGCGGGTCCAGGTCCAAAAGAACCAACTCACTGCCCAACGTGGCGACATCCCCGTTAGCCGTAAAGCGACTGACACGATTATGCCGGGGTGTGGAAGGGACCGTGTAGTAGACGTAGACATACTGATTGCTCGTGAAATTTGGATCGAGCGTCAGGCCAATCAGGCCCCGTTCGCCTTCTGCATTAACATTTATCGTAACAAATGGAGTCGCCAGCAGGCTTCCACTCTTGATAATGCGAAGTGCCCCGCCTTGTTCGGCTACAAAAATACGCCCGTCGGGGGCGAAGGCAAGTACGTTTGGCTGGTTGAACCCATTGGCGACCAATTGCTGACTGAATCCTGCGGGGAAGTTCTGTGCCTGTACGTAGCTGGTTGTCAGCCATACAGCGAGCGCTGTGAGTAGCCAGCCGACCAATTTGCCAGCCCGAAACAGCACGTAATTACTATGTAAACACAGATTCTGTTCGTACAAATTTTTCATACAGGATTTTTTATGGTTAAACAATAAATCGTATCGGTAACAAACATAAGGATAATATCATCTAATCATATTTTTTTTGTAGTTTGTTCATGCACAGTTATTTAGAATCTCACTTTTGCAGTAAATCCGGCTGTGTTGATAAGGGTATGTATACAGGACAGGTTCTACGTAATGAGATACGGGTCAACTCATAACCCTGCCCGCTAACAGGGGCATCGCTGACTTGCACGACTCATTGGCTGGAAAAGGTAAAATAAAAAATGCCGGAGACTAAGCCGTGGGTTGAACACGGATTCATTGGCCGTCTTTTACAACCCGCGTACTTAACAAACCGTTGAGTACGCGGGTTGTCTTTATACGGTTACCCGATTCGGTTTCCAGTCTTTTCGTTGAACTCCTATGAATAAGATGCTTTTACTGTGGTCTTTTTTACAACCCCCCAGGGTAAACCAGCCACCCTTTACCATCAATGATGGCATTACGCTCTTCTGGGGTACCATCCGCGATTTCCTGAAAGGTACTGCCGAACGGTTACCCTATCTTATCGTCGGTGTATTTGTTTTCATGTTCTTCTGGCTGTTGAGCCGCCTGATAAAAAAAGGCATTAATAACGTGGCCCGGCGTTCATCATCCATCAACGATATGCTGGCCAGCTTGATCAGCCGTATTGTGGGAGCTTTTGTAAGCGTTTTTGGCTTTCTGATGGCCTGTGTTGTCGTTATCCCCTCGTTCAAACCCGGCGACATCATCGCGGGTCTGGGTATATCCACGGTAGCCATTGGGTTCGCCTTCAAGGATATTCTGCAAAACTACTTTGCCGGGTTGCTTATCCTTTGGCGGCAACCGTTCAAGGTGGGGGACCAGATTCGGGTAAAGGATTTTGAAGGAACGGTAGAGGAGATCAACATGCGCTCTACCCGCCTGAAAACCTACGACGGTGAGCGGGCCATCCTGCCCAATGGCGATGTGTACACCAGCGTTATGCTCGTTAAAACGGCCTACGACAAACGCCGGGTGAAGTTTGTGGTGGGTATCGGCTATCCCGATTCCATTGAAGAAGCCCGGCAGGTGATTCACACCGTTCTGGACGGGATAGAAGGCGTACTGAAAGAACCGGGCCCCTGGGTATACGTAACGGAGCTGGCGGGTTCGTCGGTCAACCTGACGGTTTTCTTCTGGACGGAATCCCAACAGGCCAATGTGCTAAAAGTCAGCGATCAGGTGGTGACCGGGATTAAGCTGGCCCTGGACGAAGCCAGTATCGACATGCCTTTCCCGCACACGGTTGTCCTGCTTGAGAAACAACCCGACGGACCGGCTGTCCTGTCGCGTCCGCCCGTAAAGAAAAAGCAAATCAGCGGCATAAACGGGCATATCGATGGATGATCTTCTGAATACGCTTCACGGTTGGGTTTTCAAAGGCTGGGGACCTGTTTGGCGGGTCCTGTTCGTAGGCATACTGGCCTACGCCGGGTTGTTGGCCTTCCTGCGCCTTTCGGGAAAACGTACCCTATCCAAGATGAACGCCTTCGACCTGGTTGTTACAGTGGCACTTGGCTCCACACTGTCGACGGTTATTATGTCGAAGCAAACGGGACTGGCCGATGGGCTGACGGCACTGGGGTTACTCATTGCGCTTCAGTTCAGCGTGGCGTGGCTATCTATCCGGTGGCCCTGGTTCCGGGACGCAATAAAGAGCGAGCCAACCTTGCTGTTTTACCAGGGAGACTTTCTGCATCGGGCTTTACGCCGGGAGCGGGTTACAGAAAATGAAGTACTGGCTGCCATGCGGGGTTCGGGCGTGGCGCACCCCGGTAAAAAGACGGCCGTTGTGCTGGAAACCGACGGTTCGTTTACCGTAACCCAGGGTGATAATCTCGACCAGTCATTTAGCCTGCAAAGTGTGAAAAGCCCGGCTAACAGCGGCTCTGCACCAAACCAGTAATTACGTATGGAAAATACCCCTTCTTTCGCCCGCCGGGCGGCCACAGCGGCTTTTATCAGCCTACTCATTCTCGCCCTTTTTTTGCTGGTTGGTTACGCGGCTAACTTCTTCTTTCTGGTTTTCGGAGGTATCATCTTCGCTGTAGTTATCAGCGCGTTGAGTCACTTTGTCAGTGATAAAACCTCGCTTTCCTATAGCCTCTCTGTCGCGCTGGTACTCATACTGCTGGTCGTGTTGATTGGCGGTACTGTTTGGTTACTAGCCCCGGTCGTAAGTCAGCAGGCCAATGACCTGTCTGACTCCTTGCCGAAGGCATTTGATCAGCTCAGGCATAACCTGTCCCAAACAAAATGGGGGCAAAAACTACTGGACGGTATACCCGAAAGTCCCAGTAAACTACTGTCGTCCGGCAACCTGAGCAAGGGGGTATTATCGCAGATGACGGGCATTTTTTCCAGCACACTGGGTGGGGTGGTAAACATTCTGATTGTGGTGATTACGGGTATCTACCTCGCGTCCAGCCCCGGCAACTACCGGAAAGGGTTTGCAAAACTGTTCAGCCCAACGTATCGAACCCGATTACTGGGGGTGATGGACCAGTGCTACGATACGCTGAAAAACTGGTTTATCAGTCGGTCAATTACCATGACCGTTGTGGGCGTCGTAACGGGTGTGGGCCTGGCTATTCTGGGCGTTCCGTTTGCCATTGTGCTGGGTATCATAGCGGGCATACTCAACTTTATTCCTAATCTCGGCCCGTACATTGCCCTGGCCCCGGCTCTGCTGGTGGCCCTGCCGGGAGGCACCTCGCAGGTACTCTACGTGTTCTTTCTTTACATGGGGGTTCAATCGCTGGAGGGTTATGTGCTCACGCCCCTTCTCGACAAAAAATTCGTGTCCCTGCCGCCCGCGCTGCTGCTGTTCGGTCAGGTATTACTGGGGGTTCTGGTCGGTCTGGCGGGGGTGTTGTTTGCCTCGCCCCTCATTGCGGTACTACTGGTTATTGTGCAGGAGCTGTACATAAAAGACCGACTGGAGAAGCAGCGTTGATGCGGCTACCACAGGGGAGTGACTACTAAGGAAATTCTAAGATTTCTCTAAGGCGTTTTTAAGACCCATTGGCTACCTTGCCCGCATAGTAACTATACAACTCAACTCAACGATTATGAAAAGTTTGATTATTGCCGCAGCTATGTTGCTAATGGCTAGCCTGACACAGGCACAAAACGTGACGGTAGATGCCGAAAAAAAGCTGAATTTTGACTTCAGCAAATACAAAACATTCGCTTGGGCCTCGCAGGTGGACAACAAACTCGATCCGGGATTTTATTTCCTCAATGACCTTGAACTGAAACAGCGAATCCGGGATGCCGTAAAATCTGAACTGGAAGGCCGGGGGTACAAATACCAGCGAAGGGCGCCCGATTTAATCGTCAATTTTCGGGTATTTGAAAAGCCAACCACCATTAAAGGCTACACGGGCTACGGTACCACTTATTTCGGAAAAGAACTGCGCGACCCGGAAGATCAGAAGACGTTCGACGTTAAAGCCGGGTCTATCATTGTCAACCTAATTGATGTGAAAACGGGGCAGGCGGTATGGCGGGGTTTGGCATCGGGTATTACCAGCGATAATGGATTTGACCGCGACCAAAACAAAATCAAGCAGGCTGTCAACCTGATCTTTGAAAAATATGCCTACCGGGCTGATAAGTATTAACCTGCCGACAGGCCAGAATGGTGGTTCATCCAACGTGGATAAGCCACCATTTTTAGTAACGAACCGGAAAGAAAAAGAGAAACCGATTTTCTTTAAAACGATACGCTCCTTAGATGGTTAATAGATTATAAACTAACTATACAATTCACTGCTATGACAGACCAACAAATTGCCGATACCGTACTGGAAAATGTTAACAAGACTACCCTGCTTGACCTCGCCAGTCGCACCCATAAACAATCCATCTCAATTTTCATTCCTACGCATCAGCGCGGAAAAGAAGTAAATGAAGGGCAGGACCATATCGTCTTCAAAAATCACGTTCAGCGTATCCGGCAAACGCTCGAAAGCCAGTCGCTACGTAGTAATGACGTAAATGACCTGATGCAACCGCTGGAAGCATTGCTGGACGACGGGCAGTTCTGGCGGCATCAGCAGGCAGGGCTGGCAGTGTTCAGGAGCCCCGATTTTTTCACCTATTTTCACAGCCCGCTGCCGCTGGAAAGCAGTAGCCAGGTTGACAGTCGGTTTCATATCAGTCCGTTGTTGCCCTTCGCCCAGCGTTCACCGGCTTACTATCTGTTGCAGGTTGGTAAGAATGGTATCAAACTCTACAAGGCCGACACCTATACGATTGCCGAAGTAGACACGACCGAAGCCATGCCATCGGGGCTGGATGCGGTAACGAAGTACTACGAATTTGAGGAACAGTTGCAGGGACGTACGAAGGGTACGGGCGGAGCTATGGCCATGTATACCAGCAATCAGGATGCTGATAATAAAGAGAAAGACCACCTCCTGGCCGACTATTTTCGACTCATTGATGCGGCTATCGTTGGCGTGATAGGGACGCAAAACCTCCCCCTTGTGTTAGCCTCAGTGGAATACTTCCAGCCTATCTACCGCGGAATCAACACGTACCCGCACCTACAGGAAAAGAGTTTGACGGGAAACTTCGATCATACGCAACCCGACGAGATGCACCAGATGGCGCAGGAACTGCTGGGCGATTCGATCGAACAGGCAAAACAGCGACGCATCGAGCAGTATCAGAACAGTAGCGGGGGTGACCTGGTATCGAGTGATATGAAACAGTTGCTGAAAGCCTCGGTAAAAGGTCAGATCGAGACGCTGTTTCTGAAGAAAGGAGCCAGCGTATGGGGAAGTTTGAAAGAAGATACCCTGCGGACATCTATCCACGAGGAAAAGCAGGACGGCGATGAACCGCTAATCGATAACCTGGCTACGCATACCCTTCACAATGGCGGGGAGGTATATGTACTGGATGAAATCAACCTGCTCCCCAATCAGCAGGATGTTATGGCAACCGCCCTGTTCCGATTTTAATTGATCCGACTGGCTTGTACACAAAAAGCAGAACACCATCTTCGGTGTTCTGCTTTTTGTGTAAACCGGGTTTCTATAATACACATAACCGTCGATGTGATTCTCCGTACGGTTTGACCGGCAAGGCACTGTCGCCCTTAGGGTTTCAGGGCCAGTTGTACATAGAACGGAAAATGGTCAGAACCGAATTTTGGTAGACGTTCCACCGCCAGTACGTTGAACTCACTGGAAACGAATACATAATCCAGCGGCCACCGCATAAACAGGGACTGGGCATTGAAGGTACTGTACAGCCCCCGGCCGTATCGCACGTCGTTCAGACCGCTGAGGGCCATAAACTGATGCGTATTGTGCGACCAACCCACATCGTTGAAATCACCAGCCACTACCGTTGGTAGCGACCGTTTGCCCGCCATCCGGCCTGCCTTCAGCAAAGCCACCTCTTTCTTCCTGTCGGTAATATCGGGATACTTGCTGGGCGTAGGCGCCACCGGGTGAATTGTAATGAGCTGAAAAGACTTGCCACCGGGTAGCGTAAAGGTCGCTTTGAACGTAGGTACCCGGTCAAAATTAAGAAACAAGATTTCTTGATTGTTCAGAGGGAGTTTTGAGTACAGGGCCATACCATAGGCATTGTCACTGGGGAAGAGCATGCGGTGCGGGTACTTTTTGGTCAATACACTAAGTTGATCCAGCCAGCGTTTATTGATCTCCATTGTAAGCAGAAAGGTAGGGTCTTTAGCCGCTACAATCTTCAGCAGTTCGTCCGAATGGGTGTTTGTTATCAGTACATTGGCCAGCATAATGCTGAAGACCGTCTGTTTGTCGACGGATGCCGGGTCCACCGACTTAACGGGGCGTGAACCCAGGGGGGTGTAAGGGAAAATGATGTAAGCCTGTGTCCCGATTGAGACCAGCATTCCAGCGAGGAAAATCAGGTTGAAGATTCCCCACTCTTTCCGGCAGAGTAAAAAAAGAAGTAGACCCACCACTAACCCCAGCAATACCTCCACCCTGGGAAAATTAAGGATTTGCAGGAACCAGACAGTGCTGTTTGAAATCAATGAACCCAGCGATACCAGTATTAGTATGGTGCCGATTACCAGGGAAACGTAAAAAAGTACCCTTTGAAGGATAGACATATTTTCGATTTATCAAACTCTCCGCTACAGGGCAGTACAACAGGACGTTGCTTAAAGAAAAAAAGCTTTCCATTTTCCTTACTCATGTGGCCCCGCCTGTTCCGGTAAAATTGCAGCACAGCAGTTAACAGAACAGGGTAGTGAATGTCGCTTCGCTCCGCCCGTCAATCACTAAAACAAACGTGAGGTACAGCGCATAGTAGGGATACGCACTCGGGTAGAGTGCGTCCAATAAGCCAATCACTGCTTTCTCAAAAACGCCGGGCGCGTCAGTTCGGTAATAAGTACCTATAATGAACTACCATCAATCTATTAGACTTCGACAACGCCGGATGAGAAATGGGGTATTCCTCAACAGACAACGTTGGTGGCGCAGAACCTGATTCAGACCATAAAGAAAGACAGTCATTTACCTGTCTGAACTTAGCGCCAGTATACCGATATTTCCTCAATTGTAGGTTCCGAAGCGGCCTCTTCGGTTTTAAACAGGGTTCGTTTCTACGCCTGACTTCGCTTCGTGATGTAGTAAACGGGGATGCCCAGCCCGGCAATGAGTAGCCCCATGCCCGTATTGAAGGTTTTCGTATAAAGCAGAATGGCGCAGATGGTCAGGCCCGCGATGATGTACAGAGCCGGAACGACCGGGTAACCAAATGCCCGATAAGGCCGCTCGGTGTCTGGTTCGATGCGCCGGAGCCGGAATAGGCCCGCAATGGTAACGATGTAAAAAACCAGCGAGGCAAACGTGCAGTAATCCAGCAGGTCGCCGTAGCGGCCCGACAGGCAGAGCAAAGAGGCCCAGATGCACTGTAGCCACAACGCCCGGCCCGGAACACCGTTCCGGTTCAGGTGCGACGCCTGCTTCAGAAAAAGTCCGTCTTTCGCCATGGCGTAATAGAGTCGCGCGCCCGCCAGAATCAATCCGTTATTGCACCCAAAGGTCGAAACCATTATCAGAACGGCCATGACTGATACGGCAATGCTCCCAAAAATAGTGGACACGGCGGCCGTAGCCACCCGGTCGGCCTCGGCAAACTGAATGCCCCGGCCAATGATGTCGGAAGCCGTTGGTAAGCCTTTCAGGGGTAGGAGGGAGAGGTAGGAGATGTTGGCCAGGAAGTAAATGGTCGTTACGATGAGGGTACCAAAAAACAAGGCCAGTGGAATGTTCCGGCGGGGGTTTTTGATTTCGCCCGCAATGAACGTTACGTTGTTCCAGGCGTCGGCCGAGAACAGCGACCCCACCATGGAAGTGCCAAAGGCCAGCATCAGTGCGATACCCGCAATGGGAACAATCTCGCCCGCTGCCGATGTCGTACTGGCTTCCCAGGCATTGGTGAGGTTGGCAGACAGCATACCACTGCTTATTCCCAGGGTAATACCAATCACAATCAGCCCCAGCAGCGCGATTAATTTGGCCGACGTAAATACGTTCTGAATCAGCTTGCCACTCTCGATACCCCGGCTATTGAGCCAGGTGAGCAACACCAAACTGGAAATGGCGAACAGCGAACCGAAGGAGATATTGACCGGTCCAATGGCTAAAAACACGTTGGCCGGGTTCAGCGCAGGGATAAATACGGCGGTAAACTTGGTGAAGGCAACGGCTACGGCGGCAATGGTGCCCGTCTGGATAACCATGAAAACGGTCCAGCCATATACGAAGCCGGTTACCGGCCCAAACGCCCGTTGCAGATAAATGTATTGCCCCCCCGCCTTGGGCATCATGCCCGCCAGTTCGCCATAGCTAAGCGCAGCGGCAACCGTCAGAACGCCCGTTAGCACCCACAACATCAATAGCCAGCCCGATGCGCCGAGGTTGCGGGCCATATCGGCGGTGACGATAAAAACGCCGGAGCCAATCATGGAGCCGGAAACGATAAGCGTAGAGTCAATCAGACTGAGGGAGCGGTGGAACTCAGTTGATTCTGTGGTTACGTGCGCTGATGGAGCAGTATCTTCTGCCATAGAGGAATAATCGTACAGAAAGTTAGTTTGTGACGGGTATTTGGCAAAACTTCCTGTAAGTAGCGTTCAATTCGGTAAAAAACCAAACGGCCACGCCTAAATACGGCCTATTGGGGATTGGCTGACGGTTTTTGCAGAGCAGGCTGACCGGTCAAAGAGTAGTCGAGTTAAATTATCTGATGACCAATATGGGCTGTAAAATAAGCGATTGCGCCAGACGGAAACTAATCAGACTGAGTAGTGCCGGGTCGTCAGTCAACTTTTAGCGGTGGCCCCACTACGCGCATGTCATTAGCGACAAAAATACGGGCTACTTCTGCCTGGTCAGGTTCGTGGACTAATGAGGCCATGGTAACAAAAAACTCCTCCATTTTACCCGCTGGCTGAAAAATAACGGTCATTTTACCGGTATCGCTTAGCTGTGTCCAGGCATGAGGCACATTTCGTGGCAAGAATATGCTCTCGCCTGCGGTTAGCGAATACGTATCCGGGCCAATCTTAAACAGATAGTCACCCGCCAAAACCTGAAATACTTCGTCCTGATTGGGATGGATGTGCAGCGGGGTACCCCGTTTGGGTGACAAACTCGTTTGCTCAAATATGGCCATATTCCCGTTGGTGTCTTTGCCGGATACCTTTACATCCAGAATATTAACATTCACCCCCTTCAACTTAATATGACCGTGGTAACGACCTTCGCCGGGCGTTGTTTTAAAGCCTTTGAGCAGCGGATCATCCGCAGAGAATGATGGGGAAGTAACAGTGGACAGTGGCGCGGCTGCCAGCGTAGCCAGCATGAATTTTCGACGTTTCACGGGAGACGGGGTTTGAGGTGATGGTATCGATAACCGAATCTACCAATCTACCTGTCCTGAACATCAAACTCTTTAGCAATCGGTACTTATCCAGCCGCCGGGATTAATTCCGAAGCTGCCCGACTGAAATGTAGGCATTCGGCAACCCGCCGATTGTACAAACTAAACCCGGAGGGCCAACGAGTTCGTTATAGGTAAATTCCAGTGTGTCGGCCACGATTTCTTTACCTGAAGGAATGTCGAAAGCGGTTACACAGTGGCGATAATCCTGCATTGGATTCGATGCGTCCAGGGGGCCGGTAGGATTCCTGAACCAACGCTAGTTTGTACCCACACTGTTGGTTGAATCGATGAGTTGCAACACCGTGCCACCACAGGAAACGTACATGACCCGCGCTTTCACGTACGTACGGCCAGCGTTTACATCCTCTCTTAAACAACCCTGATTTGCCAGCAAGAGCAGTAACATGAATAAAATACGGCGCATAGCCTTGTGTTTATGACTAAAGACTCCTGTTCGCGAAGGAGGGTTGGAAACAGCAGAATAAGTAAACGTACATGACATTACCGTACGTCAATCTCATCCACATGATTGCCCTGTTCTGGCTGGGCGTGGATTCACCAGCCCGTGGCTCCAGTAGATCGCGATGCGGAATGACCATGTAGCATTGAGTAGACTGGCAAAGGGCGGAGAAAACAGGCAGAATCAGCAACGAACTAACTAATAGTCGAACAGGTATAGACGGAGAGTAATGACAACGCGGCTGAGACGAACTAATTGCTAAGCCATTGATATTCAAATTAATCCTTGTACTTTTAAGGGCTTTTACGTCGGAATATTCTGTGAAAAGCCTATCTGGATAATGACGTAATTGTCCGTAAGCAGCTGCCAGGCATACCTCCGGCTTTAGATGCAAGTCAGTTAAATAGGTGTTAAACTGGCTGCCTGGTAAACCTAAAATAAACACAAGTTAGAAAAGAAGTTCGTAACGCGGCTGCTGAGTTAATGGATTAAAGAAAAAGGTAAGTGTGCCAGGCCGCTGTGTATTGATTGCCATTTTAATCAAGTGGCGTAGTAGTGTAACCACCGTAACCCCTTGTTGCTTGTGACGAAACTATCCCTAATCGTGGCAGTTGGATTCGGATTTGCCACCCTTACCCCTTCGCTGAATGTTGCGGCCCAGCCCGGCCCACTTCTTTCATTGCACCTAGCGGCTGCCGGCAAACTGATGACAAGTAAACTGGTAGCCCGAACGAATGAAACGATCATCCATTTCTGTGGTGAGAACGTACCCATCCATCATCCGGCCATTATTGAGCGCTGGACCCGAACGCTCAATCACCAGGCGGCATTAGCGGCCGATCTGGCGCTGCTAAAACGCCGGGCCTCGGTGGTTTTTCCGTTGATAGAACCCATCCTCGAACAGTATCAGATTCCCTCCGATTTTAAGTTTTTACCGCTCCTAGAAAGTGCGGTTACCAACCACGCTGTTTCATCAAAGGGAGCCGCAGGATTCTGGCAACTGATGCCCGGAACGGCCAGGACGTTGGGATTAGCGGTATCCCGGCAGAACGATGAACGCCTTAATTTGCTCAAAGCCACGCACGCAGCCTGTCGGTACATTGTAGAACTGCACGATCTGTTAGGCTCCTGGATGCTGGTGGCAACGGCCTACAATGCCGGGCCAAACTACATCCAGCAACTTGTTCGGCAGCATCCTGATATGCATCCGATGGCCTTACCCTACCGGGCACCCGAAACCAAAGCATACCTGTTTCAGGCGGTAGCCGTCAAGGAACTACTCACCCGCCCGGCTTTGTACAGCGATCAGCTGAGTGATGCCGATATCGAGGCCCTGACCGATGACACCGAGCCGGTAGAAACCGCCGAAAGAGCCGCTATACTGGCCTCGTTCGATATGGATGAAACGATGGCTGAGCAGGCATTGGCAAAACAGCCCGTTGCTGCTGCTGTTTCGTTTATTTCCGATTCAACTACCACGGTCGTCCTGCTTACGGAGGAGGAGAGTACGACAGAAATTGTTTCCCAAACGCGGGTTGCCAGTGGAAAAAGAGCACAGCCTACTCCGGTTGTTTCTGTACAGGAGGCTAAAGCGCCCGCTGTCGGATTGAAAACCCGCAGTATGAGTGAAGGGCCGCTCTCGGAGGGTAAACTGTGTCTGTTTCAGGTGATACAGCCCGTAACGCTGAACGGACGATTCTTCGCCGTTGGGGATATGATTCACGCGTATATCGATGTAATCGACGCCCGTTCGGGGCGGGTCTACCTGCGTGCCGACCAGCTCACAACGGCACAGACAAGGGAAGTGTTTTCTCTCAAGATGGTAGCAACCGAACAACCGAAGCAACCGGGCGTACCCTTACCTAACCGCCTTGAAAACTGGCAATTGAACTGGGAGTCGCTGTAGGTTGAGAAGGGTTAGCAAGTTCTACCCTTTCGGCTAAAAAAGCCTGCCAGATAACGTAGACAGAATCTAAGTAAGAGAGTCGTGTGAAAGGAAACCAACGCTGTATTATTCCGCGTCCGTTAGCACCCGTGGTCCCTGCTGATTGATTTGAGACACGTACGTTTCGCTGGCAATACCCACAGATAAAAAGGCCTGCTGCATGGCCTCGCCCACGTTTTCGGCCGTTTGGGCATCCCGGCTCCAGGCAAACATGGACGGGCCGGAACCGGAAATGCTGCAACCTAATGCACCAGCATCCCGCGCGGCTTTCTTGGCTTCGTTGAACTCCGGTATCAAAATAGCCCGTACCGGCTCAATAATCACATCGACAAGCGAGCGACTGATAAGGTCATAATCGGGGGTCATTAGACCGGCAATCAGGCCCGCCACATTCCCCATCTGGGTAATGGTGTTTTTCAGTGATACTTCGTTTTTGAGGATAAACCGGGCATCTTTCGTATTTACCTCGATATCGGGATGAACCAGGGTGCAGAACAATTGGGCCTTGGTGTCGATACGGATAACATCCAGCGGCTGGTAGCTGCGTATAACGACGAAACCACCCAGCAACGACGGGCCTACATTATCGGCATGGGCCGATCCGCTGGCAAATCGTTCGCCTTCCATCGCAAAGGGTAACAGCTTGATGGTGGGTAACGGGCGACCGAGGAGTTCGTTGGCCGCAAAAACCCCCGCTACGGCACTGGCAGCACTGGAACCCAGCCCACTACCCAACGGCATTTTTTTGTGCAGAATCACGTCGAACCCTACTTCCTGCCGATTAATGAATTTAAGAAAAGACTGAATGGCAATACCGGCGGTGTTTTTGCTGGCATCGCGGGATAAGCGTCCGCCATCCCCCGTAATGTTCTTGATTCGAACGCCCGGTTCATCGCTGAACGTGAGGGTAATCTCGTCGCCGGGACTATCAACGGCAAAACCAAAAATATCAAATCCGCAGGCTACATTAGCCACGGTTGCCGGAGCAAATACACGAATAGAATTCACGATAGAATGAGGGGGTAACGAAGCGCAAAGGTAATGATTTGGATTAGAAACCAACGGGAGTACCCTGGCCACGTTATGGGCTAATCCGTCGGTGCAACAGCTATCCATGCCCCTATTTTTCTGTCTCTATCTGTCTGTTTTTGTTGTTATGTTAAAGGAGCACTCTCTACGCCAGACTTATGGCAGTAGTCTGGCGTAGGGGAGTGGGCCGGTAATTGATTTATTCACCAAACAACTGATTCCATACCCCTTTGGCTTTTTCTTTGGCGGCTTCAATCTGGAGAGCGGCTTCGGCTTTGAGTTCGTCCAGTTTGAGTTGAGCGGCTTGCAGGTGTATGGCGGCTTCGGCTTTCATTTCGTCAAACTTATCTTCGGCCACATCCGATAGTTCGTCGGCCTTCGCTGAGGCTGACGCAAATACTTTTTCTGCTTCGGTTTGTAAGTTGGCCAGATTCTCGGCAGTGGATACTTTCACGGCTTCGAAATGCTCGGTTGCTTTCGCTTTCAACCCCTCAACATCAATATCTTTTCCAAATTCCTGTGCCTGAGCCACTAATTTGTCCCGCATTTCGTCAAGTTGGGTGGCCGCTACATCAAGATGCTCACTTGCCGTAGTTCGGAAGGATTCCAATTTGTCGGCCATTGTCTGTTTGGCGGCCTGAGCATGTTCGGTGGTGGTCTGTTTCTCGTTATTTTCCATCGTCTTCATTGTCGTGTTTTTGGTAAAGTTGATGAAAGGGCACGATATAATGAACAGGAAATAGACGGAGGGCAAAACGAATCCCGAAATGGGTTATTCCTGCGTACTGACGGGTTGATGGGTATAGGCTTGCTCCCCGGCGACGCATAGTCATACCGGGTAGTTATACAAAGCAGTGAGCGGATGTTCGTAGAGACGCACAACTGAACAATTGACCAGTTTGGTCGTTAATTTAGTAGTAACCCACAACCGGTTTACCGTGTATTTTCTCAATCGTTATGAACAAACTAGTTGTATGTATTTCTCTGTCAATCAGCATCCTGCTGGTATCATTTTCCAGCAGGGCTGTAGCGCAGGCAACAACCGGCTTAACGCCGACGGGTGTCAAAACCAACACGGATCTAGCTACCAGTGCGGCCAGTGCCCCCGACCACAAAGTGTTGCTCCAATACCTGAAAGCGTCCGGATTACTCAAACAGGCATCCACTAAAACCCAGTACACCGTTTTCGCCCCAACCGATGCCGCTTTTTCGGAACTACCCGAGGCCGACCGGCGTGACCTTTTACTGCCGTCAAGCAAGCAAAAGCTGATTAAATTGCTGGGGTATCACGTCGTAAAAGGCCGGATAACCTCCGATCAGCTAAAGGATGGGCAAACACTAACCAACCTGACCGGTCAGATTCTGTTAATCCACAAACAGGGCAACGATATCACCATTGAAGATGGCCGGGGCGGGGTGGGCGACGTAATTCAATCCGATATCCGAACAACTAACGGCGTCGTTTATTCCATCAACAGAGTGCTGCAACACATTGTCAAATAGGATTTACGGGCAGCGTTTCCGGGAGATAGGAGCAACGAACTGATTTTACAGGAGTTACGCAACACCGGGTTCCAACGGCAACGGCCAACCGTCCGGTGTTGTGTAACTCCTGTTTTAGAAGAAAAGCTTTACAGCAACGCACACTTCCCAGCTTCCACATCGGCTTCTACTTTCTTGTATTTCACATCCCGCACAACCGTGCCGTCGGTATATCGCACGGATACTTTGTCGTTGCGGCCCGGCCTTGGCTGACTAATAACAGGCTCCATTGGGCTGGACAGAAACCGATTTTTTGGGGATGGCAATAAGGACCCGTTGGGTAGCTCATCCTCATCTACTTCATCTTCGTACAGGAAAGCCCATTCGTCTTCCTTCGCTTCCAGTTCGGTCATGTACGCTTCGTTGAATTTATCCCGTTCTGGATTGGGATGAGCATTCCGGTAGGCGGTCGGGTTTTGCAGGAATTCATATTGCTCGGCGAGTGGACGAATCGGGTGCTGGTTGGTGGGGTAACTTCGCTGCACTATCTCTCTCTCCACATCGGCCAGATCGCCCTGAATGGTTTCGTTCACGAGGTTACGTTCGTAAGTGGTTCTGATCAGGGGCAATAAATCCGTCAGTTGCAGATCAACCATATCACCAATCATCCAGCCAATCAGGTCGGTATCCAGCAGGTGTTCGTTATCGGCATGGTCGAGGAAATAGGTGAGAATATCGTCGTACCAGGCCTGAATCGCCGGTTTGAGCGCGGGATTGGTTAGGGCTTCCTGCGCGTAGGCTCCCGAAATAACCTCCTTCGGGGAGGTCCCCACGTCGGGTTCGCACATAAACGCCTTCAGCTCGTCGGCATGGCCGGGCAATAGTTGGCGGAAGTAAGGTTCGTAAAACTCATTCAGGTAGTCGCCCCACCAGAACTCCCGAAACTCATCGTCCTGCCGGAGCGTTTCGAGCACCGCATCCAGGCACTCAACGGCCCGGAGTTCGGTGGCCAGCAACAGCGCATGACTGGCAAAATTATGGTGTTCTTCATCCCAGTCCTGCTCACCAAAATAGGCAAATCGATACACGATGTCGAGCAGGACTTTCGACAAGTCACGCGTCAGCGACGGGCGGGGGAGTGCCAGCAACGCATCCCGTTTTTCGGCGGGGAGCGGTTTGGCGGTCTCCATCAATCCATATTCGTAGAGCCACTGCATTTCGGGATTCTCAAAGGCGGGTGGCTCGGTCGTTTGCTGGTCGGCAGCCCGAAAATAGCCATCTACCGTAATTGCTTTTTCAAAGCCTTCCTGCATCCGGGCTAAATTATACTGCATCCGGGCCAGGTCCAACTGGTCTTTCAGTATCCGCAGTTGTTCGTTGGTATGGTATCCCAGATCGCGCAAAAGCCGCAGCCGGGCCAACCCCGCGTCGGGGTCGCCTTTCGTGAGGTAATACTCGAACGACATAAACGTGAAATGAGCCACTTCCGACGCGTGAAACACCGACCGTTCGGGGTAAAACGTCAATAGGTCGGCTGGTGGCCCGCCGAACAATTTTTCTACCCCGTCGGTATCGTCTTTGGTCAGGAGTTGATTTGCCTTGTTGACCAGACCCAGCAGATAACGCGGGTGTTGCGCTACGGTCTGTTCCAGCACCTCGTTGGCCCGGCTTCGTTGCCCCGTTTGCAGATAGGTCGTCATCAGGTAATTTTTCAGTGTGGGCACGTCGGGGTATTGCCGTATCAGTTGGCGAATTCGTTCGGCCAGGGTACGGTCGGGACTATAACGGGAGGCCTCGTACAGGTGGGGCAGTTGGGCATTAAGTTCGGGAGGGGTTGTGTCGTCATCGAGCGGCTCCCAGGTAATGGTATAGCCGAGGTTCAGCAAACTACCGGCTATTGGCACAGCGGGCTGGTTGTTGGTCGGGCCAAAGAGGTCGGCCATGTTATTGGGTAAAGCCATCGTATCGGACGTTTCTGGGTTGGGAAGACAAAGGTAAGGAGGCTTCTGTAACAAACGAAAAGCCGTTTACGCGCCATAAATCCTGCCAGACGTTGCCCATCGAAAGCCCGCTTATGTATCACTCGAAACGGGCCTTAGCATCCATATCGTAATCAATGATAAACCACTCATGGTACAACGTCGTAAGGTAAAAGCCTTCGGGTTGGCGGTCTTAAATCGTTACGTACCCTGCCCCCAAACGGGTTGTCGTCGTATGTTATATCTTTGAGATAGATGACCAGTTTAGCGTGGTCTTCACTCAGGAAGTGGTGCAGGATAGTGATAGCCGAGTGATGGCTCCGGCTTCTTGAATAAAAAGGTTAGAGACTGTGAGCGCATGAACAAAATAGGTATTCGACCGGATTTGTCGCCGAGAATCTGGCGGTGGAGAACAACCAAATGGCGTGTGGCAGTGCTATATTATTTGCGTAGATTTGGATGAGCATACCAAGACAGCTATGAGGCCTGTAAAGCCAGTCAGCACCCGCGAACCGGACCAAATGACCAAGCCCAAAAAGAAGCGCAGTTTGGACAACTCGACGCTAAAGCCATTCTTTGGCAATAGTCCCGAAAACATCTGGGATAAAGACATTTATACCGGCGAGGGAAATTCCAGCTTCTAATGGACGAAATTATCATTGACACCATTGTATTCGATTACCTGACCCGGAATCAAAAATCGTTATCTCCTACAGCCCGCAAACGGATTGAGCAGGCTGACACCGTTTACGTGAGCGTTATGAGTATCTGGGAATTAGCGAATCATATCCGGCAGGGACTGATTGTTTTAGATGCAAATTTCGACACTTTCTACCAAAAAGCACTCCAGACATTGGGTGTTGCACTGCTGGATACACAATGGTCAGCACTCAGTTATTTGTCCACGTTTGACTACCGCGTTATCAGTAAGCCCTGGCAACGAACAATCAATGGTATTGTCACGACGGGAGTTAAACAGGAGCTTCACAAAGACCCATTCGACCGAATGACTATTGCTCACGGTTTAACCATGAATCTACCGGTAGTTTCGCCCGACACGTTCTTCCTTACTACGCAGAGTTGGGCTTACAAGTTATTTGGTAGCACTGGAAGGTCGATTAGGAGATCAAGACCACAAAAAGATTATGTTCGTCAAACTTTAGGTTTACAATACACTTTATAATGACTTCAACTTATCCGCTACGTTATCTGCAACGAGTGATGAAGCCGTTTTTATTTACCCAATCAATTTGCCCAATACCTCATCAATTTCCTGCAACTCGCTCACCAATAGTTTACTTCTGATGTCGCTCCGAATCCGGCCTACACTGTATTCCTGAGTGGCCAAATTCTGCTCCTCAATGTACTGAGCCACTCGCCCGGTACATGTTTTGCCCAACTCCGCCAGCCGAACGTGCAATGGGTTATCGGCCTTGAATTGGGGCAAGGGAACATCCAATATTTTTTTTGATACGTCGCGTGCGCCAAACAATCCCCGTGATTGAAAAGGCTTCATCAGATCGTTGGCGGAATTTGCATTTAAGAAAGCCGCCAGATAGTGAGCCTCCTGTTCTGAATCGGTATAAAACACGTAAGCCGCCTTGTCAACAACGTATTCCAAATCCAGCGTACCCCGTTCGTAAACAAACGCATTGGCATCTTTTGCCGAAGCCGAATAGAGCGTGGCAAAATGCTTATCTAAGTCTTGTTCGGTCAAACCATGTTGGTAGTTCAGCCTGTTCAACGAATTCATTTTGAAAGCATTCTCGGTTTTATTTTTATCCCAAATGTCTTCAACCTCTTTAAACCAGCGGGCAGTTTCGAGATCACCCTTGTTTCGAATGGTTTGTGAATCGAGCAATTTAATCTTTCGCTTTTGCCCATTGTTAACGGCTGTAGTTTCTATAGCGATGGGCAATAGCACCAGCGGTAGGGCCAATTGAGCGAAGGGCACCATGTTTCGGGCCATTGCCGTTCGGTACAAATATTTCGTGTCAATTTTACCCGTCAACTTCAACTCTTTCCACGGCATTTTAGCGTCTTTATCATTCGAATCGTCGGAGCGCACGGCCACAATCCGGTCCTGCCAGTCGGGGGGCGGATTGCCTTCGGGCCGGATGAAATAAAAGTTACGCGGGAACATGGTTGCCCCATTGCGGAAATGCTCCCGATAAAAATTTTTAGTAACCGGTCCGGCAATACCTGGTTGGGTATTGGTGAGAGCCGAAGTTTTCTGCTGCCGGGTCACGTACCAGTACGTTGGCAATGTCAGTACTTTGTCCGCTACTTCTGCCAGGGTTGCATTGTGCCTGCCTACGTTGCCACTCACCAATTTCCCCGCAATACCGGTAGTCGGAATTGGCTTAGGTACATTGGCCTGCTGGGCAAACAGCACGCACGAAGGGATGTTGAACAGCGGTTTTACGCCTTTCAGGTCCCATACGCCGGTTAGCCGGAACCCCCGTGCCTGCCCCGTGCGCGTGTTATCGTGTTGAGAAGCCGACAGGAAACTACGAGGTACCACAAAGGCTAATTGCCCACCGTCACGCAGTAAATAGCTCGTTACGTGGCTCATAAAAATGGCGGCAATTTCGAGTTGTGGCATCAATGCTTTCTGCGCCGGAATCAGACTGTATCGTGTTGCCAGTACCCGAAGGAGTTGCTGATACTCTGCGTTTTTGATGCTGTTATACGTAAACCAGGGTGGGTTTCCAATAACGTAGTCGAAGCGTTTGCGCAGGAAAAACGGTTTGTAGCTGTCTTGCAAAATAAACTTCCAGATGCTGTCGCGTCCCGTTTCCTTTGCCCGTTTCAGGGCCAGATAAATATCATAGAACTTGCTCAACAGGGCATCGGGCGCATTAGGGTGGCCGTTGCGGATGGCGTTAGTTAACGCCATTAGAGGAGCCGGTGCGCTATTGGCCGTATCGTCGGCAAGCTCGTCGGCTATCGAAATAGCGTGGTCAAAAAGTGTTGGCTCATCGAAGGTTCCGGTTGGCAGGTAATATTTCCGTTCGTCGATAGTTATGCCAAATTCCTCACCGAACAGATTGACCGCCGATAGTTGAGGGGTGGTAAGGCTGTTGGCCAGATAGACCCGTAATTGAACTGGTCGCCGGGCTTGACGCAGTGTTTCGCCCAGAGCAAGCAACAACGTCGTTTTGGCTACCTGCACCGACAGCGGATGAATATCAATACCGGCAATTTGCCCGGCTATTTCTTCGGGTTTGAGGTCGGGGTGTAGTTTACGCAGCCGGTTGACGGCGGCAATGAGAAAGGACCCTGAGCCACAAGAGGGATCAAGAATCTGAGCGTTGCGCTCAAACTGAAAGTGGTCAGCTACTTTTTCGCACAGCCAGTCGGGGGTGTAATATTCGCCGAGTGCGTGGCGGGTTTCGAGGTCAATGAGGTGCTGATAAACGCCTTTTAAAATGTCGGACTGCACATTGGTAAAATCGTACTCCGAAATTTTGTCGGCTATTTTATTGAAGTGACGCCTAAGTCGTAGGAAGTATTTGTTGACCGTTACCCATTGATAGAAATCTTTTTCTACGAAGTTTTCTACGTTGTATTTTTGAAAGATTGACCCATCCAACGCACCGCGCATTTCGGTAGCATCAATGTATGTATCCCGGCTAAGAACCTCATAAGCAATCAATTTGGCAAAAACGCTCAGGTAGGTATGCACTAGAAAAACTTCGCCCGATGCATTGAAACTCCCGTAGGCAACGCTCATAAATCGGGTCCATTCGCGGTAGGCAGTTTGAATTTCAGGCTCTCCGGCAATATCGTCGTAAACGAGTTTCATGCCCGCAAACACTTCCATAAACAGGGAAGAACTACCCCCAAAATCAATCTGAATGGTATCGAGTGTCGGCACCAACTTGGCCGACCGGAACAGGTAGCGGTCAATGAAGCTAAAGAAATCATCTGCATTTTGTTCCGTCAGTACGAAACTATCAACAACCTTCAACTCGACCTCGTCGGCACTGATTTTTGATTTGTTGAGGTAACTCTCCGGTGTTGGCCCGTAAATATTCCAGCGAATACAGTCGGTAGCGATCAGGTAGAAGTCAAACTGCGAACTGGTGTTGAAATTACCGGCGAAGTATTCTTTAAGCTGATATTCGGCGTGTTCTCGCTTCGTGTTGTTTTTAATGTCGTTCTCGAATTCAATAATCACCTGCCGGTATTGCGTATCGGCCCGTCCGGTTTTGGTCCGTCCCGCTTTGGGAATATTGAAGACGTTTTTTTCGGCCCCGGCTGCCATTTGCTGAATGATGGACGAGGCATCAGCGTCGGATTTGAACCACTCTGCCAGTAGCAGATAGAAAAGTTATTTTTTTGCTTCTTCAGTGTTGGCCTTTTTAACGCTGTGGAGGTAAGTTAAAATGGGGGAATGTGGGCTGCTCATGGTAAAAACTAGTCGCTTTTGATCGACAAGATACAACGGCCAGTATGTATACCCTATTTCTGTCCCTGATAAAACGGGTGGATGATACGGATTTGTGATCTACCAGCTAACCTTAAAATAGCCCGCTTTTAAGGTTAGCTGTCCGGCAAAGCAGTACGTTTGAGGCCACAATTACTACATAACCTCAAAAAAGGTATCTTTCAGTATCAACTCGGCTACTTACGCGGGGAACATGGCCCGTAATTACCTGAACAGGCTGGTTAAAGATGGTTTTGGCTAGCATAGTAGTTAATTCACAGAGGCCCTTACTTCTCAAACTGGAATATCTTGTCCATAAATACCCACTTCTCGCCGGGTTTGGCACCGGGGAGGGGTTGCTGGTAACCCCACATCAGCCGTTCCCACTCCTGTACGTGTGGATTGATGGCATCCATCGCGGCCTTTTTCTCGAACGAGAACTCGTCGTCCGTTTCCAGAATCATGAACATCCGGTTGCCGGTGCGGTAAATCTGGAGGTCGAGGATACCCGCGTTCAGGTCGTTTTGGCGTACTTCCGGCCAGCCTGCACCGGGCGCGTGCCAGCGTTCGTATTCGGCAATCAGTTCGGGGTCATCGTTCAGGTCGAGGGCCAGGCAGTAGCGTTTCATCTTTTCCTGTTTGTCGTTTGATGTTTGGGGTCGAACCAAAGGCGAAAAGTGCCAATGGTAATCAGCTAAAATACTGTTTGTAGGATTGAATCGTTTGTAATGCTGCTTCGTCGGGGGTGGGCCAGGGAAAGGCTTCGGCGGAGATATAGCCCTGATAATCAATTTCGATTAGCGCTTGTGCTACATCAGTAATAGCCGTATGTCCCATGCCGATTGGCCCCCGGTTGCTGTCGGCAAAATGAACGTGGCCAATCAGTGAACCGGCCCAGCGGATGCTGTCGGGTAGGGAGGCTTCTTCAATATTCATGTGGAATAAATCGGCCAGCAGGCGGATGTTCCGGGTGTTGAGAGAATTAAGCAACGTCACCCCATCGCCCAGCCGGTTAATCAGGTTGGTCTCGTACCGGTTCAGGGGCTCATAAATGAGTGTCACCCCTTTCGTTTCGGCAAAATCTCCCAGCGTTGTTAACCCGTCCGCCAGCCAGTCCATAGCCTGCTCCCGGTCAATGCCGTTGGGCACATTGCCCTGCATGGAGCCGATAATGGCCGGTGCGCCAACCGACGCGCCGAACGAAATCATGTCCTGAACGAAGGCAATGGCTCCGGCACGAATCGCCGGGTCGGGGTCGGTGAGGGTTAACCCGTGAATAACTTTCCCAGCCCCGGTGCCCACCGCCCCCACAGACAAGCCCAACTCCCGGGTTAACTCCGATAGGCGGTCGGTCGAAACGGCATCGGCCGATGCGGTGAACAGTTCGATGCCCGCAAATCCTAGTGTAGCTGCTTTACGGGCACTGACTTCCAGGTCGTCCCAATAAATCCAGGGGCCTGATTTTATGGCTGGCACTAAGGCAATGGTAACGCAGGATTTCATAACAGGATAGTTGGGGTAGGTCAACTTTGACAACGTTTTGAAACGCTTCGCTTCGGCGTCCCGGTTTGTCAAAGCTTATAGACTTACAGATAGTTGTTAGTACACTGTAATTTAAGTTTTCTGGTGTTGTTTATCTGCCCCTTTAGGGGTTTACTGTTCGTAGAAAAAAGAATCAACTACCCAGTCTCCTGCCCCTTTAGGGGCTGACCGTCAGCCCCTAAAGGGGCAGGGACGCAATCATATTCATCGGGCTATTAACCGATTGCCCCGCCGGGGTAAAAAACTGAAAACTCAAATTACAGTGTACTACTCAAAGTGAACCATAATTTTGGTGATGGGGCCGGGATTTTCCGACCAGTCGGCCAGAGCCGAACCTGCTTGTTCCAGTGAAACCGTCCGGCTGATGACTTCATCCACCGGAAACTTACCCGATTCCAGGTAGGCGATTACGTCGGGAAATTCGCCGAGGCAATTGCGGGAACCCAGTATTTCAATTTCTTTCCGCACGAAGGTCCCGGTTTGGTAGTCGACCGGTTTTTTGGCGTACCCGATGTACACCACCCGCCCGGTGTAGGCGACCTCATCCACGGCGGCCCGGTAGGTAGCCGGATTGCCCACCGCTTCGATAATGACATCCGGACCATCGCCGTTGGTGAGGTGCATCAGGGCTTCGTGCAGGTCGACTTTGGCCGTGTTGATGGTATGCGTGGCACCTGCTTTTCGGGCAATGGCCAGTTTTGAATCGTCAATATCGATGGCGATAACTTCGGCCCCCCGGTGCGCGGACGCTGCGAGCGCGCCCATGCCCACGATGCCGCACCCAATGACGGCTACGATGTCGCCAGCCGCTACCCGGCCCCGCGCAACCGCGTGAAAGCCAACCGTCAGGGGTTCAACCAGGGCCAGTTCCCGTAAGGATAATTGGGAAGATGCGTGGAGTTTCTGCCAGGGAACAGCGATAAAACGGGTCATGGCGCCCGGTCGCCGGACGCCCATCGTTTTATTATCCTGACAGGCGTTCGTTCGACCTTTCCGACAGGAAACGCAAACTCCGCAGTGCTGATAAGGGTCGATGGTTACGTGCATGCCCGGCTGAAACTCATCCGGCACCTGCGCTCCGGTTTCGACAATGGTAGCCCCTACTTCGTGGCCCAGCACATTGGGGTATTCCTGCAACTCAAACAGGCCCCGATATCCGTTCAGGTCGCCCCCGCAAAAGCCCACCCAGCTCACCTGCAACAGTGCTTCATTCTCAGTGGGTGTAGGTCTGTCAACGTCCCTTATTTCGGTTTTGCCGGGTTCTACCAGCACGAGTGCTTTCATTTTATCCATGCTAAGGGGTTGGTTTGGGGATGTTATTTTCGGGTTTCCCCTCAAACCACATCCAGTTTTTTACCGGGGCCACCAGCGCGTTGATCCGGTCCAGCAGCCCGTCGGGCATCTTGAAATCCAGCACGCGTATATTCTGCTCCACCTGCCGTTGCTCCGACATGCCGATGATGGTCGTGGCGATGGATGGATGGTCGAGGGCGAACCGAATGGCCACATCACTCAACGCCACGCCATACTCCCGGCATAGCTGAATAAGTCGGGGTTGCAGGTCTTTTACTGGCTGGGGGGAGCTTTGCCAGACGGGCACGGTGGCATCGGAAAGGATGCGCTGCATCAACGGAGCCGCATTCATCAGGCCAAATCCTCTCTGGTGAGAAAGCGGCACCAGTTCATCGTTAATTTCGTCGTCGAGCAGGGTGTAATGACCCCACGACAACACCGTATCCACATCTACCTGTCGGGCAATCTGTGCCAGATAACGAACGGGCAGACCAGAGAAACCGACATAGCGGGCTTTCCCCTGTTTTTTTGCTTCCAGTGCCGCCGGAATGGCTTCTTCCAGTACTTGTTTTCGGTCGCCAAACTCAATGTCGTGGACCTGAAGTAAGTCTACATAATCGGTCTTCAGTCGTTTGAGTGATCCGTCGATGCTG
Organism: Cytophagales bacterium; assembly: GCA_038236215.1. Taxonomy (GTDB): domain Bacteria; phylum Bacteroidota; class Bacteroidia; order Cytophagales; family Spirosomataceae; genus Spirosoma. The sequence continues at coordinate 22,787 of JBBSTD010000042.1, read as the reverse complement.
GTTAGTACGCGCTGATACGAAAAATCGAAAATACCGTTTCCGTAGCGGCAGCACTTGGTAGCCAGAAAAATGTCGTTTCGTTTGCCGGATAGGGCGTTACCCAGCCGGGTTTCTGCCAACGTATCGCCGTAGAAGGGGGCAACATCGAAAAAATTGATACCGGCGTCGATGGCGGCATGAACAGCCCGGAATCCCTCCTGTTCATCCGTTACGTCGAAAACATCGCCCAAAGGGGATGCCCCGAAACCAATGACTGAAAGGGACATGTCCGTTTTCCCCAGCTTTCTATACTCCATTTGTTGGCTACATTTTTTAAGCCACGAAGCTAGAAGACTATGCTTTGGTGGTCAAGTTTCAGGGCTAGATTAACGTGAGTAATGGATATATCCGAGAGTAAGTAACTGATTATCTGATAGCTTATTCTGTGATCCCGACGGCAGGATGGATCTTCGGTAAATTAAAAACTGTTGTCTCATCCAAAGATCCCTCCTGCCGTCGGGGTGACAGAAGCGCGCTTGTTTCGTTTTTATAATTACTCATTATTCACGTTAGATTAGTGGTGAATCCCTTACGGCGAATAAGTGTGCCAGTACGTCGATTTACCCGAAATAGCAAAAAGAAACCCGCTGAGTCAATCGACTCAGCGGGCTGGACTGGTTCAGTATGTTGTTGTTATGGTATCAAACAGGGGCTACGCCAGTGCTCGGGCAAATAGACCCACCCGTTCGCGCAGCAGGTAGCTGCTGACATCCGACCGCAGGTTACCGTTCAGGGTGAAGGCCCGCAGGTCGGCGGGTAGGTTGGCGTATTTATCCAGTGCCCGTAGCCAGGCATTACGGTCCAGATAGGGAGCCAGCAGGATGCGGGCCTGACCCAGGGCGCGGTGCTGCCGGGGCGACCAGATGGGCCGTTGCCGGTAAGCGGCTCCCTGGCCGTTGAGCAGGTCGGGTAAAAACTGGGGGGGCACCAGCGGCAGCAATTCGGCCAGCAGGTACAGGCCCAGTTCAACGTTGAGAATGCGGTTAGCTACCATGCCGGGCAGTGCGTGCCGGAAACGAAGGCGGGTTGCCAGCGGCTCCTGCCACTGTAACAGACTGGCAAGAGCCGGACGAGTAGCAGAAGCGGTAGTAGGATATGCCGATGTGAAAGCCGTGTTCATTAGTAGGTTGTTGTTTATTGTTCTATACAAATATCAACCCCTTAGAACGTAATCTTTTTACGTTGTTCTATTTATTTTTGATTATTTTTTTCGATCCCGTCAATTCGTTGCCAGCTGGGCGGGTAATACGCGTGGGAACGAGTACACCCGCTGCTGCCCCGCGTCCTTTACGGCCCAGTTTTCCCAGAAACAAATGACCAGCAACCACTGCGCTACATCGGCCTGCCGGGCTTCGTAACCGCGTCGGCGCAGGGCCTGTTTAACCGTTTCGGCGGTGGTGTTGCCGTGCGCCAGAATGAGGGCGGTAGCCACAAAACGGACAACGAGCGGTTCCAGTTTTTTGCGTTGGGTGTGCATACTAGCCATTGATTTGGACGAGATACCGGATGGTATACTGCGATGGGTTATAAACAATGAATTCGTTGGTGTGCAAGGGGTTATCCTGACGGACCAGCACCGAATCGTAGTGGTCGTCCAGGCTGTTCAGGAAGAGGGGAGTTACCTGTTCCGGTTTGTGCGTAGTCAGCTCCAGCTGGTTGCCCAGGTGTACTTCACAGATGGCTCCGTACACGATGCGCTGCCTGCCGTCAGGCCAAAGGCGGGCCTGCCTGAACTGGTCCGTGAAGCGGATTCCCTGCCCGAACGGTTGCCTGACTTTGGCCGCCGTTCGGATTACTCCGTCGGGTTGGAGCATGGATAAACCATCCGGGCAGTCGTGCCAGAGAGCCAGCGTTTTTCGATTTGGCCGTTTTCGTACGTGGGCATTAAAATCTTCTTCCGTCGTGGCCTGCCGGACACTGAAAACGGCACCAAAATTACTTTTTCCGGCACCCATCATGCGCTGGATGAGTGTCAGCACATGGCCGTCTGTAATGGGAACAACGGTGACGTCTCGCTGTTCAGACAGGCGGGCTAAGGCGTGGGCCGGGTCTGACCGGTTCCATACCCGTTGTAGCAACTGATTGAGCATGATGATGGGTCGTTAAGAGGTTTAAGCCAGCATTTTACGTAACACGCCCAGGCGGTTGCGGGAGAAGCCAACGGTTTTCTCGGCAAAGTGCGTGCATTCCTGGTTGAGGTCATAGGCCAGCCGGTAGTCGGGTGCCGAGGCATAAACGCGTAACAGGGCCTGCCAGTGGAGTTTATCGGTAAACTGCGCCAGCAGCATCCGGCCCCGGTTCAGGAATTTCTGCTGCCGGGGGGTAAACTGGCTGCCGGTTTCATTGCTGAACCGAAGCAGTTCCGGCAGGGCAGCAGGCGGGGCGGCTGGATGGAGTTGATGAAGCAGGTACAGCCCCAGTTCGAGGTCAACCAGTTGGCGGGTCGAAAGAAATGTACGGGGCGCAGTGGCCGGGTTGTTTGAGCGGGGACGCGATGTATGAGTCATGAGTGAGCTGTGTAAATGTCCGAGTCAAAACTATATCCCCTAAAACGTAATCTATTTACGGTGTTCTTTTTTTGTTGAATTATTTTCAGCATGTTTGTCGGGTGGTACGGCGCAATACCTTGCGTCTGTCTATGACTGAACCAAGACCTCCGGATTTGCAGACGCAAGGTATTGCGTCTCTACCACCGCAACCATGCCTATTACCCGTTCTGCCTTCCAACGTTATCGCCTGATTGATGAAACCATCAGTCGCTACCCGCGTCGCTTCTCCAAACAACGTTTGTTTGAACTTTGCCAGGATAAATGCGGTATCCGCTCTATCTCCTCGCTCGAGAAAGACATTCAGCGGATGCGTGAAGACCACGAAGCCCCCATCGAATACGACAAACGGGCCAATGGCTATTACTACAGCAATCCGCAGTTTCGGCTCCTGAGCCTGATGCTTTCTCCCGACGATATGGAAGCGCTCGATTACGCCCGCGAGGTGCTGGCCGCTACGCAGGGGGCTACCGTGGCCGACGAACTGACCAACGCCCTGCAAAAAGTGCGGCAGAGTCTGGATATTATCCGGGAGGTGAAAAGTGACGATAGCCCGGCTCTGTCCCGCCGAATCGTGTACGTGGAGGAGAAAATTCTGGGGGGAAATCGCCAGTACGTTCCCATCCTTATTCGGGCGGTGAACCAGAATCGGCAGGTGGCCTTTCGCTACCTCAAGCACGAGGACGCCGTATCTATGCGTACCGTTGCGGTTACGGCCAAAAGCAAGTCGAGTGCCCGCTCCCCCGTTCCGGTACTGCCCGAACGCCCGAAGCTGCGGATTCTGCACCCGTTGCTGTTGCGGGAAGTAGCGGATAGCTGGTACGTGATTGGGTACGATGCGGCCAGTGGGGGCGAGCGCACCTTCGCCCTCGACCGCATGAGTGAACTGGAACTCCTGGACGACCCCTGCGATGTGCCCCCCGCCATCCTGACCAATGTGAGTGAGTTATTCGACCATATTTACGGCATTACCGACAGCCACGGCCCGGTAGAGAACATTATTCTGTCCTTTAGCCCTCTGTTTGGCCGCTATGTAAAATCAAAGCCCATCCACCAGACGCAGGAAGTCCTGAGCGATACGCCCACCGAGTGCGTCATCCGGCTTCGGCTGGCCCCCAACCGGGATTTGCTCATGCACCTTCGTAGTTACGGCGAACACCTCACGGTACAGCAACCAGCCAGTCTGGTGCAGGAAATGAAAGAATCGCTGGCGGCTACACTGGCACGGTACTGAACCGGGTAAAGCCACTATAGCCTCTCTCTTTGTGGTTATGGATGGTAGAGCAACAGAAGTTTGGTTAGTGGTCAACCAAAACTGGGTTATCCTGACCCGGATTCAACAAACGTAAAATCGAGTCTTATGAAGAAGCTATATTACACATTGTTTACGGCTGTAGCCAGCCTGATTTTGGGTTTGCCAAACGCTGATGCACAGACAACCACCCTGCGGTTCGGGAAACTCATAACCGGTCAGGGTGAGGTGATTTCTGATGCCATTGTGGTGATTGAGGGCAACCGAATCAGTAAGGTCGCTTCTGGCGAAAGCAGCATTCCACCCAACACAACGCTGGTTGATCTTCGTCCGCTTTGTGCCATTCCGGGGCTTATCGACGTGCATACCCACATTACTTATTATTGGGATAAAACCTCCGGGACCAATCCGTGGGCCAGCCGTATGGACCCCGCCACAACGGTTTTTATGGCGCAGGAAAATGCCCTGAAAACCTTGAAAACCGGCGTGACTACCATCCGGGATTTGGGCTCATCGGGGGGGACAGATATCACCATGCGGGATTTGATCAATCGGGGTGCCATGAAGGGCCCCCGCATGTTCGTGGCCGGTAATGGCCTGCACGTTTCCCGAGCCCGGGTTACGCCCGGTGTGAGTACGGTGGACCCGGGTCGGGCCGACGGGGTAGAGGAGGTGATAAAAGTGGTGCGACAGGAACTGGGGGCCGGCGTAGACTGGATAAAAATTTACGGCTCCACCGGAAGTGCCCAGAACGTTACCGGTTTCCAGACGTTTACGCAGGACGAAATGGCGGCTGCCGTTACCATCGCTCATCAGGCGGGCAAACGGGTGGCCATTCACTCCTACGGGCCGGATGGGTGTAAAGCAGCCGTGCTGGCCGGGGCCGAATCGGTTGAGCACGCTACCGATGTAGATAAAGCCACCTTTGAGGAGATGATTAAACGGGGTACGTACTACGTGCCAACGGTTGACCACAACCGGTACTATGCCGATCATCGGGCCGAGTACGGCTACACGGATCAGGTTGTGAGCGGGCTGAATGCGTACATTGACCGGAACTTTAAAAGCCTGCAACTAGCCGTAAAAATGAAGGTGAAAATAGCGATGGGGTCGGATGCTGTGTTTACGGGGTTTGGCGAAAATACCCGGGAGCTGCGCTGGTTCGTGAAAGCAGGCATGACCCCGCTCCAGGCATTGCAGACCGCTATGGTCAATGCCGCAGAACTGCTGGGGAAAACGAATGAATTAGGGGCCATTGCCCCCGGCTTTTTGGCCGATATTGTTGCCGTGGACGGTAATCCGGTAGAGATTATCGACGTTGTAATCGATAAGGTTCGCTGGGTGATGAAAGACGGAAAAGTTGTTGTCGATAAACGATAGTCATTTTGAGAAAAAGCAACCCCTTTACCCATGCCTACCTTTACAACCACCCTGCTAAAATTTGGCGATAAAGGGGAGAAAACCGGCTGGACGTATATCCACATCCCGCTGGACATCACCGAAGCCATGAGGCCCGGCCAGAAAACAGCCTTCCGGGTAAAAGGAAAACTGGATGAACTTGCTATCAGTCAAGTGGCAGTGTTGCCCATGGGCGATGGTGAATTTATTATTCCTATCAATGCGGACATGCGCCGGGGTGTTCGCAAAGAAGCGGGAGCGTCGGTTCGGGTAGCGCTGGAGGCCGACGACTCACCCAGGCCGCTCTCCGCCGATTTGCTGGTTTGTCTGGAAGACGCCCCCGATGCGCTGGCCTATTTTCAGCAGCTGAGCCAGGGCCACCAACGGTATTTCAGTAACTGGATTGGCGAGGCCAAAACGGCCGCTACCAAAACCAAACGGATTACGCAGGCCGTCATGGGATTATCCATGAAGCTCGGTTATGGCGAAATGATTCGCTATTTCAAGAAGAATGGCTGAAAAGGGGGTTTGGTATGGTTAGGATACGTCAGTAGTATAGCCTCCGTTACGACCTTTGCTATCCAACGATTAGCCAGTTTCCGAAAACGAATGAACGTCGAAAATAAAACCGTCATAATTTCCGGTGCCTCGCGGGGTATCGGCCGGGCTACGGCCTTGTTATTAGCTCAACACGGGGCCAACGTGGTGGCTACCGCCCGTAGCACCGACGACCTGAACGAGCTGGCCAAAACAGCTACCGAAGGTTCCGTTCGCGGAAAAATAATGACCGTTCCGGGTAATGTGGCGAACGAAGCCGATGTGGAAACGGTGGTGAGGACTGCGCTCGAGCATTTCAAACGCATCGACGTAGTGATTAACAACGCGGGTTATGGCGTCTTTAAAAACGTGGAAGAAATAACATCCGACGAGTGGGACAGCGTGATGGCGACCAACGTGAAAGGCACGTTCCTGCTCACGAAAGCGGCTCTGCCGACGCTCAAGGCACAGGGGTCGGGGCATGTACTGGTAGTGGCTTCGGATGTGGCCAAACGCACCTTTGCCGGTGGGTCGCTGTACACCGCCAGCAAGTACGCGCAGGAAGCGTTTATGGGGGCATTGCGTAAGGAAGTGCGTTCGTTTGGTATCAAGGTCAGCGGGGTTTACACGGGACTGGTCGATTCACACTTCCACGCCAAAGGGCAAGGCCACGAAACATCAGCGCACTACCTCAAAGAGCAGGATGTGGCCGAATCCATGCTCTTTATCATCAGCCGCCCCGCTCACGTGGTCATCGACGAATTTATGGTACACCCGCTGGAGCAGGAGTATTAATTAGAAACGGTTATATTCTCTGAACAACCAGGATACACAATGGGTAATTGAGCCGGAATACACTGCCCATCATTACGCAACATGATCCTGAAAGCCATCTTAATTTACCTGCGGGCCAGCATGTGGTTTGTTCCCATGCTAGTGGTGGGAGCGGCCATTTTGCTGGCCTATTCGTGCCTGGCCATTGATAATGCGTCGACCGCCGATTTTGCCCGGCATTACCCCCAGCCGTTTGCCGGGGGAGCCGATGGCATTCGGGTTATGCTGGCTTCCATTGCCACGTCCATGATCACGGTGTCGGGCATTACCTTTTCGCTGACCATCTCATCCCTGGCCCAGATGTCTGGTCAGTTGACGGTACGGGTAATCCGAAACTTCACGAGTCACATCACCAGCAAACTGGTACTTGGCTTCTTTGTGGGGCTGTTCGTGTACTGTATCATTGTTGTGCGGGCTATTCGGATAAAAGATGATGCCGACGGGCCTTTCATCCCCGCCCTCAGCGTATTTGTAGCTATGGTGCTGGCTATTGTCGGTATTGGGGTGGTTGTATATTTCATTCACTACATCGCCCGATCCGTGCAGGCTAGTACGGTTGTATCCAGCGTAACGCGTGAGGCCCTGGGCGTCCTGGATAAATTGTATCCCGACCCGTTGCCCGCCGATAGTGTCGAGATCGTGCCCGAACTTCCGAAGCCCGCTGATGATCAGGTTTTGCATACGATTCCTGCCCAGTCGTATGGCTACGTACAGTTGATCGATGAAGCAAAACTGAGGAAATTCGCCTTTGATAATCAGCTGGCCGTACGCGTGGATGCCGCCACCGGCGACTACGTATCGCAGCGTAGTCCACTGGTGTCAATTATTGGGCCGCCACAGACTGTTGACCCGGCTGTTGTAAAAATTATTAATGGGGCTTTCGTCATTCGGCAAACCCGGACAGTCGATGAGGAAATTGCATTTAGTATCCGTCAACTGGTAGACATTGGGCTAAAAGCCCTATCAGGTGCTTCGGATGATACCACTACGGCCGTTCTTGTGCTGGATAATCTGAGTACAGTACTGGTAAATCTGGTGCAACGACAACTGCTGCCGGTCACCGACATCGCCTATTTTGTACCCAAACACCCGTCTTTTGCCAACCTGATGGCGGGAGCGATGGATCAGCTTCGGGATACGGCGGGGGGCAATACCGTTGTGCTGACCCGGCTCCTGTACGTACTGATGGTGGTGGGACGCCAAACCCGGAACTCCAACCGACGGACTGTTCTGCTCCACCACACCCAACTGATTGCGGACTTGGCCAGCACCACGCTGCACACCGACTATCATCGCAACCTGGTACAGCAGCAGCTATCCGAAACGCTCACCGCCCTCGGCGAAGAAAAAGAACTTACCCAGAACTGATGAGCAAACGGGTAACGCACTGACTATTCTCCCATGTCTACAGCGTGTACTTCAGCGCAATATTCATAATACGGCCTTCCAGGGGTGCCCAGATGGGGCGGAAGGTGGGTTGTACCGTTGGGTTGGCTCCCAGCACCACGGTTTCGTAGTTGGCCTGCCGGACGTTGAACAAGTTTTCGACGTTCAGCACCAGCCGCCAGTGATCATTGTAATGGTACTCGGCGGCTCCAGCCACAATCCAGTAATTAGCCACGCGCAGATTGTCGTAGAGATACTGCCGACCCACGAAACTGCTTTCGATACCAAACCGGAAATGCTCGTTTTCCCAGGCCAGCGTGGTTGAGAATTTATCCTGCGGGGCCAGCGGCAGGTAAGTGTTATCCGTTGGGCCATCGCGACGGGCGAGGGTGTGGTTGTAACCCAGATACAACTCGTAAGCCTTGTATTCGAGCCGGACGTAAGTATCCGTTCCCACGCTGAACAGATTGTACGGAGCGTTGATAAGCTGTGTATAAAATCCCAGATTTCCTGCTACATTGGAGAAGGCCGATACTACCGGGGTATTGACCCGTGTGTAGTAAAACGCCTGGTCGACCTGCACCGAAAAACCACTCTCAAAGGTTTTCGTGTAGGCAATATCCATGTTGGCCCCAACCGACCGTTCGGCTTTGACCGTGTTCACATCGATGGGTAGCAGGCGCGGGAAAATAAGGCTGACGTTTAGGGCACCGGGCGTCTGGTTTACGAACAGGTTGGGGGCTTTATAACCCGTGCCTACGCTCAGCCGCACGGTCCAGGGGTCGGAGGGTTTGATTTTGATAGACAGCCGGGGTAGCAGGAAACTCCCGAATGTGTTGTGATGGTCGAAGCGCAAACCCGCCTGCAACGCTACTTTCTCCGTTAGCTGGTAATCGTCCTGCACAAACGCGCCAATGGTCTGGTAGGTGTAATCCACGAGCCGGGTACTGTCCGGGTTTTTACGAAAGGCTTCAACCGTAAGGTTAGCCCCGCCGATAAGCTGATTTTTGCCGAAACGTACCAGATCATTTGCTTCCAGATAAACGGATGCCTGTCGCCCGTCGGATAGTTTCTGGTAGTCGGTATTTTTCCGGCTAAACGAACTGACAGCCCCTTTTAAGCCTATTACATTGTTTTCGCCCGTGTTGTGGCTGCTGTTGAAATCGACGGTGTGGCGTTGCAGGTCCGTGACGTTTTTGTAGCCGTTGGCCTGCGAACCGTCCAGACCCGGTAAATAGCCGCCTTCGCGGTGTTCGGTCGTGAAGGCGTACCCCACGTCGATTTTGGTGTGGTCGGATGGGTCCCAGAAAAAACGGGGGTGAAAATTAAACTGCTTAATACCGGGACTATCCGTGAATCCATCGCCGGTTACATCCAGTGCCTGCTGATTCGTGTAACCGGAAAATAGTGTCAGACCGGTTTTGCCGTTGCCGTATCGCTGCGAGTAATAGGCGTTCAGGTTCGCTTCTTTTAGGTTCGAGCGGTTGAGCAGGGCTGTAAATTCGGGCGTTGTGGAATGAGGTTTTTTTGAAACGATGTTAATCATACCGCCAATGGCACCGCCCCCGTACAGTGTCGAAACGGAGCCTTTCACGACTTCAATCTGCTTCAAATCCAGCGGGGGTATCTGCAATACGCCGAGGTTACCCGAAAAGCCTTCGTACAGGGGTAACCCATCGTGCAGAATCTGGGTGTACTTCGGGTCGAGGCCCTGCATCCGGATGGCGTGGTTGCCGTTTACCGCCGACGTGCGCTGAACGTGGATGATGGAGATATCGCCCAGAATACTGCTGATATTGCCCGGTACCACGGCACTTTCTTCGTTCATGTCCTCCAGCCCCAGCACTTCTACCTTGATGGGCAAATCCTCGATGCGGGAGTTTGTTCGGGTGGCCGATACCGTTACTTCTTCAATGGACTCTTCAGCGGCTTTGAGCCGAAAAACCAGCGTGTCGGCTCCCGGCGTTACCGGGAATTTTCCGGTTTCGTAGCCAATAGCACTCACGGTCAGGGTGGCAACGCCAGCGGGTAAGTTTGTGATACGGGCCAGCCCGGTAACGTCGGTTACAACTCCAACCACGGGTTTGGTCGTGGTGCGCACCGTTGCCGCAATAACGGGCTGCCGGGTCAGGCTGTCTTCAACCCGGATGAGCAAGGTGGTCTGGCCGAAAACGGGGGTAATGGCTAAAAGAAGTAAAGAAAAGAAAAAGAAATGTTTCATGAGAGGCTTAATTTGTCGGCAAGTTACGGCGCGAATTTGGAGAGAATTTGAAGCGGCCCTTAAAGAGTTGACTTGTAAATGAACTTGCAGCGAGTAATCCCCGCTCCATTACTTCCCCTCCTTCAATAAACCCACCCGGAATGCGTGTTCGTTTCGTTCATCATGGTATGAATACGTAAGCGATAATCCGTAGCGGTCGCAGATTTGTTTGACCAAAGCCAGTCCCAAACCCGTAGAGTCGGGTCGGGCCGGGTCTTTTACGAAACGATTAAAAAGCTGACTATCGGCGAAGGGTAAGGGTGAGCCAGCGTTACGAATTGTCAGGGCGCCGGTCGTTAATTCAATACCGACGTACCTACCCGATCGGCCATGCCGAACCACATTTTTGAGCAGGTTCGTAAGCATCACACCCGCCAGTTGCCGGTTGATATGCAGGTATACATCGGGCCGGATAACCTCCTGAATCTCCATGTGTTTATGCTCAAAAAAAGGTTCGTATTCCTTTACGCTCTGGGTTAGTAAATCACTTAAGTTCAATTGCTCATTCTGGGCAAACTGGTCGTTTTCCACCTGAGCCAATAATAACAGCGAGCGGTTTAACTGGCTTAGCCGACTCAGTGCGTTCGTTGCCTGTTGCAGGTGAACATGGTCGGCTTCGGTCAGGTGGTTGGACTGTAGCAGAAAATCCAGTTCGGCCGAGGCTACGGCCAGGGGTGTCTGCAATTCGTGCGAGGCATTTTCGGTGAACTGCTTTTGTAACAAAAACTGCCGCCGGAGTTTTTGGGTGAGGTCGTGGAGTGACTGACTAAGCAGACTAAATTCCCGAATGTTGCTTTGTGGGAAAGATGGTTCGTTTCCCGCATCGAGCCGAACGCTCCCCAGTTGATGAATCGTTTCGTAAAACGGATGCCACAACCGGCGCGATAGCCCCAGCCCGATAATGACCGACAGGGCCATTAGAACCAGAAAACCGATGATAACACTGACGGACATCTCATTGGCCAGTTCGTTGAATTCAAAATAGGGTTGCCGTACCGTAACCAGATACGTTTGTCCCTGAGCGGTTACCGTTGCCTTAAGTTGACGCACGGTGATGGGATCGTTATTATCCAGCGAGTCAACCAACAGCACATCACTGAATTCGGACGGTCTGGGCTGAGTAATGCGCTCGATATGCGGGTTATCGTCGAGGTCATTTAGCCGGGTAATTGGCCGTTGCTGAAGCCGCCGTTGCGTTTGCTCAACCTGCCCCGTCAGTAGTTCATCGACCTCATGCCGGATACGCTGATGGATGAGTGTGTAAAAGCCAATAGCGCCAATCAAGGCGATAAAAAAGGCCGTCAGCAGCAGGTAACGGGCAGTTTGGCTATACAGGCTCATGTTGTTTTGAAGAGGTAACCGGCTCCGTAGCGGGTTTGAATATAATCCGGGCAACCGGCGGCTAAGAGCTTTCGGCGGAGGTTCTTGACGTGGGTGTACAGAAACTCGTGCGAATCCGCTACATCCATAGCATCGCCCCAAACGTGCTCGGCAATGGCTGATTTAGACAGGAGCCGATTGACATTTGTTACCAGAAACAGCAGTAGTTCATACTCTTTGCCGGTTAATTTTATATCTGTTCCCTGAGCACTTACCCGCTGCTGGTCGGGCCAGAGGGTGAGCACACCCGCCTGTACCTGCGCCTGCCCACCAAATAGTCGCCGACGCAGGACCGACCGAAGCCGGGCGTTGAGCTCGGGCAGGTGAAACGGTTTGGTCAGGTAATCGTCGGCACCGGCATCGAGGCCGGTCAGTTTATCAGCCAAAGCATCTTTGGCCGTTATCACAATAATCCCTGCCGAGGATTGCCGGTTTTTCAACTCCCGTACCAAATCAAGTCCATTGCCATCAGGCAGCATCAAATCGACCACAATGCAGTCGTAATCGTAATCGTGGGCTTTCTCGGCTCCCTGTTGATACGTGCTGGCCGTAGTAAGTACATACCCTTCTCCTTCCAGATAGGTTTGAATGGCCATCTGTAAAGCCGGTTCGTCTTCGATAAGGAGAATTTTCATAGGGCTTCTTTCGGGGGAGAGCGAGGTTTGTTATGTTCCGTCAGCGGGTGAATTAATTCACCCGCTGACGGAACACGGACGGAAATTAATGTGTTGCCCCATATCTTGACAAACTACAAACTCGCTACTGACTCCACTCGGTGGGCGTTCTATCCCAGCGGTGGCCTTTCAGTTCGTGCAGTAATTCGGGTGCTAGGCCACGCCCGTCACTCACACCGGTGTTGGCTTCCACGTTCCGAATCTGGCGCATGCCGGGAATGGTGGTGTGTACATCGGGATTGGCCAGAATAAACCGCAGGGCCATTTCGGCCATGGTCATCCCGGTTGGAATGAGTGGTTTCAGTGCATCGGCATGGTCCACGCTGCTGTTCAGGTTTTCGGGCACGAAGTACGTTGACCGCCAGTCGCTGGCCGGGAAAGCGGTTTCTTTGGTAAACGTACCGGTCAGCGTTCCTTCGTCGAACGGCACGCGGGCAATCACGCCAATGTTCAGTTCGCGGCAGAGCGGAAACAGATTGTCTTCGGGATTCTGGTCGAAGATGTTGTAAATGACCTGCACCGCATCAATCTTACCCGTTCGGAGGGTGTCGAGGCAATTGTCCGGCTCCCAGCGGTTTACCGAAACGCCCCATGCCTGCACTTTGCCCTGTTGGGTTAGTTTGGTAATGGCTTCCTGCCATTCGTCGTGACTGGCCCAACTGTCTTCCCACACGTGAAACTGCATCAGATCGATGGTTTCTATGGCCAGGTTTTTCAGGCTTTTCTCGGTGTACTCCACGATGTAATCAGCGGGGAACACGTCGGCAATGTTAGAACCAGCCTGCGACGGCCACTGCCGGTTTTTGGGTGGGATTTTGGTGGCTGCGTATAGTTTTTTGTCGGGGTATTTTTTGAGTAACTGCCCCAGGATTTCTTCGCTAACGCCTTCGGCGTACCCCCAGGCTGTATCGAAAAAGTTGCACCCCAGGTCGACGGAGCGTTCGAGGGCGCGGAGTACTTCCTGTTTATCGGAGCCAGTCCAGCCTGCCAGACCCCACATGCCGTAGCCAATTTCGGAAACCTGCCAGCCGGTGCGGCCAAATGTTCGGTAATTCATGCGCTTGGTTTAGGTTTTGTTAGTTGTAGTTTAGTCTGCCCTTGTGGTTGGCACGGGCAAATAGTTATACAAACATCAACTGACAAAGCGCAAACTACAAACGAATTCTAAAAAATATGCTCATTCGTATCGTCCGCATGACGTTTCAACCCGACAGGCTCGATGCCTTTCAGGCTATCTTCAATCAGTCGAAACAGCACATCCGGGCTTTCCCCGGCAACCACCACCTCGAACTTCTGCGTGACCCCGACCATCCGAACGTCCGGATGACGTACAGCCTGTGGTCGTCGGCGGATGCGCTGGAAGCTTACCGCCAAAGCGACCTGTTTCGGACCACCTGGGCGGCAACGAAGGCCCTGTTTGCCGAACGGGCCGTCGCTTTTTCGGGCGAGAAACTAGAGGAGGTGACCGGGGAGTCGGGGGTAAGTAAAATGAGTTAACTTCACCCTTCTGAGACGAGTAACTGTACGGCTGACTATCCATGAACTACCGGTCTATTCGCATCTGGCTTACCACTTGCCTGCTCCTGGCGCTGGCCACGCGCACGGTTGCCCAGACCACTACCCTGACCGGTGTCGTGGCCGATGCCGTAACGGGAAAACCGATGCCCTTTGCCAACGTGTATGTGGATGGGAGCACGCAGGGTACGTTAACGAACGAAGAAGGACATTATGCGCTGACGGGCGTGCCGCTGGGTACCGTTGAGGTAGTGGCGTCCTTTGTGGGGTATACTCCGCAGAAGGGTACCTTTCGGTTTGAGAATGGACAGGTTCAACGGGCTAACTTCCGGCTGAAACCAACCAACAAAATGCTGGCTTCGGTAACGGTTCATGGCAACTATAAAAAGTGGCAGCAACACCTCAAGCAGTTTAAAAAGCAACTGCTTGGCGAGCCTTTTTCGGGACAGTGCCAAATCCTGAATCCCGATGCCCTCAATTTTACTGAAGAAAAAGGCCACCTGAAAGCGACGGCTGCCGAACCCATTGTTATCGAAAATTTGGCAACCGGCTACAGGATGTGGTACGATATGCTCCATTTCGATGCCACCTCCCGGAAAGTGTATTTTGCCGGTACAACCCGGTTCGAGGAAATGAAACCGGAAAACGAACGGCAGGCGAATCGCTTCCGGCGCAACCGGATGATTGCCTACAAAGGCTCGACCCGTCACCTAATGGCCAGCCTGATTGACAGTACGTACGTGAAGGAAGGGTTTATGGTGTATCAGGAAAATATGGGGGTGCCAATGGCGAAATCATTAGCTAACCGGACTACGCTGGAAGGCTCGGTTGGTGATAGCACCCGAAAAGGGCATTTGCAACCCATAAACCTGACCCAGCTGATTCATCCAGGCCGGTTGCCTTTCGAACGACGGATGGTATTAAACAAAACACTGATCGTCTTTTACACCTATGCCACATCGAACTATTCGCCCTATGTGGATGCCCGCTATGCTTACTCGGAAATCAGGTTACCCACTGGACAGATTCAACTGACTACCGACGGGACGGTGACGATGCCGAACGGCATGGAAGAATCCGGTTCGCTGGGCGATGACCGCCTGTCGCGGATGCTCCCCGCCGACTGGCAACCGAACAAAATCGATGCAGATTCAGTCCGCAACACGCCCGTTATGGCGCAGGGGAAACTGCTGCCACCCGATGCCCGGATGAATCGCATCGCCACGGCCTTTACTGACCGGTTCAACCTCCGGGCACCGGTGCTGTTCGTCCACACAGACAAATCACTTTACGCCACCGGCGACCGGATGTGGCTCAGCACCTACCTGCTCGATGCAACCACCAATATCCGGCCCCTGGGCGAAACGGCTGTTCATGTAGACTTACTTACGCCCGCCGGTAAACTCGTGCAACACCAGTGGTTGCGGGTAACGGATGGCCGGGCTCCGGGAAGTTTTCGCCTATCAGACTCGCTGGCTTCGGGTACGTACCGACTACGGGCGTACACCGATGAGGATGATGCCCAGCACGGACCAGCTTTCGAACGGTCAATTGCTGTGTATAACCTTGTTCAGCCAATAGCACCCAGCCATCCGGAAAGAGAGTCGAAGCCACTTGATGTCCAGTTTCTGCCCGAAGGTGGTCGCTGGATAGAGGGATTGCCCGCCCGGTTGGGTATTAAAGCAATTGGGTCAGACGGAAAGGGCGTTTTGGTGTCGGGTCGGGTGGTAAACAACGAAGGCGCAGAAGTCGCCCGGTTTAATACCAGTGCGCTGGGCATGGGGAGTGTCGTGCTGACCCCGGTTGAAGGACGCAAATACTACGCCGAACTGTCGTACAACGGGCAGCAGCAGGTCGTACCCCTTCCTGCCACCGAGTCGGAAGGGTTACTGCTGTCCGCCGATGTTGTCAGCGATACTAACCGATTGGGTATCATCATTACCAGTACCAGCCGGTTGGCACTGGACTCCGCCTACATTTTGATTCAGCAGCAGGGTCGTATTGTGGACCAGCGAAAAATAGGGCTGGAAAATGGGATTGCCCGTGTGAGTCTGCCCGTGGCGGGGCTTCCGGCGGGGTTGAACCAGATAACCCTCTACGATGCGTCGGCTCACCCGCAGGCGGAACGGCTCATCTTCATCCCCGACCGGTTGCCGCCCCTGCGCGTGCTGCTTGGCCTGAACAAAACTACCTATCAGCCCCGCGAACGGGCCATTCTGAGCGTTAATTTATTCGACGATGGCATTCCCGTTGTGGCGGCTCTATCGGCTTCGGTTACGGATGTGGAGCAGGTGCCGGATGATACGGCTGCCGCTACCTTTCAAACCCATCTCCTGCTGACGGGCGAGTTGCGGAGCCATGTCGAACAACCGAATAACTATCTGACCGATAACTCCCCCGAAACGCGCCGGGCGCTGGATAATCTGCTGCTCACCCAGGGCTGGCGACGGGTGAGCGGTACTCCCCAAACCGAACTGCTCGGTGGCGTGTCGCTGATGGGCCGGATACTGGACGCCAAAAATCAACCTATTGCCGATGCGCAGGTCATCGTTGCCTCTACCACATCCGACCCATCGTTCGTCCGGTCGGCGGGGGGTGATGGAAAGGGCCGATTCCGGCTGGCCGGACTACCCATTGCCGATACGGTACAACTGATGACCCAGCTTACTGATCATCAACTGAAGGAGTTACCCGACAAAGTAGCCCACCTCGTGCTGGAAGGGCCGGGGACAGCCTGGGAGAAAGATACAACGAGCCGTGTGCCCAACTGGGCCGCCCTGCGTGCTCAGATAGAGGCTGCCCGAATCCGGCAGGAGGCCGATAGTGAATTTTACCGGGACAAAACTGTCAAGTTATTGAAAGAGGTAACCGTTCGGGCGCGGAGACCCGATGACCGCCCGGACGACATTGGTCGGTCGAGTCTGCACACGGGGGCCGACGCGACGCTGCTATTCGATGAAAAATCCCCCCGTTTCTCCAATCTGTACGAAATGATTCGGGGACGGCTGGCGGGGGTAAGTGTCAAAACGGATGCCACTACCGGAAGTTATCAGGTCGTTGTTAGGGGCGTTGGTACGTTGGTCAGTAGCCCGCAAGCCCTGTTTCTGGTTGACGGCATGACGATTCAGGACAACGACGGAGTGGCCCTGTTATCTTTTAGTCCGGGTGATATTGAGCGGGTTGAGTTACTGAAAAATGCGGGGACGGCTGGTATCTACGGAGTTCGTGGGGGCAATGGCGTTATTGCTTTTTACACCAAACGGTTCCGGCCCGACCAGGTTAAGAACGAGGAAAAAAAGGGCATGAAGGCTATTCAATTAATTGGTTACCCATCTGTGCAGCGGGAATTTTACGTGCCCCGCTACGCCACCGAAGCGCAGCCCATTGCCCTGAATGACCACATCGACCGGCGGGATGTGCTTTACTGGAAGCCCCTGATGCAAACCGATGGACAGGGACACTGCCAGATACAATTCCCGATCTCCGATGTGGTGCGTACTATTCGTGTAACTGTGCAGGGCATTAGCATGAGTGGCCGCCCGGTGGTGGGTATAGTTGAAATAAAGGTGCAGTGAACAGGTGTTTCGTATGGATACGGGAGCGGGCCTGAGCCAATGGGAGAACGCTATTCGCCCGTCACGATTAACTTCCCCTGTATATCGAACCGGATTTTGCCATTCAGACCCAGTGTTACTTTCCAGGCAGTTACGGGTTCCGGGATAGACACAATGTGGTTCTGACCAATAACGACCACATCGCAGGGGTACGGAACGCGCCCAATGGACCAGATACCCGCATTTGTCCACACGCCCGTCTGACTGCTGATTACGGTGCCGCAGGCCGTAAATCCGGCCATTTTGGTTTCTGTATTGGCCCAGATTCGCCCCGTATTCGTGAAGCGAACGTGTTCATTACCCGTCTGTGCAAGCTCGGTCAGGAAACGTTACCCGGTGCCGTAATGGTGGGTGGTGTTCTAAACGGGGCCGAATTAGGAGCGGTGTTGTTGGGCGCATCGGAACTGTAATTTTGCTCGCTTCAGCCAGTGGCTTCGTGGCCCCAGAGCCAGGCGCAGTACCAGGCAAAGTGATGTTTGGCCTGCGTATAGGTACTGAAATAATCGGGTGTGGTGATGGAGAAAACCTTAAAACCTATCTGCTTCTGAAACTGCCGTAAGGTGTCGGATTTGGCACGCCAGTAGTCCCACTCGTCATATGGTGAACCATTTTCTCCGGCAAAACGAAAGTAGTTTCCGTTAATAATTACGTGGCTCTCAAATAAATATCCATCCTGATTACCAAGCGCACTGGGCATCTGAGTAGGGTTATACACCGGATTGTAAGCGTTCTGGAAAAGACAGGTAGCGTAAAGTGTATTGGCCAGCACCGCCAGATTTTTGCTGTGGGCATACTGCACGGCGTTGGTCATGCGGCTACGCGAAACACCATCTATATACCCGCATTCGTCAAAAAGTACACCTGTAAAACCAAATGTGCTGATGGCATCCAATCGCTGAAAAATCTGCGCTTCGGTGAGCGGGGTGGGGATTTTCTGCGACAAACTAACGTATCCATATACCTTCGTGGTCGGGTTGATAAGGCCCAGAATCGTTTTCGCGTTAGGGGCTTCCGCTGGGTTTTTCCGGTAATCCTCAATCTGGTCTGGCCAAACGACGTATGCGTAGCGGCTGAACTCGGTAGCGGCTCCCTGCGCGGTGGTCAGGCCGTTTATTTTAGCGGGGAATCTGTAATGAATCAATAGTGGTTCGGGCGAAACTGGCTGGGCGCAGGAAAGACCTGCGCTAAAACAGATGAGTATAAACTGGGCAGCAAGAGCCGGTAGTATCTGTTTTGGCGAGTTCATGGGTGGGTAAGATGCTGGTTGTTTGAGCGTTAGAGGGCTTAGGCCTACTGATAGTCAGGTGTTGCCGTAAGCTACCTGGCCCAGGTTGGCGTTGGTGTAGCCGGGTCAAACAACTCGTTGATGTAGTACTCCCGGCGGGGGCGTTTATCACATTCCTCTCCCCCAATGGGATAACGGCAGGTGGCGTAAACGCCCACATTATCGGGGTTCATGAGGGTCTTAAACGCCCCCATCGTAAACGTATCGGTCCGGTGCCCCCGCTTGAGCAGGCAGTGGCCTAACTCATGAAAAACCAGGCCTTCCCGTTCTTCTTTGTTGGCCTGTTGCCAGCAAAAGGAATCGCTGTTTATAACGATACGGGGCGTTTTGCCCGTTTCCAACAGGCATTGTCCGCAAATATCCTCCTTTAGCACCGTTCCGAACGTGATGATAAGATTGGCCGTTGACACCGGATTACTCCGCTTGCTGGCTTCCTCCCGAAACGACTTTACATACGGTTCCACCTCCGCCGGGACGCTATACTGAACCGGCTCCGGCTCGGCCGTTTTAGACGACTGGCAACTGAGGATAAGAATGAGTAGTAGCAGAGAGACTAGCGATGATGGACGCATAAAGGGGCGGAAAGTCGTTGAAATTACAAAAAAAAGGCTGATTTGTTCTGATTGTCAGCCCGATAGAGTAGCGTACTGTTCAACTTGCAAAGCCATTGATTTTAACGCTTTACACCCCGCCCTGCCAGCCACGCTACCGCTCCCACGCACAGGGCGAACCAGATGAAGGGTAGGCGCAGGTCGAGCAGGGATAGACCGCCAAACAGCAAAGTGGTGATTATACTCGCCAGCCCCTGCATGGCCTGATTGATGCCAAAAACTTCGCCCCGGTCAGCATCCGTCGTGTGCCCTGCCATCAGGCCCTCTATCAATCCCTGAATCAGCGAAATCGTCAGGCAATCAATCGTAACGAGTACATATAGGCTTACCACCGAGGTGCCGATAACACTATATCCTGCCAGCACTGGTACTGATAGGGCGGCCAGCCAGACAATGGCCCGTCGCTGATTAATGCGGTCGGCAAAGTAGGTGTAAAACACGTAGTTGATGACAACGCTCAGGAAGCCGAAATACATGAAGAAATACGAAATCTGGCGGGCGTCCATCTGCATTGAACCGAAGCTGACAAACGTGACGAAGTAAAAATAGTAGCCCGTGCTCATGGTGAGGGCTACCTGCATGAGTACCAACTGCTTCAGTCCCAGTCGGCCTTCCGGTGCGGAGGACGCGCTGGAGGACTGGGCATCTTTACGGGACAGTCGCTGCCAGAGTGTCGTAATATCCACCGCCCGCCCAACGTCGGTTTTTAGTTCGCTCAGGTCAATAGGCACCACGGGTGTCTGTTTGGTTTCGCGCAGGAGTAAACTCAATACTACATTGACGGTCGACAGTATAATGGCCATCAGGATAACGACCCGCGCCTGATTTTCAGCATTGGTTACGTCGAGTACGGTCAGCAATAAACCCGCTATGCCTGGTCCAACCACGAAACCGAGCGAGAGTATTGCTCCTTCGATACCCAGATTTTTGAATAGCTTATCCGGGGGTGAAATATCCGTGATGGCCGACCGGACGGTAGCGTACATGCCATTCGTCAATCCATCGCTGACCCGGTTTACCAGGTAAAACCCCAGTCGAACGGGGAGCAGCAGGCAGTTGGCCAGCAGGGTACCAACGGCCGATAGGATGAAAATGGACCGCCGACCATAACCATCAGATAGTTTGCCCAGCACAGGCCCCGAGAATAGTTGCACGCCCAGAAAAAGCCCCGTACCCAGGGCCAGCCATAACTCAGGATGGGGCCATCCTTTAACGAAGGCGGGTAGCACCGGAGCTACTGCCGAACCAACAACAACATCAAAAAAAATGATAGCGTAAATGAGCAACAACCGACGATCCTGAACCATGCTACAAAGTACGGCAATTGATAGTCATTAGTCATTTCACTACGCAGTCACTGGTGGTTAGAAAAATGCTTACTTTCTACCAAAAAAAGTAGTAGGGTTGCTACCGTACTACTGACCCATTGGCAGGTAGAGCAATCAGTTCGATCACCACCCGTCAACGCTTTCCTATAAAAGTGGCAAGGAGCAGGTAGCCCTGCCTTTGTGGTTGATGACGTTGAGAATTTGACGTAAATCGTACTGGGGTTTGCATTTAAGCTGAAAGAAAGGCGAAATTGCAGCCCCCTGATAATCGGTCAGTGGAACTCACTGTTTGCCAAGCCGCCGGAGCGGTCATCGCCTGGCAGTTTGGTCGCTACAAAGCTGCCACAGCTACCAGCCTTTTCAATTTCCCAACACGTTCCGGCATAAAAGAAATAAAATGGATATCGCACAAATCTTCGAAAACAATCAAAATTGGGTTCAAGAAAAGCTAAGCACAGAACCAGATTACTTTAGTGACCTCTCCAAAGGACAAACTCCAGACATTCTCTATATAGGTTGTTCAGATAGCCGTGTAACAGCCGAAGAACTTATGGGTGTAGCACCCGGTGAAGTGTTTGTGCTTAGAAACATCGCTAATATGGTTCCCAATACCGATCTAGGTGTAATGTCAGTCGTTAACTATGCCGTATTGCACCTTAAGGTAAATCACATAGTGGTTTGTGGTCATTACTATTGTGGTGGCGTTCAGGCAGCCATGAAATCAGAAGACATGGGAATATTGAATCCATGGTTGAGAAATATTCGTGATGTGTACCGAATGCACAAGGATGAATTAAATGGTATTCAAGATGACGATTTACGGTACAAGAGATTGGTAGAACTGAACGTGGAAGAACAATGCATAAATGTTCTCAAAACGGCAGAAGTGCAAAAAGCCCGGCGTGATCGGGATCTTACTGTTCACGGATGGGTTTTTGACATTCATTCGGGAAAACTGATCGACCTGAAAATTGACTTTAGAAAACTATTAGAAAACATAAGGGAAATCTATCGTCTCGATTGAAATAAATCTGAAAGGTTGACCGCAAAACGCTTATAATCTCGTACTACGTAACTGCGAATTTGAGCTGGCAATGGTCATTTAGTAGAAATAGACTTCCGATGCGACAGTACTTTTACTATCCGATTTGCTCAAAGAGTTGAAAAAATTGACACTATCGGTTCCTTAACCAGCCGGGTTGGAAACTGGGTTCTGTCCCTAATAAGCGTGTTTTTTATGTTTTCCTTAGTCAATATTGCCGATAAATTCAGCCAGTTCAGCGAACACTGGCACCCTTACATCGTGGGCGAACTCAATGGCCAATACGTCAAAGCGGTGAAGGCCCAGGGCGAAATGGTCTGGCATCACCACGACCATGAAGATGAACTTTTCCTGATTTTGACGGGCCTGTTTATCATGGACTTTCGGGATAAAACCGTTGAGGTGAAGCCTGGTGAATTCCTGATTGTACCGAAGGGCGTGGAGCACCGTCCACGCACTGGTAGTGAAGAAGTTCATCTGCTGCTATTTGAGCCGAAAGCTACGCAACACACGGGTAGTGAGGTAATTGAAAACGTGACAGTGAGCCAGCAAACCTGGCTGTGAGCGCGGTAACTCTACCGTCGTTCGATGTTGCTTAATTGCTCCGGCAGGTAATCCCGTTTGGCCTTGGTAACCGGCACCTGAGTACCGTCGGCCAAGAGCAGCCAGCGGCCTACCTGCTGCACATTCCTGCGCAGGTAGGCCGGGTTGTAAAGGTGTGAGTGGTGTACCCGCACAAAACCATTAGGTTCAGGTGTCTGCTTCGATTTCTTCTGTGCGGCTTCCATCCCTATTGGCTCTGCGAGAATCGGTACTACCTGATTTCGACGTGCCTGTGTTTCGGTAATGGATAGCTAATCCCTATTCTCCTTCACCCGCTGTAAATCCAAATCCTGAAAGTCGAAACTGAAGTCGGTCATGGGCGAGATGGGTTTCATTGCGATAGAGGCCGGTTTCATGTTTTCATCGACCTGAAACGTCACGTACGCGTCGGCATCCAGACTCCGGTTGTTCCATTTGACCACAAACGTATTACCCTTATAGTAGAACAGTTCGCCCGTGAGTTTGGGCGAGCGTACCGATTGG
>JBBSTD010000041.1:0-52060 GCA_038236215.1 Cytophagales bacterium | reverse complement strand
TGTGGGCTTACTTTTAAGAGCTTTGAGTTCGCTGTATTTTTGACGGGCTAAAGCTACATATTCTTCTTCGGTGAAGGGCAGGGCAGTTTCGTTATGCATACCCTAAGCTACGGCACGAAAGCGACAATTTGAATTGCACCCGCTTCAACCTTCGTTTTATAGACTGTATCCATTTGCCTCGTACATTCAATTTTCCAGTATTTAGTCATTATACTCTTTCGTATAGATTCAAATCTGTCTATGATATTGTACCCACAAGAGTAAGCAGTACGACTTGTCGACTACAACACATCTGATTGATCAGGCCGACTTATCTAGCCGATCAGTTTATAAACGGAAAGCTAGAAATGGAAGAACAGATCAGATCGTCCGACCAGTGAAAATAAGCATATAGCACGGCCATAACGTACTGCCCTACCGCAAATTGGGGACGGGTAAGACCGGTAAGCCCTCGTTACCATCCTCGCTCACGGCCTGTACCGCGAAGTAGTAATTATCTTTGGAGTAGGGTAAGGTCATGCCGAGTTTGGGAGTGAAGAATTTCTTCTGCCAGAACGGCCAGTACGTTTCGCGCATCAGCACGTAGTAGCCTTTCACCTTGCCGGTTTTGGGTGCCTGCCAGTACAAAGTCGTTGAGTTGGTCAGGTTTCTCACTTCAATGGTTACTTGCTGGGGCGTGGTGGGCGATTTGGCCAGATTCGCCAGTGTGGCGAGGTTAAGTGCGGTATTTTTACGGAGGTAATCGAAGTCCATGAACTTGATTAAATCGCCATATTCGATGCCATCCTGCGTCCGTAAATCCTGGTGCTGGTGCTCGTAGTTTTCGTTCATTTCGGTCATGCGAACGGCGGCAAAACCTTTATTGACGTACGGCGTATGGTCGCCCCCACGCAGGTAGCGGTCATTGCGGTACACCATTACCACTTCCAGGTTTTCGACGTAGCGTTCGCCCACGTCTTTCAGGTACCGCGCCAGGGTGCGGGCTTTGCCGTCGTTCTCGTTACCAAACCGCTGTATCTGACCAATACGCCCGGTGGTATCTTTGAGCAGTACACTTGGCAGTCCTTCGCTAAAAACGCGCAACCGGGTATTGTCGATGATGCGGGTGTCGGAGCTGTTGTTACTGCCCATGATATCGTTGTTCAGGACGGCTTCCAGATTCCACTTTTCCTTCACGGCCCGCTCCGATAGATGCTCGGCACCCAATAACCCCTGCTCCTCACCGGTGAGGGTAACGAAGATAACCGTAGCCGGAAACGACGATTTGCTCATGACCCGGCAGAGTTCAATGACGGCAGCCGTACCCGAGCCATCATCGTTGGCACCTGGCGCGTCGGATTCCCGGTTCATGACGTTGGTTACCCGACTATCCATGTGGCCCTGCACAATGAAAATTCGGTCGTCGTTGGGGTCGGTGCCTTTAAGGGTGGCCATCACGTTACCCATGTTGGCGGGTTTGTCCACGCGTCGTCCATCGGGTTGCAGCGTCCAGGTATCCAGCATCGCCGTCATGCGCCCGTTCGACTGTTTGGCGTACTGCTGAAACTTACCCAGAATCCACTGCCGGGCGGCTCCCAATCCTTTTTTGGCAACGGCCGCGCTTGCATCGGCGGGAACACTCAGTGTGTGGCGGGTTCCGAAACTAACCAGACCCGTTACGTGCGCCTGCAGGCTATCCACCGATACCTGCGCAACCAGGTCGGCAATTTGCGGGTCACGGTTGATAATGACGGTTTGGGAGAAAGCGGATAATGTACCCAGCAAAAAAGCAACAGGAAGAAGTTGTACTTTCATGTAGTTGTTGATTAGTGGGCGAAGCTACTAAAAAACCGGGAGGGTGCCGCTCCACTATCGACTAATTAGTGGCAGGATGGGCACTAGCGGGCGTTGGAGAAGGGTATGCGGTGAAGCCCGTAACGCACAGGCCTTTAAGTCGTCACTGGAAAAGTGGTTTTGGCGTACTAGCCGGATAAAGAATAAATCGTAAACTTATGGTCGGATTCTTCGTTCAATTTGGGATAAGACCAACGGATAACCGTTGGTGTAGTTACCCTCGCCTATTAGTTATTGCTGTATGCCCGCTATCGAACCCGACCTCAAAAAAGCCATCGTCCGAATGCCGGGCGTGGAAAAAGACAAGCTGCTGCTGCGTCTGGTAGCCAAAGACGCTGTCCTGACCGAACGGCTCCAGTTCGAGCTGGTCGAAGAAGGCAGGACCATCGACGAACGGCGTAAACTGATTCGGGACTTCATTGACCGAACTGCCCGGATTCATGCCGATACGCCTGGCTGGCTGATGATGGATATGCGGACCGTAGCGGGTTACATTACCCGCCATATGAAAGTTACGAAGGACAAGTATGGTGAGGTGGACCTGATGCTGTACACCCTTAATACGTTCTATGACCATAACGCGCATCTGTTGCAGAAATACAACTCCCGCTCCGATTCGGCGGCCGAATACATTGCCAAACGGGCGGACATGGTTCTGAAGAAAGTCGTTAAACTAGACCCCGATTATTACATCGAATTTGCCGGGGGTATCAATAAACTCCTCGGATGGATTCACAATACTGCCCCCGCTCATTACGCCCGGCAGCTCGGCTTGCCTAACGACTGGCAGGTGTGATGTTTATAAATTACGTTGGTTGGCCTTATCGGTCTACTTAAGCAATAAATAAACTCTGACTCGTTTCTGCCGGTTATGTTTCTATAAATGTACGTATGCAGTATGAGTACAAATCAAACCGTTCTAATTACTGGTGGCACCGGCAACATTGGCCATCGGCTGACACAGCTATTGCTCCAGCAGGGTTATCAGGTTACTTACCTAAGCCGAAGTAACGAATCCATTCCTGATGTAACAGTTTATCAGTGGGATATAAAAAAAGGACACGTTGACCCGCAGGCCATTGCTACCGCTGACCATATTATCCATTTGGCGGGGGCTGGTATTGCCGATGAACGCTGGACCGACCAGCGCAAAGAAGAGATTCTCAAAAGCCGTACACAATCCACGGAACTGCTGACGCAGGCGCTGACCAAAAATAAACATCACGTAAAGTCATTCATCGGCTCCTCGGCCATTGGCTACTATGGGGCTGACACTGGCGACCGACCCATGACGGAAACCAGCGTTGGCGGCACTGATTTTATGGCGCAGGTTGTGCGGGCCTGGGAACGCTCCGAAGAGCAGGTAGCAGCCCTCGGCATCCGAACCGTGAAGCTGCGCACAGGCGTAGTGCTGACCATGACCGGCGGAGCACTGCCCAAACTGGCGCAACCCGTCAAGCTGGGAGCGGGGGCACCCATCGGGTCCGGTCAGCAGTACATATCTTGGATTCACCTCGATGACCTATGCCGGATGTATATACAAGCCTTAACCGATGAGTCGTGGCAGGGGGTGTATAACGCGGTAGCACCCAGTCCGGTCACTAATGAAACCCTGACCCGTGCCATTGCCGGTCTGCTAAACCGGCCAATGATTCTGCCCAACATTCCTGCCTTTGTTATTAAGCTGCTCTATGGCGAAATGGCTATCGTGGTAACGGGTGGTAACTACGTATTAAACAAGCGCATTGCCGAAGAAACCAGTTTCACATATCGGTTTACCGATGTACGAACGGCCCTAGAGAACCTGTTGGAATGATGTATGCTATAGACTGTATGATGTATGGAGCGTGAGGAGAACCGTATCATACACCATACAGCCTATAGCATACATCTAATTTAACTCCATTCCCGGTCGGCGGAATCTTTCGTGTTCCAATTATCGGTAGGGGCAAACCAGGTAGCTCCTTTTTTGAGGAATTTTTTGGCTGCCTCTTCGTTCAGTTCGACACCGAGACCAGGCCGGTCGGGAACCTTAACGAATCCTTTTTCAACGATGGGTTTGATGCCTGTCACAATGTTCTCCCATCCCTCAACATCAACGCCGTGGTGTTCGAGAGCAACAAAGTTCTCCGTAGCAGCCGCGCAGTGAACATTGGCCATCATGGAAATGGGCGATCCGGCAAAGTGCATCGCCATCGGAATTCCGGCTTCTTCGGCATAGTCGCCAATCTTCTTCGTTTCCAGCAACCCGCCCGATGAGGCCAGATCGGGATGAATCATATCGACGGCCCGCGCATCGATGAGTTTTTTGAAGCCTTCTTTCAGATAAATATCCTCGCCGGTCAGCGTTGGGGTGTCGATAGCGTCCGAAATTTGTTTCCACTGATCGGTGTAGAACCAGGGAACCAGATCTTCCAGCCAGGCTAGCCGGAAGGGTTCCATTGCCTTACCAATCTGGATGGCGGTATTGACATCGAAATGCCCGAAATGGTCAGCCGCCAGCGGGGTATCGTAACCCACAATTTCGCGCACCCGCCCTACGTGATCCACTAATTTATCCAGCCCTTTTTTAGTAACCTGAATGCGGGTGAAGGGGTGTTTTGTGTTGGAATAATTACCCACCTTTCCCGGTTCTGAATCGCTCCACTGCCGCTTTACACTCCAGTTATTTCCATTGACCAGTAACCCCGGCTGATCGGCGAGCATACCGATCCCGAAATCCATTTTCAAAAACGTATAGCCCTGATCTTTTCGCTTCTTCATATTCTCCGCAAATCCCTCATACGTATCGGATTCCGGCGTATCGGCATAGAGCCGGACAAAATCGCGGTATTTTCCCCCCAGTAACTGATACGCGGGTACATTGTAGGCTTTTCCGGCCAAATCCCACAGGGCCATCTCTACACCACAAACGCCACCAGCCGCGCGGCTTTGCCCGCCAAACTGCTTGATTTGTTTAAAAATCTGCTCAACATTACAGGGGTTCTTGCCCAGTAGTCGGCTTTTAAGCATCAGCGCGTAGTTGGCGCTGGCACCATCACGCACTTCGCCCCAGCCTACCAGGCCCTGGTTAGTATCAATCCGGATAATGGGACTACTGAATGGCACCCCGTTAAGAACGGCTACACGTAGGTCGGTAATTTTCAGGTCTGCCGGTTTCGAGTCGCGGGGAACTTTCTGGGTAATAAATTCCAGTTCCTGATCCGCCGAATGTGGCCCCGGCTTGTTATCAAACATAAAACCAAGAGACAGCCCACCCATACCGGCGTTGCGCAAAAAGTCACGGCGATCAGGAGAGGGAGAGCCGGAAGCGGCCAATCGGGTCAACAAGTTTTTCATGGCAAAAGGGCTTTGAGGTTTATGACTACAACGGCTGGCGTGGCGCGTCTCTATTTAATGCAACGCCATATTAGTATATAAATAAGCGAACGTCAGTATTTTACTTATCTCCTGTTCTTATTGGGTTGACAAATAGGGATGCCCGGCCAGTGACGAGAGACCGACAGACTATCCTTTGACGGAATGAACTGGGAGGGCCTTCACCCTAAGTAAGCTTATTGACCCCCTTAAACTATACCATGAAAACGCAAACACGATTTTTGTTGACCGTCCTTACCCTGGCGGGGAGCCTGGTAGCCCATGCCCAGCGGATAGGGTCAACGCCCGAATACGTTACTGCCTTAACCGCCAACTGGAAAGGTGAGCGGCTACCAGACGGGCGTCCAAAAGTATCTGATCTGGTACTGGACCGCCTGCAAAACTGTACATTGGAGCAAGTGTGGGGCTACCTGAGTAACAAGGGCTACCGAAATCAGGTGGAGAAAAACTGGATTATTCTCAAGCCCGGTGAGACTATGACGGGCCGGGTGGTAACGGCTCAGTTTATGCCTACACGCCCCGATCTAGACAGTATGGTGCGAGCAGCGGGCAAAGCGGAAGGCCGCTCCCAGAAGGGGGGAATCAATATATGGCCTATCGATATCCTAACCAAGGGCGATATTTACGTGGCCGATGGTTATGGCAAAATCAAAGACGGCACCCTGATTGGGTCAAGCCTGGGGAACGCCATTTACGGCAAAACGGGTAAGGGGGTTATCTTTTACGGGTCAGTTCGGGATATGCAGGAACTAAAAGATACGAAGGGGTTCAATGCCTGGGTGAAAGGCCATGACCCGTCCTACATTAAAGACATGACGCCTACCTCCATCAATGCCCCAATTCGTATTGGCGAGGTTACCGTATTGCCCGGCGATGTGGTATTTGCCAATGAATACGGGGTTGTTTTCATTCCGGCTCACCTGGTGGAAGGGCTGGTATCGGCTTCGGAAATGACGGCCCTGCGCGACGAATTCGAGCGGGTACTGTTACAGCAGGGAAAATACCCATCCGGCGAAATTCATGGCGACTGGTCCGATAAAATAAAGGGAGAGTTTAGAGCCTGGGTGGCCAAATACCCAAAAAAAATAGCCATCACGACCAAAGAAATAGAAACGTACCTGGCCAAGGAAGGCCATTAATTGACGAACCTAATGAGATTAAGTGTTGCTTTTTTGCTCCCTTTTTGGGTTGCGCTTTCTGTTGGTGTTCCCTTATCAGCGC
Organism: Cytophagales bacterium; assembly: GCA_038236215.1. Taxonomy (GTDB): domain Bacteria; phylum Bacteroidota; class Bacteroidia; order Cytophagales; family Spirosomataceae; genus Spirosoma. The sequence continues at coordinate 45,628 of JBBSTD010000041.1, read as the reverse complement.
AGACAATTCCAAAAGACGAACTGGTTTTTCTGACCTCCGACTGGAAAGGAGAACGATTCCCGGATGGCCGGCCTAAACTTTCCGATGACCTGGTAGAACGGGCCAAACACATCGGGATTGATGATGCCTGGACTGTTTTGAAGAATGAAGGCTACACCAATCAGTTTGAGGGTGGCTGGAAATTAATCCAGAACGATGTGCCGGTAACGGGGCGGGCCGTGACGGCGATGTTCATGCCCAGCCGACCCGATGTGGAGAAAAATATCAAAGAGCGGGGCATATCCAAGCAGGGACGAAAAGGAAATACCAATACCTGGCCCATCGAAACGCTAACGAAGGGGGATGTCTACGTAGCCGATGCGTTTGGCAAAATTGGCGGGGGAACGTTGATTGGGGCTACCCTGGGAAATGCTATCTTTAGTAAAACGGGCAACGGAGTTATTTTCGACGGGGCCGCCCGCGATTTGCAGGAACTACAGAACATCAAAGGATTCAACGCATTCGTCCGCGATTTTCACCCGTCGTTCCTAGAAGAGATGGTGCTTATGGGGCTGAACTCCCCTATCCGCATCGGTCACGTTATGGTGCTGCCGGGCGATTTGGTTATTGCCCAGCGGGAAGGGGTTCTTTTTGTGCCCGCCCACCTCGCCGAACAGGTTGTTAGTACCGCTGAATTTGTTACCCGTAAGGACCTGTTTGGTTTCGAGATGGTCAAATCAGGCCGCTACACAACCGGTCAGATCGACAGTCAGTGGACGGAGGCAATTAAAACGGAGTTTCTTACCTGGTTAGGGAAGCACCCCGAAGCCGGTGCCATGACTAAAACGGAGTTAGATAAAGTAATGAGCAAGCGTACCTGGTAAGGTTCGTTTCTGGCATTATAAAAAAATCCTCCCTCTGCTTAGAGGGAGGATTTTTTTATAATGCCAGAGAGATAACGGACTGCTAATAAAACTTAGCCCGTTTGTCTACTACTTTAGCGGCATCCTTGATTGCTTCGTTAATATACAAGCCAATCCGGGACGTATTGTTTTGCTGAATCTGCGTTTTGTACATCGCATAGTCTGCCACGGTCGGGGCTGGCATTACGGATGTCGTTTCCATCATCAGAACACCGCCTTCGCCGATAAATGGTTTCGAGCGCTTGCCCGGCTTAAGCCCAAAGGCCTTACCCAGTGCAACCGGGTCTACACCGGCACTACGCAGGAAACCCGTGGCTAGATTAACATCTTCGGCTGTTTCTACCAAGGCACCGGAACCGTACTTTTGTGCAATGCTTTCCAGCGTACCAGTGGCATTTCCCAATTTGCTGATGATCTGTTCCCCTTTTTGTTCATTACGAACTTTGGCGGTCAGCTCATTACGGTAGTCATCTAAAGTTACCTTATCCTTGTTGGTCTTGTTGGTCAGTACGGCAATGACGTACTGGTCACCTACTTCAAACGGTTCCGATACAGTACCTATATCGGTTTTATCATTAAAAGCCCAGCGCACAATCTGCCGCACTTCGGTACCCGTCAATGCATTAATTTGAGCTGCTCCTTCCGGAATACGCTCGGCGGTAGCCATAACCAGACCCTTATCTTCCTTCACTTTTGCATCGAACTCGGCTTTCGTATGTACATCAGAAGCAAACTGATCTGCCTTTCGCAGGGCTTCATCCCGTGTAATCTGACTAGGTGCAATCGTTTTGCCGATGGCGGCAATGCGATACAATACGTTTGTTTTGGGCTCCGTCACTTTGATGATATGGTAGCCAAATTCGGTTTCGACCAGGCGGGGAATTAATCCTTCCGACGAAGCCCCGAATACTGCCGACTCAAACGGTTTCACCATTTGTCCGTTGTTTTTAAAATATCCAAGGTCGCCACCAGCGGACCGGGAACCATCATCACTGTTTGTTTGCGCCAGTGCCTCAAAACTGGCACCACCCTGAATCTGTCTCAGGATACCCTCGGCCCGGCGACGGGCATCTGCTTTGGCAGAATCAGCTAGCCCTTTGGTCTGAATCAGAATATGGCTGGCACGGGCCGTATAGCTGGTATCTTTCTTTGTACCGCCGTATTTATAAATGAAATAGGTATTGCCTTCGCGGAAGGGACCATAAATGCCACCTGGGGTGAAGGTTGGGATAGCGTCCTGAAGCTGCTGGGGCATTTCACCAGCGGTTAGGTAAAGAGGAACCCGAACATCGCTATTCTGCTGGGCAAAAACGGAGTCGTTCTGAGCGGCTCCTAACCCACGGGCCAGCGTCTTGATTTCGCTATACAGCGTTGCACTGTCTTCTTTGGATGGAGCTACCGAAAAAGTCACGTACTGAATAGACCGGCTATCGGTGCCAGGGTATTCCTCCTTGTGCTTGTCAAGATACGTCTGCAACTGTGAATCTGTCACTTTTACGGTTGTATCATTGATTGCGTAGAAGGGAACGAACAAAAATTTCACGTTAGCCTTGGCATTCTGCGATTGGTACTCTTTCTGGGCTTCGGCCGTTGTGGCAAATACCGACATGGTCATTAATCCTTCATACTTCTCGCGCAGACGGTTTGATTTCAAATTATCTTCGAAGCTAGCCCAGGCTGCCTGCTGCTGAAGCGGCAGATTTTTCAGCCCTTTGAGGTAGCTGATAATAGAGCTTTTATCAAAAACGCCGGTTTGCGGATTTGTAAACGCCTGCCGAACAGTGGGGCTTATATTGTTTCCCTGTACCATATCGACTAATTCTTCGGGCGATACTTTCAGGCCTAGTTTGTCGAACTGTTTCTGGTAAGCAATCTCGAACAGCATCTGATTCCAGGCTTGCTCCCGAATCTGACCCATTTCCTGCTCGGCTGGAGCACGGCCGGTTTGCTGTTCGTACTGAGCCCGGATTTCATCTACTTTCGCGTTGAAATCTTGGTAATCAATGGACTGACCGTCAATTACACCGACCTCCTGCTGGTTTCCACCAAAAATCTGGCTACGGCCACCGAGCAAATCACCCCCTACAATGAACAGGAGTAAACTGACAGCAATGACGCCAACAGCCAACCCTGAACGTTCTCTAATCTTATTAATGACAGACATTTCGCTTTTAACAGTCAATTTAGCCCGCAAAATAACAATTTTCCTTCGTGGAATACAAGGGAAAAATCGTTTCGTGACGGGTGTTCATAGGTGTATCGGCTTGCGAAGTACATCCGAATCGGGTAGTTTTTACACTGAAGCGCTGGTCTACCCTACCAAAGAAGCGTACGAACAGGCAGTGGCCGATGCTTACTGGCTAAGTTCCTGGGTGATTGTGCTGCTCAGGCGCAGGAGTTCAATTTCGGCCGCCTTCGCATTGTACTCGGCTTCAATCAGGCGGGTTTGGGCATCGATGGCATTCCGTTGTACAATACGAAACTCAACAAAAGTCGAGTTGCCAATGCGGTATCGGTCATACGCAATATCGACGTTCTGGTTGGCCAGCAGGTTATTCTGAACCTCTAAGTTCAATAGCTTTAAACTATTTTGGTAAAGCTGGTACGTTTGCGCCATGGCCGATTGAAGCTGCAATCGCTGATCATTTTCCTGGTTCTGGGCAATAATGGTATTGACACGGGCATTCTGAATCTGACGTTTCAGATTATAGCCGTTAAAAATTGGAATGGTAGCCTGAATCAGGTAGGTAGGGCCACCTGCCCGGCCCGACCTGATACCAAAACCACCCTGATTGTCAATAAACTGGTAGTTATACCCCGTTTGAGCCGTAACAAGCGGTAACAGTTGCGCGTTGGCCAGTTCAACGTTCAGGCTGGCAACGGTACGGTTCAGTACAGCCGCAGCCAGTTGCGGGTTATTCGAACTCAGCGATTGCTGGAGCGGTTCCAGTTGCAGGTTAGGCTGGGCAATAATGGTATCGCGAACGGAAAACTCCGTTTGAGCCTCACGAACCAATAGTCTGTTCAGTATTATCTTGGCATTACGCAATGCCTGATCCTGCGAGAGCAGTGCAGCACTATCCGTATTGTAATCGACTTGGGCACTCAGGAAATCTACTTTTGAGCGGGTTCCCACTTCATAATTGGTCCGCGCCAATTCAAGCCGTTCCCGCGAAATATCGAGTGCCTGACTAAAGGCAATGAACCGCTGTACCTGCCGAACAACATCATAATAACTGGTAGCCACCTGCGCCATTGTAGCCTCCACATTGGCGCGGGTATTTACCGTACTTAGCTGAAGAAACTGCTGTAACTGCGTGTAAAGCGACCGGCGGGCGTAACCATTGAAGACGGTGTACGTTACATTGGCTCCCACGTTACTGGTACGGTTGAAAACTCCGTTTACCTGCAACGGGGCCCGGGTTGCGTCCAGATACGTTTGCCGGAGATTTTGCAAACTACCGTTTGAGTTCAGGTTACCGGTTATCGTTGGCAGATAGCCCGCGTTCCCTTTTGAATAGTTATTCCGGGCAATTTCCTCCTGGGACCGATTGATCTGAACCTGGTAATTTTTCTCGACCGACTGGCTAACAGCTTCCTGCAAGGTTAGCAGTTCCCCCGCCTGAGGCAGGGTGGCTATGGTATACGTTCGTTGTTGAGCACGTTGAATCGCGTTAGGAAGTTGTTGAGATAAAGCGGGAAGTGATAAAAAGATGAAAAGAATCCAACGGCTGCGTTTCATTGATTTGAGGTTAACAAGGACAATTAGTACAAAAATACGAGAAACTGCCATTAGCTGGTGTCTAATCAACTTTCACTTATCTTGCGTACTTTCTCTTTTAATCTGTATGAAACGCCTTTTTCTGCTGCTTTCTACTCTTACAACGCTTCTGGCGGGCTGTTCTTCCAAAGAAAAAGCAGACTTACTGGTTACTAATACGCGTGTTTATACCGCCGATTCAAGCTTCTCAACAGCCACTGCTTTTGTCATTAAAGAAGGGAAATTCCTGGCGGTAGGGTCGGCCAGTGCGCTGGCCGAGAAATACGATCCTGTCAGTACGGTTGATCTGGCGGGAAAACCGGTTTATCCTGGCTTTTATGACCCGCATTCCCATTTCCTGGGGCTGGGTCAGGTACTTGACCAGGCCGACCTGGTAGGGGCTACCTCCTACGACGAAGTCATTGAGCGACTAAAAATATTTCATAACGCCCACCCCGATGTGCTGTGGCTCACCGGGCGGGGTTGGGACCAGAATGACTGGCCCGAACAGGTATTCCCGACAAAAGAAAAACTAGACGCGGCTTTTCCGAATGTTCCCGTCGCACTCACGCGCGTAGATGGCCATGCCCTGCTGGTCAATTCAAAGGCATTACGCCTGGCGCAGGTAACGGCGGGGTCGAAGCTGGCGGGTGGTGAGGTGATGCTCGAAAATGATCAGCCAACGGGCGTACTGGTCGACAATGCCATGCAGCTTGTTAAGCGGGTAATCCCCCAACCCAGCGTAGCCGATAAAGCCCGTATGTTGTTGAATGCCCAAAAAGCCTGCGTGGCACTGGGCTTGACAACGGTTTCTGACGCGGGAATCAGTCCGGACGAGATCAAACTGATCGACAGCCTGCACAAGGCACGTAAGCTTAAAATTCGCGATTACGCCATGATTAGTCTGGGCGAACCTAACATGGACTATTTTCTGAAACGGGGGCCGTTCCAAACCGAACGACTAACAGTCCGTTCATTTAAACTTTACGCCGATGGTGCTCTCGGTTCGCGGGGTGCCTGCCTGCGTCGGCCCTACAGCGACCGGCCCGAAACAACCGGCTTTCTACTCCTTAGCCCGGCCGAACTGGAACGCGTAACGAAGCTCCTGTATGCCTCAAACTTCCAGGCGAATACGCACTGCATCGGCGATTCGGCTAATCACCTGATGCTAGACTTGTACGGTAAATTACTCAAGGGGAAAAATGACCGGCGGTGGCGGATTGAACACGCCCAGGTTGTGTCACCGGAGGATATCTGGTCATTTGGACGCTACTCGGTTATTCCGTCCGTACAACCCACTCATGCTACGTCGGATATGTACTGGGCTACCGACCGACTGGGGCCAATTCGGATGAAGGGAGCGTATGCATTCAAGGATTTGATGAATCAGAACGGAATGATTGCTTTTGGCAGCGATTTTCCGGTAGAGGCCGTTAATCCCCTGTTTGGCTTTCACGCGGCTGTAGCCCGTCAGGATGCTAAAAACTTTCCACCGGGCGGATTCCAGATGGAGAACGCCGTCGACCGGAAATCGGCGCTGCTGGCCATGACACGCTGGGCCGCTTATGCCTGTTTTGAGGACCAGTTACGCGGCAGCATCGCCCCCGGAAAACAAGCGGATTTTGTGATTCTTGACCGCGATATTATGTTCGTGCCAAACAATCAACTGCGCCAAACTAAGGTGTTGCAAACCTGGATCGGTGGCGAGCGGGTGTATTAAGTGTACAGCCCAGTCGGCGGGTAAGAAATGAGATTGCTTTTCGTATAGCAGGGAAGAGACCAGCCACTGTACTAATGGTACGGAAAGCAGTATTTAGGTTTAGCGGGGCCGTTGGCCGCGCTGAATTCGGGTTAGTTCATCCAGCAGATAATCCAGTCCATTCAGTCTGATTTCGTACATGGTTTGCAACAGCATCCCCAGCTTCCCCGCCGGAAAACCCTTCTGCACGAACCACTCCAGGTACGAAATGGGTAATGCCCGAATAAGTTTGTCCTTGTACTTGCCGAAAGGCATTTTGTACGTCAGTAATTCTTTCAATAGTTCGGGGTTGCCGAAAGCTGGTTCTCCAATCATATCGTTTCTTTTTATTGTTTACGCCACTGCCGATTCGAGCAGTCGGATAGTGCCTGCGGTGGCGTCAATTTCCGCGTCGACACCCAATGGTACGGTAAATTTATCGCGAATGTGGCCAATCATGGCACCGGCAAAGGCGGGTTTGTTTAGAGGGACAATGTGCTCGGTCAGTATATCGTCTAGCGTAAGGGAGCCGTAGCCACCGCCTTTTGGTTCGCAATCGGTGCATTTGCCGAACACGAAACCTGCCAGCTGATTCAGGATACCTGCCAGTTTGAGCTGGGTTAGCATCCGGTCCACGCGATACGGTTCCTCGTGCGTATCTTCAGTAAACAGGATGGTATTTTGCCAGTCGGGGAGATAGGGCGTACCAACCAGGTGACTCAATACGGTGAGGTTGCCGCCCACCAGCCGTCCCCGCGCCAGACCTGGTTTAATGGTGGTGATTCGGTCTTGTACCTGTGCTAGATTATCACCTTTCTCGGTGGGGTTATGCATGGTTACGGCTTCGCCGTCGATAAGGATCCGCCGGAGCCAGTCTACCGTATAAGCATTGAAGGTAGCCGAACCAACCGGGCCATGCATGGTTACTAATCCGGTTTTGGCGTATATGGCCAGTAATAATGCCGTAATGTCGCTGTAGCCAATCAGGATTTTTGGATTGCGCCGAATCAGGTCATAATCAATAAGGGGCAACAGTCGGGCGCATCCCCATCCGCCGTGAATTGCCATGATAGCCTTCACACTTTTGTCGTCGAACAGGGCGTGCAGGTCGGACACCCGGTCGGCATCGCGCCCGGCCAGGTAGCCATAGCGGTCGTATACGTGCGGTCCTATTTTCGTTTTGAAACCCAGTGCCCGCAGCGATTCCTGCGCAATGGCTACCGTTTGCGGTTCATAAGCCGGGGCCGCCGGGCAGAATAGTCCGACGGTGTCGCCGGGCCTCAACCGTTCCGGTTTCACGATGGCGATGGGTGGTTGCTGATGGGGAGTCAGCGAGAGAAAGGGGACGACGCTGGTAGCCTGTAAAAAGGAACGACGGGATGGCATTGGTAAAAGTGATGTCGGTTGCAGAAAGATACTGGAAAGCAATTTATCGGCCAAGCCAGCGAGCTGCTTCGCTTAAGCATATCTTTTATTTTGGTCGAGAAAGGATTACTTTAGGGACTGCGTACCCGGATTTCTGTTCAGGAATCGGTTCACAAAGGCGTGCGTAACAACCCAACCAATGTATCATTATGCTCATCAAATCACGTTTACAATTCATGGCTGCCTTCGTAGGCCTGCTCTGGGTATTTTCGGCCGCTGAAGCCGCTGCCCCGCTCACAACAATTACCCAGATGACTGCCGACTGGCAACGGGCCAGGGAATACACAAAAGAGTATCTGGACACGATGCCTGAAGACGGCGTTAACTTCAAACCAACCCCCGAAATTCGCTCATTTGCCGAACAGATGCTTCATTTAGCCGCTGCGAATTACAACTTTGGCGCCCTCGCTAGTGGTAAGGCTAATCCGATGCAGGGAAAGAAAATGGAAGAAATGGCTGACCTTAAAACCAAAGAGGCTCTGACGAAAGCCGTAGTGGATAGCTACGATTTTATGATTGATGCGGTGAAAGGTATGACAGATGCTCAATTAGCCGAAACTGTAAAAATGGGGCCGCGCGAGATGACGCGGGAGGTGGTACTGGCGAAAGCCTTTGAACATCAAACCCACCACCGCGGACAGTGTACTATCTATATTCGGATGAAAGGGGTTAAACCACCCAATGAGAAGTTGTTTTGACAAACAGAAAGGCTTGCCAGTGGCAGGTCTTTTTTGCTCGTAAATGTCTTTTTTTAAAAGGACATATCTACCCTGTTCTGTATAGGAAGAGCGTCAGCGTAAGTACTGATGTAGAGTAGCAAAAGGTAAAGTACGCAGTATCCCGGAACGGGCATTTGCTTAGCTATCGGCGATACTATAGCGTCCAGTCAGGGCGGAGGTATCACGGCCAGCAGCCAGCCCGGACAGGGGACCAGATTCTTGGTATATCGGCCAATAATGACCGATTGATGAATGGAGTCGGATTACAGGATACGGGACAGCGTTAGCCAATTAATGCTTCAGGATAGGGCGTGCAAACATTCCGTTCACGAAGGATGTTGGTAGGTCAACGCAACAAGTTGCGGTATTCCTGACCTACCACCACAGTTTACTGACAATGATTCGATTTCTAACAGGCCTGGTAACAGTGCTATTGATGGCGCAGTGCCAGCCGTCAAAACCAGAGGCACCCAAAGCGGAGGGGTTTGATTCCCCCATTCCACCAACGCTCTCCTACGTTGCCGGGCCGGTTACGTTTCCACTACAGGTATTAAAAGACAAAATTAATCAGTCACTCGACCCCGTATTGATTGGTAAAGAAACGCCGGATGGTAAAGTAAAAGGCATCATTTCGTTTCGGGTCAAACGCATTGGGTCGGTTCGGGTTCAGTATGTCGACCAGCAAGTGGTACTGTCGGCACCCCTGCAAATGTGGCTGACCAAACCGTTCAGTAAAGACACGACCCCACCCGATAAGCCATTTTGTGCGATGGAGGTGAATTTTAAGACGCCGGTCAGCGTAACATCTAACTGGCGGATAGCCAGCCACACTACGTTTTCGGATTATACCTGGCTTCGCAAACCTGAAATGCATTTGCTGGGGGCTAATATTTCGTTAACTAATATCGTCCAGAAGGTTTTGGATAAACACAAAACGGATATTGAGCAGGCTATAGATTCCGCTGTGTATGAAAAACTGCGGCTGGACCAAATGGTGGAACCTACCTGGCAAGACTTGCAGAAACCCATGCTTATCAATAAAGAATACGGACTTTGGTTAATACCCAACCCCGTTAGTGTGGCAGCGGGCAACGTACGGGGCGACAGGGAGCAGTTAACAGTGCCCTTGCGCATTGCCTTTGAGACATCGACGAAGCTGAAACCTGAAACACCGGAGTATGCCAAAACACCCCTGCCTTCATTACAGAAACGGGAACAGGTGCCGCTCGTATCTGACCTGAACCTGATGAGTTTTATCCCGTATGCCGACATCAACCGTATGCTGGCTATCACGGTCAATAAGCAGGGTAAAAAAATGGCCATGGGTAGCCTGACGCTCAAAAGTGCGTCGGTGTACGGCGGGCAGCATGCGCTGATTGTGAAGGCCGATGTGGAAGGTCTATTTAACGGTACGGTATACCTGAAAGGCAGGCCCGTATTTGATACGTTGACCAATACGCTGAAGGTGGATAGTCTGGACTTTGATGGGGAAACTGGCAGTGTTTTATCAAAAAAAGCGGGTGCCCTGTGGCACGACAGCCTCCGCAAGCTATTGGAGGGATTGATAACCATTAAAATGGGCGACGATATTGCCGGTTTGCCCCGGAAAATAAACGAAGCATTTGAGGAAGGGCCTGGCAAAAAAACAGATATGGGCATCCGTAGCTTCCGGTTTGTGCCCCAGAAAATTGCCATCCGACCTGAGGGAATTCAAGCCCTCATTCGCGTAAAATCGATTATCGCCGTACGGGTTGATCAGTTGTAATGACGAAGCCTGAATCACTTCAGTGTATAGCCAAACCGAAAAACAGATAGCCAATGATTTTTTTAGTAAGCATACTCGTACTGATAGCAGGCTGGTTGGGCTGGCGGTACTGGCAACGGAAAAAACGGGATGCCCAGCCGCTGCCCGCTGTGTATCCATCCCTATTGCAGGAACACGTTGCCTACTACCGGTCGTTGAGCGACGACAGGAAACGGCTGTTTGAGGAGCGGGTAAACCGTTTTCTGCACGATGTCCGCATCGAAGGGGTTGAAACCACCGTAGACGATGTCGATAAGGTGCTGGTTGCTAGCAGTGCCATTATTCCGATTTTTGGCTTCGACGACTGGTATTATCCACTCACCAACGTGCTGCTTTATGAGGGTAGTTTCAACAAAGACTACCAGACCACTGGCGAGGGGCGTAACATACTGGGCATGGTAGGCGAGGGTGGGGCGTTGCAGAGTACCATGGTGCTGTCCAAACCGGCATTGCACGAAGGCTTCGCCAACGAGACCAGCAAAGGCAATACCGGTATTCACGAATTTGTCCACCTGCTCGATAAAGCCGACGGGGCCACGGACGGTTTGCCGGAACACCTGCTGGTACAGGAACATATCAAGCCCTGGCTGCAACTGATTCACCAGACTATTAACGAAATTAAGGATAACCAGTCTGACATTAACCCGTATGGCATCACCAACGAAGCGGAGTTCTTTGCGGTGGTATCGGAATATTTCTTCAAACGACCGGATTTGTTGCAGGAAAGGCACCCGGAACTGTTTGCCCGGCTGGAAGAGATTTTTCGGCAGAATCCAGTAACAATAGACAAGGAACCGTAAAACAGGTAGTAAATTACCCGTTATCAGCGCCTATACCCATGAAAAAAACACTACTCACTTTTCTGTTGCTGAGTTCGTACGCGGCCATTGCTCAAACCCAATCGAATAGCCTGAAAGTCAACCAGCAACGAATTGATGCCCGACTTCTGGCACTGGCAAAATTTGGGGCGAAGCCCGGCGGGGCATCCCGCGTGGGGTACAGTAAAGCCGATCTGGAAGGCCGCACCTACTTTATAGGGCTGATGAAAAAAGCCGGACTCGACGTAAGCATTGACTTCGCGGGTAATATCGTTGGGCGACGAAAAGGTAAAAATCCGGCTCTGAAGCCCATCGGTTTTGGGTCGCATATCGACACGGTGCCAAACGGGGGTAATTACGACGGCACTGTCGGCTCCGTGAGCGGACTGGAACTGGTTGAAATTCTCAACTACAACAATATTGTGACCGAACACCCGCTGGAACTACTCATTTTTTCCAATGAAGAAGGCGGGACTATTGGCAGTGGGGCCATGATTGGCAAAATCACGCCAGCCGCGTTGAAAGCGGTAACCCAAAGCGGCCTGACAATGGCCGACGGTATCCGGGCCATTGGTGGTAATCCCGACAGTTTGAGCAAAATGGTTCGTAAGAAAGGTGACCTGGCCGCTTTCGTTGAACTGCACATCGAGCAGGGTGGGATTCTGGAGAAAGAAAACCTGCAAATTGGTGTAGTAGAAGGCATTGTGGGTATTGAAGATTGGGAAGTAACTATTCAGGGGACACCCAATCACGCCGGTACTACACCCATGAACAACCGGCACGACGCTATGCTGGCAGCCGCCAAACTGACCGTTGCCATTAACGAAGTGATTACAAGTCACGAAGGCCGACAGGTGGGTACGGTGGGCAAAATTGCGGTTGAACCGGGCGCTTACAACGTCATTCCGGGTAAGGTGGTGTTGGGCATGGAGATTCGGGATTTATCGTACGATAAAATCTGGAGTCTGTTTCGCGAGGTAGAAAACAGAGCCAAGGAGATTGCCAGAGCCTCCGGTACAACCATTACATTTCGTCAGCCGTTAACGCCGGTGACCCCCGCCCTCACGGCCAAACCGATTCAGAATAAAATCATGCAAGCCGCCAAATCACTGGGATTTTCGTACCGGACTATGCAAAGTGGGGCCGGGCATGATTCGCAGGAAGTGTCCCACATTGCACCGGTGGGTATGATTTTTATTCCCAGTGTGGGCGGCATCAGCCATTCGCCCAAAGAGTTCTCGAAAGGAGTGGACATTGCCAACGGGGCCAACGTATTGCTCCAAACGGTACTGGCTTTGGATCGGGAGTAAAGGCAGAAACTGCTATTTCTCCAAGGGGCTACCCATATAAATACCTGTTTTCACGATCCCGTAGTTCTGCTGCTTTTGAATTGCCACTACCCTCCCACCTTTGCAGAGAACATTTCTCTTTTTTAACGTAGGCAGAGTCACGCATATTCATGCCGACTCTGCCTACGCCTGCCCGGTGGTGAAAGCCACCGGGTAGATGCGTTGGGGCTCTGAGCTGGGAGCCGACGAATACCTGAATAAACCCTGGCGGAATCGATCAAGGAGCCGTGCTCAATTGTTCCGCAAACTATAAGCACTAACCAATACAACGGCAACCAACTATATTCTGGACATCCGAATGGCGAAAGCTATTCAGTTACTGAACAATCAGGAAGAGACCGTTACGCAAATCGCCTACGCTGTTGGTTTCGACAACCCATCCTACTTTACAAAAGTATTCAAAGAGCGCTACGCCGTATTGCCTTCTCAGTATGGCAACGGTGGGCTCTGGGCAACCTTCCTATTTTTTAATTACTACTTTTTTAACCAATGTTTACTACCTCAGAACGACGTATAAGTAATAAAGTGTAACGCAGGCTTCAAGTCTAAGTCAATATAAATCATAGCCTAATACAGCCGTTTACTTCAAGTAATCTAACCCAAATTCTTTCCATCCATGAACACATTGTTTACGCACGCTCCGAAGCGGTATGCCGCTTACCACAGGCTTGGTAGGTAGTCAAATTACCGCACTTAGTCTGCCGCTACCGACGGGTTCTTACAATGTCGGCAAGGGATCGAATCCGGTAGCAGCCAACTTTTCGTCACCGACGTCTGTTTCGGCGGTTGACGCCGATAGGTGTTACCGGCTGGTATCCCGGCTCAGTGGTAAGGTGCTGGGCATAACTGGTAGTGCACAGAATGACGGGGATAAACTTATCCAGCAAACTGATGCCAATCAGCTTACTCAGGGATGGCGCTTTACCCCTGCCGACGGGAGTTACTATAGCATCACGGTCTTGTCCACCCGGAAAGGCATTGAGGTGGTCAATTCCTTAACGGCGGATGATGCGTTGCTGGAACAATGGACCTACTGGGGGGGAGGGCATCAACAGTGGACTGCTCAGCGTAACACGGATGGGTATTTCATCTTTGTCAACCGCAATTCCAACAAGGCCATCACCGTACGCAATTCCAGTACGGCGGAAGGATCTCAAATTAGCCAAGTGACCCTGGGAGCGGGGCAGCAGCAACAATGGAGCATCCAGGAGAGAACATGTCCGGCCGGTGGTAGATTGGGCGCTATAGAACCGGGAGTGACCTTTAGACTATGGCCTAATCCGGCCCGCGACCACGTACTAATCGACCTTAGTCCGGCCATTGGACAACCTGTGGGTCTGCAACTAAACGACCTGATGGGTCGCCCACTCCAGCAGACAAAGCTGGAAGCTGCTCCCGCCGAGCCGTACCGCCTGAACACGAACCAACTCTCCAACGGACTTTATCTTATTCAGGTTACGCCCACCGGACAATCGCCAACAACGTTGCGGCTATTGATACAACGGTAGTCAATAAGGCCGGTTTCGGCCCCTGGATTAGGATGGGGATACAACATGAGGAGGGAGCAACTGGTACCAGTTGCTCCCTCCTCATGTTGCTTTTGTGTAAGTGAACACATAATGCTACTGCCTTTTCTCTACCACCGCACTTGTCCGTCGCCCACAACAATCCACTTTTCGGTGACTAACTTTTCCAAGGCGAATGGCCCACGGGCGTGAAGCTTCTGAGTCGAAATGCCGATTTCGGCACCTAGCCCGAATACGGCCCCATCGGTGAAACGGGTGGAGGCATTGGCGTACACGGCAGCCGCATCTACTTCTCGCAGAAACTGGTCGATAAGGGATTGATTCTGAGACAGAATCGCTTCGGAATGCCGGGAGGAGTAATTTTGGATGTGCGACAGGGCTTCGTTCAGTCCGTTTACTACTTTCACGGCGCATTTGTAATCCAGAAACTCGCGGCCGAAATCGTCGGGCTGAGCGTGTTGCAGGTTCGTATAACCGGCTTTCTCAAAAATGGGATAAGCGATTTCGTCGGCAAACACTTCCACATTCCACTTGTTGAAATCGTCCGTCAGCATGGGCAGAAAATGGTCGGCAATGGCTTCGTCGACCAGCACGCAATCCAGCGAATTACAAACCGACGGGCGCGAGACTTTAGCGTTCACGACAATGGCAGCAGCCTTCGTCAAATCCGCTGACGCTTCGACATACGTATGGCATACACCGGCACCGGTTTCTATGGTGGGTACCAGCGAGTTTTTGCGAACAAACTGAATCAGCGACTCCGACCCACGCGGAATGATAATATCTACGTAGCGGGTGGCGGTAAGTAGTTCATTGACCACCGCCCCCCGGGAGGTCGGCCCGTCTGTTGGAAGCAGCGTAACGGCGGCTTTAGGTATGTTAAACTCCGCCAGCACACCCTGAATCAAGCCTACTAGATAGCGGTTCGAAAAATCAGCTTCTTTACCGCCTTTCAACACGCAACCGTTCCCCGACCGTAGGCAAAGGGAGGCCACGTCGACAGTTACGTTTGGGCGGGCTTCGTAAATGACTCCCACGACCCCCAGCGGTACCGCAATTTTTTTCAGCGTTAACCCCTGCTCGATGGTCCGTTCCAGAATTACTTCGCCCGCCGGGTCGGGCAGGGTAGCTACTTCGCGCAGGCTCTTCGAGAGGTCAGCGACGCGGGCTTCGGAGAGTTTCAACCGGTCGTATTTGGGATCCGTTTCCGGCATCCGGTCGAGGTCTTTTTGATTCTCAGCCAGAATGTTGGCAGTATTATCGGATACTACATCGGCCAGCCGATTGAGCAAATCAGTTTTTTGGGCTGGCGTCAACCGCCGAACAACGGCAGCGGCCTGTTGCGTAGCCTGAAGGAGGGGCGTAATGGGTGTCATAATTACAAAAGTACGATGTCGTTGGCATTGGCTACTTCAACGTTTTGCTGATTAGGTTGTTGGACTAACGTTTCGGACGAAATCCGGGTTCGGGCTACAGCGATGGTCGTTTGGGTTTCATCCAGAATTTCAACCATTTCGCCAGTAGCAAATTCGCCCAGTACGGCCTGGATGCCCACTGCCAGCAGACTACGCCGTTGCTGCAACGCACGTACGGCACCCGCGTCTATCTGCACCCGCCCAACGGCCAGGCTGCCACTGGCCAGCCACCGGTTTCGGGCCGAGAGGGCAATAGGATGCGGAACGAATTCGGTACCAATTTCGCCCTGTAACGCCCGCGAAAGGCCATCCGGTTCGCTCAGTCCGAAAATGACTACCCGAATACCCATGCGCGTAGCCAATTTGGCGAAGGTCAGTTTGGAGGCCATACCGCCCAGCCCCATCGCCGACTTATCAGTCCGAACAACACCAAAAACGCGCTCATCGAAGTCGGTTACCTGCCGGATAATATGCCCGTTGGCATCCAGTAACCCACCCACCGAGGTGCACAGCATCAGAGCCTGGGCCCCAAAACCAACGGCAATCAGCGTAGCGAGTTCGTCGTTGTCCGAAAACTTTAGTTCCCGGTTGCTCACTACGTCGTTTTCGTTGGCAATCGGAATCAAATCATTAGCCCAAAGCTCTTCGTAGGTCTGTTTGAGTTGTAGAAACTGGTCGCGGTTGGCAAAGTGGTGGCGCTCGCAGAGGCTCTGGGCAATGGAAATACCGTAAATAGAGAAAAAACGGGAATACTGGTTGAGAAGCAGCAGATTGCCAACGGCCGCAGCGGCTTTTCGCTGGGTAATATCGCCCCGATAGTCGCGGATGAGGGATTTTCCGGCCCCCACCGCCCCGGAAGATACCAGCACAATGCGATAGTGTGGATGCAGGGCTGCTACTTGCCGGGCAATATCCACCATGACGGGTTCATTGGGTTCGCCGGTTGGTTTGGTGATGGAAGCCGTACCAAATTTCAGCACAAGAACAGGCTTTGACATGCGGGCAAAGGTAGAATAGTTTGTAGTTTGACGTTTGTAGTTTGATGTTTTAGCGTAAATCAACGACTTCTATCAGCCCCCAAACCCCAAACAATTTACACCCGCTCGGAAACTTCGGCGGTAAACCGTGCTTTCTGGCGGAGGCCTTTTTTGAGTTGCCTGAGATAATCTGCCTTGGGAATTTCAATTGCCCCGTACCGCCGAACGTTGTCATTGATAAACTGGGTATCGAGCAATGTGTATTGTTGCTGGCGCAGAATCAGAATGAGGTGGTGAAAGGCAACTTTGGAGGCATTGCTGACCTGGGAAAACATGGATTCCCCGAAAAAAACAGACCCCATTGCCACTCCATACAACCCACCCACCAGCCGATTGTCTACATACGTTTCAACACTGTGCGCCAGCCCCATTTCGTGCAGTTCCGTATAGGCATCAACAATCTCACTGGAAATCCAGACGCTGTCATCCTCCGAGCGGGGTACGGAGCAGGCCCGCATCACATCCGAGAAAGCCGTATCGATACGAATCTCAAACTGGTTACGGTTCAGAACGGGGCGGAGCGATTTGGCGGGCTTGTAGGTGTGAATAGGGATAATAGCTCGCGGGTCGGGCGCGTACCAGTAAAGTGTACCGTCAGCATCGGCCATCGGAAAAATGCCGTTGATGTACCCGTAAATCAGGTCGTCGGCGGTCAGTCTGTTCATAAAACCAGGGGCGCAGTCGTATCAACAAAGATAAAAAAAACAGGTAGAAAGGTATTGAGTTTACGAGTAGATGCACCGAATTTGGAAAACATGGTTAAAATAATGCCAGAACCCGTTAATGGCGAAGGCGTACTGTCAGGCATAATTCTGAACTTTGACTATCTGATTTTAACTCGTTTTACCACATGAACGTTTCTGTACAATGGGCGGGCGTTTACCCCGCTCTACTGACTCCTTTCACGGCTGATGACCGGGTCGATTTGCCGCTTTTTGAAAAAAATCTTCATGCTCAGCTCGATGCGGGTGTTCACGGATTCATCATCGGTGGTTCACTAGGGGAAGCCAGTACGCTGCTGCACGATGAGAAAATGGCGTTGCTGAAATCGGCGCTGTCGGTGTGTGAAGGCAACGTACCCGTATTGGTCAACATTGCCGAACAGAATACGAAAGTGGCTATCGGAGTAGCAAAGGACGCCGAAGCCAACGGGGCCGATGGTCTGATGCTGCTGCCGCCCATGCGCTACCCGGCCGACGCCCGCGAAACGGTGATGTTTTTCAAGTCCATAGCGAAGGAAACGTCACTCCCGGTCATGATTTATAACAATCCTTATGATTACAAAATCATGACCACCGTAGCCATGTTCGAGGAACTGGCCGAACTCCCCAACATTCAGGCGGTAAAAGAATCGACCCGCGATTTAACGAATATCACCCGGATGCGGAATGCCTTCGGCGACCGCTTCAAACTGATGGGTGGTGTCGATACGCTGGCCCTGGAAGCGATTTTGCTAGGTTGCGATGGCTGGGTGGGTGGTCTGGTGGATGCCTTCCCGAATGAAACGGTCGCCATTTATGACCTGGCAAAGGCGGGCCGGGTGGCCGAAGCATTGGAAATTTACCGTTGGTTTATGCCGTTGCTGGAATTGGATATCCATCCCAAACTGGTCCAATACATCAAACTGGCCGCTCAGGCAACGGGCATCGGGTCAGAACACGTACGGGCACCCCGTCTGCCGCTCGTTGGCACCGAACGCGAGCAGGTGCTCAAGATTATCAACACCGCCCTGACCAAGCGGCCAACCCTGTCGACAGGTAAACCAGTGGCCAGTCCCGATACGGTCCTCAATCCGGCACTGACGGCCATGAACTCAGGCGCATTCATTAACTAAACATGGCTGAATATCACTTCTTTTGTATCGACGCGCATACCTGCGGCAACCCGGTGCGGGTGGTTACGGGCGGTAGCATTCCGTCTCTCACCGGCAACAGTATGAGCGAGAAGCGGCAGCATTTCCTGCGCGAGTACGACTGGATTCGGCGGGGGCTGATGTTCGAGCCGCGCGGCCACGATATGATGTCGGGTAGCATTCTGTATCCGCCCACTGACCCCGCCAACGATGCGGGCGTGCTGTTCATCGAAACATCGGGTTGTTTGCCCATGTGTGGGCATGGCACTATCGGTACCGTAACCGTAGCCATCGAGCAGAGTTTGATTAAGCCCAAAACACCGGGCGTACTGAACCTAGAAGTACCCGCCGGACTGGTTCGGGCGGAGTACGTGCAGGAGGGTAAGAAGGTGACATCGGTAAAAATCACCAATATCAAATCGTACCTGGCGGCCGAGAAACTAACCGTCGAGTGTCCGGACCTGGGTGAATTAACGGTCGATGTGGCCTACGGTGGTAATTTCTACGCTATCGTTGACCCGCAGCCGAACTTCCCCGGTCTGGAACACTACAAAGGCGAACAGCTTATTGGCTGGGCGCGGGTAATGCGCCAGCGAATGAACGAGAAATATACATTCGTTCACCCCGAAAACCCAACCATCAGTGGACTAAGTCACATCCTCTGGACAGGGAAACCAATTCAGGAAACATCCACTGCCCGCAACGCCGTTTTTTACGGTGATAAAGCCATTGATCGGTCGCCGTGCGGCACGGGAACATCGGCCCGGATGGCGCAGTGGTACGCGCAGGGACGATTAAAGGCGGGGGATGTATTCGTACACGAAAGCATTATCGGGTCTATATTCAACGGAAGAATCGAAGCCGAAACAGAACTGGCTGGCCAGCCTGCCATCGTCCCCAGCATTGAAGGATGGGCCAGAATACACGGGTATAATCACCTGATTCTGGACGACGACGATCCGTACGTTCACGGCTTTCAGGTAATCTAAAGAGTGAAAGAGCGAATGGGCGAAAGAGCGATAAGCCGACGCGCAATCCGCTCTTTCGCTCATTCACTCTTTCGCTCTTTAAGAAATGCACATCGGTATTATTGGCGGAGGAATTATCGGGCTTAGCTCAGCCTATTACCTGCATAAGGCGGGCCACCGCGTAACGGTATTTGACCAGAGACCCATTGCCGATGGGTGTTCGCTTGGGAACGCGGGGATGATTGTGCCCAGCCACATTATTCCGCTCGCCCAACCGGGTATGATGGCAAAAGGGATGCGCTGGATGCTGAAATCGACCAGCCCATTTTACGTAAAACCCCGCCTTAATGCAGACCTGATGCGGTGGGGATGGCTGTTTTACCGACACTCTACCCCCGAACACGTAGAACGGGCCATTCCGCTACTGCGAGACCTAAGTTTGCTCAGTAAAACGCTGTACCAGGATTTGGCGGCTAATGGCGACCTGGATTTTGAATGGCAGGAACGGGGGCTTTTCATGCTCTACAAAACGGCGGCTTCGGAGCGCGAAATGGCCGAAGAAGCCGAAGTAGCCAACCACGCCGGTATTGAAGCTAAGGTGCTGAACGGCCAGGAGGTGCAGGATTTTGAACCCCACGCCCGCGTTGATGTGCGGGGAGCGGTCTATTACCCCGGCGATGCCCATTTGAACCCCGGCCAGTTGATTCATTCGCTGGTCACTTACCTCAGTAAAGAAGGAGTGACGTTCCTGGAGAAACATCCCGTAACGGGTTTCGGTACGACGGGGTCACGCATAACGGCCATCCATGCGCGCGGCACCCATGAAGTAGATGAGGTCGTTGTGGCATCCGGTGCCTGGTCACCGGAAATGGCGGAGCAATTAGGATTGAAATTATCGTTGCAGGGCGGGAAAGGATACAGTTTTGTGTTGCAGAACGTGACCAACAACGTTCGGATACCAGCCATCATGCTCGAAGCCCGTGCCACCGCTACGCCAATGGGCAGCGATCTGCGCTTTGCCGGAACACTCGAAGTGGCCGGTACCGATATGCGGGTAAACATGAACCGGGTGCGGGGTATCGTAGAAGCCATCAATCAGTATTACCCGGAAGTCCCCGTGGCTATGCCCACCGTCGAACGGGTTTGGCGGGGCCTGCGTCCGTGCTCGCCGGACGGCCTGCCGTACATCGGCCGCACGCAGAAATATGAGAACGTGATTCTGGCTACGGGGCATGGCATGATGGGCTTAAGTCTTGGTCCGGCAACCGGCAAATTAGTGAGTGAACTAGTAGATGGCCCATCAAAAAGTATGGATATTGACGCTTTCGGGCCAGAGCGATTTGCCTGATTATGGGTTGACGAAAAATCT
Source organism: Cytophagales bacterium (assembly GCA_038236215.1). Taxonomy (GTDB): domain Bacteria; phylum Bacteroidota; class Bacteroidia; order Cytophagales; family Spirosomataceae; genus Spirosoma. Next base: position 24,946 of record JBBSTD010000041.1, on the reverse strand, counting down.
GTTTAAATGTCTATCTCTCTACGATTTAGAAACCTAATTTTGCCCTTGCCCCAGAAAGTTTAAATGGCTTGAAAATTCGAAGTTATTCAGGTCAAAGTCCGAGGTCTATCAGTGCGCTTTTTTCGTAAATCGCTTTTAACCCACCTTAGTATGCAGGCATCATTACGTCTACTTTTCGTTTTGTTCGCGGGTACGCTGTCAGGGGCTATTGCCCAGCCGAACCTATCCACTACTATTAATCAGCAAACTAGTGACGTGCATGACCTGCTCACGCAGTACGAAGCCGATTATGGAAGCCTGAGCCGGTTTTACGTCGTAGATGGCTCGCCCGAAAGGCGGGAGCGATTTCAAAAACTGAACGCTGATTATTTGAGCCAGCTACAGCAACTGAATTTCGACCGGATGACTACCGACAGCCGGGTTGATTACCTACTATTCCGGCGTGACTTGCAGGAAAACGCGCAAAAACTGGCGCAGGAAGCGATCGAAAGAACCAAAATAAACGCCTGGTTTCCCTTCGCCGATTCGCTGTATGCCATCGAAAAACGGCGTCGGCGGGGGCATAAACTCAACGCCCAGGCACTGGCCGGTATGCTCAACGCGCTGGGACCTCAGCTAACAAAGGCCCGGAAAGAAGTTGAAAAAATGGAGAAACCCGACCCCGCCCTGCTGCGCCGGGCGGAGGAAACCAGTCGGGGCCTACAGAAAGCCCTCAAAAGCATTTATACCTTTTATAACACCTACGATCCCGATTTTACGTGGTGGCTCCAGAAGCCCTATCCCCATGCCGACAGTTTGCTGACGGCTTACAGTACCTTTTTTAAGAAGAAAGCGGAACAGGCTGCGCCGGTAAAAGAGGACGGCAGTGGCATTACCGGGATAGCCGTGGGTCGGGCCGAATTACTTCGTCAGTTGCAGGTTGCCATGATTCCATACTCGCCGGAGGAACTGGTCGAGATTGCCAATAAAGAATTTGCCTGGTGCGATCGGGAGCTCCTGAAAGCCTCCCGCGATATGGGGTTTGGCGATAACTGGAAAGCCGCGCAGGAAAAGGTGAAAAATACTTACGTACCCGCAGGCGAACAGCCCGAAATGATTCTGCGGCTTTATAACGAATCCATTGCATTTCTGAAACAAAAAGACCTCATTACCATTCCACCCCTGGCCGAAGAAACCTGGCGCATGAACATGATGTCGGCCGAGCGGCAGCGGGTTTCTCCTTTTTTTCTCGGTGGGGAACAACTGCTCATTTCGTATCCTACGGACGATATGAGCCACCCCGATAAACTGATGAGTATGCGGGGGAATAATCCCCATTTTTCGCGTTCTACGGTGCATCATGAACTCATTGCGGGCCATCATTTGCAGGGCTTCATGAACAACCGCTACAAAACGTACCGAGACTTTGGCACACCCTTTTGGACCGAAGGATGGTCGTTATACTGGGAAATGTTACTCTGGGATCAGGGCTTCCCACAGTCGCCCGAAGATCGGATTGGGATGCTCTTCTGGCGGATGCACCGCTGCGCCCGCATTATCTTTTCGCTCAATTATCACCTCGGCAACTGGTCGCCCCAGCAGTGCATTGATTTTCTGGTGGATAGGGTAGGGCATGAGCGCGCTAATGCCGAGGGCGAAGTAAGGCGGTCGTTTGTGGGGGGCTATCCGCCGTTGTACCAACTGGCCTACATGACGGGCGGCTTTCAGTTTCTAGCCCTCAAAAAAGAGCTCGTCGACAGCGGTAAAATGACTTACAAGCAGTTTCATGATGCCGTTTTACACCAGAATGCTATGCCAGTAGAAATGGTGCGGGCCATTCTTACCAATCAAACACTACCCAAAGATTTTAAGACCAACTGGCGATTTTATCCCCTCGGCGCGGCCTCGCGCTGAGATGAACTTCCTTTCCTATCGTTATGACGAATACGACCGAAAAAACTATGAGTACCGATTCCTTTCAGGGTATCAACCCTGCCACTGGCGAAGCATTACCCGGCTTTTTTCAGGAAGCCACTGCCGCCGAAGTCGCGCAGGCCTGTGAGCAAGCCGCCGTTGCTTTTTTGGAATACCGAAAAAAATCAGGAGCCGAAAAAGCCGATTTCCTGGAAAAAATAGCGGACGAAATTGACGCCATTGGTGACGAACTGTTGCAGCGTGCCCAGGCCGAGTCAGGTTTACCACTGCCCCGCCTGACGGGTGAGCGTGGACGGACCACGGGCCAGCTTCGGTTGTTTGCTACGTGCCTGCGCGAAGGCTCCTGGGTGAACGCCCGTATCGACACCGCTCTACCCGACCGGCAGCCTTTGCCCCGACCCGATTTGCGCCAGATGCTGCGCCCGCTGGGTCCGGTGGGTGTTTTTGGGGCCAGTAATTTCCCACTTGCTTTCTCCGTAGCCGGTGGCGATACGGCTTCGGCCCTGGCGGCTGGTTGCCCGATTGTGGTGAAGGGTCACCCGGCGCATCCGGGTACGTCGCAGTTGGTGGGCGATGCTATTCTGCGGGCCGTTACGGCTTGTGGGATGCCCGATGGTACGTTTGTTATGGTGCAGGGACGCACAACGGCGGTAGGAATGGCCATTGTGGAGCATCCGGCCATCAAAGCCATTGGGTTTACGGGTTCATTGCGGGGTGGTAAAGCCCTATTCGATGCCGCTGCCCGTCGCCCGGAACCGATTCCGGTTTATGCCGAAATGGGAAGTACCAACCCGGTTTTCTTTCTACCCCAGATTCTTAAGGAAAAGGGGAGTGCGCTGGCTCAGAATTACGCCGGTTCGATAACCCTGGGCGTTGGCCAGTTTTGCACCAATCCGGGGGTTGCTGTTTTGCAGCAGTCTGCTGAGGCCGATACCTTCATGCAGGAAGCGGCTACGGCCATTACGGCCAGTCGGCCAGCACCCATGCTGACGCAGGGCATTCAGCGGGCCTTTGCGGAAGGAATCAATAAACTGACCACTGCCGAAGGCGTTCAAACGCTGGGACAGGCTACGGCCGCTGATAGCTTTGCCGACGGCACACCCATATTGCTGAAAACAACCGCCGAAGCTTTACTGGCTAATCAGAAATTAGCCGAAGAAGTGTTTGGGCCGGGCAGTGTGTTGGTCGAGGCTACCAGTCGCGAGCAACTAATGGATGTAGCGCGGAGTCTGGAGGGCCACCTGACCGCTACGGTATGGGGAACGGACGAGGAACTCCCCGACTATGCTGACCTGCTCGAAATTTTGGAACAGAAAGTAGGTCGCCTGTTGATAAACGGCTTCCCCACGGGCGTAGAGGTTAGCCACGCCATGCAGCACGGCGGCCCGTATCCGGCCACCAGCGACTCTCGCTCTACGTCCGTGGGTACCAACGCCATCCTGCGTTTTGCCCGCCCCGTTTGCTACCAGAATTTCCCGGATGCGCTGTTGCCCGACGAACTGAAAACCGCCAACCCACTGCATATTCAGCGATTGGTTGATGGAAAGTGGAGTAATTAATAGTTGTATTGATAGGTACCCTGGACTTCAGTCCGGCTGGCCGCAGCAAAAGTGTTGATGTATATAGCCGGACTGAAGGCCGGGGTACCTTTTTTTTAGTTTCCCATGCGTAAAGTCTGGTTTATTCTACCCCTTCTGATGCTGACCAGCCTTTGTAGTTTTGGGCAATCGACTGGTTCGCTGGGGCAGAAAAATGCCGGTAGCGGGTATGAACTGATGTGGGCCGACGAGTTTGAAACCGATGGAATGCCAGACCCGAAAAACTGGAAATTTGAAACGGGGTTTGTGCGGAACAACGAACTTCAATGGTACCAACCAGATAATGCAAGGTGTGAGGGTGGACTGCTCATCATTGAAGGTCGTCGTGAGCGCAAGCCCAATCCTGGTTATCAACCCAACAGTTCCAGTTGGCAAAACAAGCGGCCATCCATTGACTATACAGCTTCCAGTCTACACACCAACGGAGTACATAGCTGGCAATATGGCCGGTTTGAAATGCGGGGGCGGATTGATACCAGCCCTGGCATGTGGCCCGCTTTCTGGACGCTGGGCACTAAAGGGGAGTGGCCCTCCAACGGTGAAATTGATATTATGGAATATTATCGGAATATGCTGCTGGCCAATGTTGCCTGGGGGACAGCCAAACGATACACGGCCGAATGGAGGAGCACTAAAAAGCCGATTGACTCGTTCAGCGACCCTGATTGGTCGAAGAAATTCCACATTTGGCGGATGGACTGGGATGAAACAGCCATCCAACTGTATGTCGATGATGAATTGCTGAATAGTGTTTCGTTAGCCGAAACCATCAATGAAGATGGAACCGGTATCAACCCATTTCGGCAACCTCAATATATTCTGCTGAATCTGGCGATTGGTGGGGATAACGGGGGAGACCCGTCGAAAACAACGTTTCCCCGGCGATTTGAAGTTGACTATGTGCGGGTGTATCAGAAAAAATAACCCGTCCCCGTCGTTAAAAAGTGGTCCATTTGCCCTTCCCTGTCTGACAATCAACTTTCACGATGCAGAAAAAAATAAAGACCGGGCTAAAGACACTGTTACTCACCGGCTGGGTAATCAGCTTATTGACTCCCGGCACTACACTGGCGCAGCTCAACTCTCCACAACCGGTTACGATTGACGTGGATTTAAAGCAGAATAAAGGGCCACTGGACCCCATCTGGGCGTGGTTTGGGTACGACGAACCCAACTACACCTACATGAAGGACGGAAAAAAACTGCTCACCGAAATCTCGCAGTTGAGCCGGGTGCCCGTTAATGTACGGGCGCACAGTCTGCTCGTAACCGGCGATGGAGTAGCCGCCCTGAAATGGGGTTCGACCAACGCCTACACGGAAGATAAGCAGGATAAACCGGTGTATGACTGGACGATTGTTGACAAAATTTTCGATACGTACATTGAGCGGGGTATGAAGCCCATCGCCCAAATCGGGTTTATGCCCGAAGCCCTCTCCACAAAGCCCCAACCGTACCGGCATCACTGGAAACCGGGGGATGATTACAACGACATTTACCTGGGCTGGGCCTATCCGCCCAAAGACTACAACAAGTGGGGCGAACTGGTTTTTCAGTGGGTGAAGCATTCCGTGGCCCGGTACGGCCAAAAAGAGGTAGAAAGTTGGTACTGGGAGCTATGGAATGAGCCAAACATCAGCTACTGGAAAGGTACCACCGAGGAGTACATCAAGCTGTACGATTACACCGCCGATGCCGTAAAACGCGCCCTGCCAACGGCCAAAGTGGGCGGCCCCGAAGTAACGGGACCCAACTGGGACGTGTCGGCCAAATTTTTCCGGTCCTTCATGGACCACGTCGTCAACGGAAAAAACTACGTAACGGGCAAAACGGGTTCGCCCATTGATTTCATTACCTTTCACGCCAAAGGAGCCCCGAAGCTGGTAGAGGGGCACGTGCAGATGAACATGGGGACGCAACTCCGGGATATTGACAAGGGCTTCGAAATCGTGGCGTCGTATCCAACGCTGAAAAACCTGCCGATTATTATTGGCGAGTCAGACCCGGAAGGGTGCGCGGCCTGTTCGGAAGATATGAGTCCGCAAAATGCTTACCGGAATGGCACCATGTATTCCAGCTATACGGCGGCCTCCTTCGCCCGGAAGTATGATCTGGCGCAGGCGCGTGGCGTCAATCTGGCAGGGGCGGTAACTTGGGCGTTCGAATTTGAAGACCAGGCCTGGTTTCGGGGTTTTCGCGATTTAGCCACCAACGGAGTCGACAAGCCGGTACTGAACGTATTCCGGATGTTTGGTATGATGACCGGCAATCGGGTGGGGGTGACGAGCAAACTGGCATACGACTACGCCCGTATCCGGGACCAGAGCGTGCGGGCCGAAGCCGATATCAACGCCCTAGCGACGAAAGATGCGAAAACGGCCGCCGTTATGGTCTGGCATTACCACGATGATAACCTGCCCGCTCCCGACGCCCCCGTTTTCGTTCGGATTGCGGGCGTGCCTGTTCAGCGAGTCCTGATTCAGCATTACCGCATAGATAAGCAGTTTAGTAATTCGTACGAAGTCTGGAAAAAGATGGGGTCGCCCAAAATACCCACGCCCGAGCAAGTAGCCGAACTGGAAAAAGCCGGTCAACTCCAGCTACTTACCTCGCCAGAATGGGTAACGGTGAAGGACGGCAACGTACTACTCAACATGGAATTGCCACGTCAGGGTGTATCATTGTTGAAACTTTCCTGGGAGTAAATCCGTCTAACGGAAGTCTATCGACAATTAAACCAAACCCTTTTCTCCCTGTCGAACGTTTATCTAAAAAATATCAATGATGAAAAAATCCCTCGTTTTAGTTTTGCTCGTGCTGCCCCTGTTTTTCAGCCAGTGCAGCGTAAACCAGCAGATTTCGCAGGCCAAAACCCTGGGAGACTGTAAATACAACATTGTTTCGGCCGATAGCGTATTGCTGGCGGGGACAGATGTGCGGCAGTTTCAGTTCAGTAAACTCGAAGACCTGACCCGTTACCCCAAACTGGCGGCTGCCCTGCTTTTTCGAAATGTACCATTGAGTGCCCGTATTAATCTCGGCATCAGAAACCCTACGGCCAAACTGGCTGGTATCAATCAGATGGAGTACAGAATTCTGCTGGCCGGTCAGGAGATGTTTACCGGGTTTTTGAATCAGCGTATTGAGGTGCAACCCGGTGGTACGACCACCATACCCATTCGGTTAAGTACGAATGCCTATCAGCTGATAACCGACGGAGCTACCCGCGATGCGTTTGTCCAACTGGTACAAAACTTGGGTGGGTCGCCTGGTACTCAACCGTCTAAGCTGACCGTTAAACTGAAGCCAACCCTGGCCCTGGGCGATAAGGCTGTTAACTATCCGGGGTATATTACCATCGAGCAGGAAATAACCAACAAAACTATAACGGGTAATTAAGGGTATTCTAACCCTATTTAGTCCTCTTACGTTGTATTCGGTTGCAGTTAACTCGCCCCGTCTTTTTTTTCCGGGGCGAGTTTTTTAGCTTGCTTCCAATTGAGAAACAAGTTTTTCATCCTTGATTAATTATCAGTCAATGCGTTATTATTTTACTGCCCTGCTGTTATTCAGCCTAATCGTATCGGTCAGCGCTCAATCCAATACAATTCAGATTACGCATAACGAAGCAAAAAAACAGGTTACCGTTACGGTAGATGGCAAACCATTCACTGCCTATATATATCCCGGCCCGGCGGTGCTGAAAAAGCCGGTTTTATACCCAATTATGTCGGCTGGTGGTAACTTCATCACGCGGGGCTGGCCACTCGATCCCCGCCCGAATGAGCGTACTGACCACCCGCACCATGTAGGTATGTGGTTCAACTATGGCGACGTGAATGGCCATGATTTCTGGAACAACTCGAACGAAATCAGCCCCAGTTTCAAAGGCCCTTTCGGTACTATTGTTCATACGGGCGTGAAGTCAATGAAAAGTGGCAAAGGCAAAGGGATGTTGGTCGTTACATCCGACTGGCTCGACAAAGACGGGAAACCCATGATACAGGAGACGACAACCTATAATTTTATGGCCAGTAATGATAATCGCACAATTGAGCGTATTACCGTGCTGAAAGCCACGGATAAGGATGTTGAGTTCAAAGACAATAAAGAAGGCATGATTGCATTGCGAATGACCCGTCAACTGGAGCAGCCTTCTACCAAGCCCGAAGTTTTTACGGATGCCCAGGGTATTGCCACGAAAGTACCGATGTTAAACAATGAAGGCGTTACGGGTTTATACCACAGTAGCGAGGGAGTGGAGGGCGATGCGGTATGGGGAACCCGGGCCAAATGGATGAAACTGACTGGTAAGGTAAACAACGAAATACTGTCGGTGGCGCTGATCGATAATCCACAGAATGTGGGCTATCCAACCTATTGGCATGCCCGTGGGTATGGCCTGTTTGCTGCCAATCCGCTGGCACCATCCATCATGAGTAATGGGAAAGACCCGGCTATGAACTACACGTTACCAGCGGGTAAGGCCGTTACGTTTCGGCACCGCTTGGTGATTCAGTCGGGTGACCTGTCCGATTCGGCCCTGAGTCAGTTGGTAAAGTAGTAAAAATCCTCCCTTTCGGCAGATATCAACCGATAAGCCCTTTGGCATCTTATTTGCAAGTTGGCGTAAACAGTACATCAAATTGTGTAGATTATTATGGCCCGTATTTCTTCCCGGCACCTTTCAAGTTGGATTTATCTGCTTGCTACTGCTGCTACGCTAACGGTTCCTCAACTCTATGCGCAGCCCCGCACTAAACCCACAATTCCAATAGTTGCACCAGCCGTAAAGTCGTTACGGCAGGTAGCTGACGGTCTGCAAACGATTGAAAATGACCAGATTCGGGTAGGTATCAATACAAATTCTGGTGGAGCCATTACGTACCTTGCTTTTGTCAATGACCAGGGGGGCAATGTGAACACCCGAAATATGGTTAGTAACCCTGATTTAGGTCGTCAGATTCAGATAGGGCTGTATAGTGGCCCCATCAACTATTCAGATGCTACCGGCTGGACTAACCTGGGATGGGATCCTATTCAGGCCGGTGATGCCTTCGGTTATCCTTCGAAGGTGGTTACTTTCGAACGGGGTGATAACTCATTGTACGTTAAAACAATTCCTAATCAATGGGGGGTGCCAAATGAACCCGGCGAAGCCACTATCGAACACTGGATTCGTCTGGAGGGGAATGTGGTGAAGGTACATGCCAAAGTGGGTTTGTCCCGAAGAGACAGAACTCAGTATGATGCCCGTCAGCAGGAGTTTCCGTGCGTCTATTTGACTGGTGATTATCACAACATGTGGTACTACAGCCAGGGTTCCCCCTACACTAATGGCGATTTAACACTTTCCCACATAAAACCTCCCGCAACTGCCTTCTTTGGGGACGTATTTCCTACCGAACCCTGGATGGCATCGACTAACACCAATGGCTACGGGGTGGGATTATACGTGCAAAATAACCTTTCCTGGAAAAGCGGCTATTTCGGAGCTGACCTGAGCGGGGATGAATTTAGTACAGTAGCCTCTTACATTGCTGCTACTAACTTCGTCGTTCTTGATCACAACCTGGTTCATGAGTGGGATTATGAATTGGTCATGGGAAATCTGAATACGATTCGCTCTTACGTGTATAACAAACCCCGGTTAGCCTCCGGACCTAATTATGTGTTCGATAATTCGCGCCATGGATGGTTCTATGAATCGGCGGCCGATAGCGGATTCCCAATTTCGGGTAAATTACATGTTAATTTGCCCGATGCGTCACGGTCGAGCATTAGCTCACCGTTCGTTTTCTGGAAGGGGCGCGACAATCCGAAGATTTATCTGCGGGCTGCCTTCAAAACGCTCAGCGATACGTTTCGAATGAAGTGGAGACTAAGCAATGAAACAACTACCTATGGGGATAAATCTGTTGAGTTTCCCATTATCAACGATGGTCAATTCCACACGTACGTCATTGACCTGAGTACTCAGCAGAATTGGCTCAATGGCAACATCGGACAGGTGCAGTTCCAAACGACGGCTACTAAAAATGGGAGTGACGTATGGGCAGAATTTGCCTGGATTTCTACCAATCCCGATAGTTCCACGCCTACCATCCAGCCTCCTCCTGCTGTAGTTGCGATTTCCTGCAACCCAAGCTGTGCTGTATTTACCGTGCAGAAACTTCATCTCAATCTTCCTAACCGGTAATCGCCCGTATCAAACCGAAGGGTCTGTGCGACAAGGTAACGTTTCGCTAATTAAGATGGCCCAAGACCGAACGATAAATACGTCCGTCCTGGGCGTGCATCCACGCACGCAATACCTCACTTTCTGTAGCGGCCCGGCCAAGTTCGCTGTCAATCTGCCGAAGCAGGAAAAGGAGTTGGTGGATGTGTTGCCATTGAATCGCTAAAGGATCGGTACTGTGCGCAGTCGGTTGCCTACTAACCTCCTGCGTAAGCTGGCGCAAACTCATTTTGAGGTGATAGCGTAGTATAATCAGCCTACTAGCCATTGGTAACCCTTTCGGATTACGTTTCAAGTGAGAAATGCCTTTAGTTAACACATTGTTGCGCTGCTGAAGTTAATCGGATACAATCATCCAGGCATGTTCGGCCTGGAGTAATTCATAAGAAATCCTTTTCATATCGACTAGCACAGTACGGTATAGAACAACCGCAACGAAACGTAGGGTATTTAATGGGGATATTTGCTGAATCAGCAAATAACAATCTGCTAAAAGTATATTTAGCAGATTGTTAGACTGAAGGGTCAATAGTTCGTTCAACGACCGGATAACGCGTGTTTACCTGGTAGATGGCACCCTCATTGCTCTATCTACTGATAGTGAGTGGGGCAGTTTACACTAAACTCTTTATATTCGCCCTGGATGTGGGTTGTTCCCCCACACTGCCTTTTTTATGGACCCTATCTACCGTGCCCTAATCGTTTGTACAAACCATACGGACTATCCGACCAAGACCCATAAAACAGGTTTATGGCTGAGTGAGGCTACTCATTTCTACGATGAATTAGCCGACCGGAATTTGCCTTACGATATTGCCAGTCAAAATGGGGGACCCATAGCTATCGCCGAGAAAAGCGTTGATAGGCGCGATACAACAGACGAAAAATGGTATAATAACCCAATATTTCGATCAAAACTGGAGAACTCACTGAAACTGGATGATATCGATCCCGCTGATTACCAAATCATCTACTTTACCGGTGGGCACGGTACCATGTGGGACTTTCCTAATAATCAGTCGATCCAGCGAATTACGCAGTACGTGTACGAAAATGGTGGAATGGTAGCCGCCGTTGGTCACGGCGTAAGTGCCTTGCTCAACATTACCCTGTCTGACGGGAGTTTGTTGGTAAAAAATCGTCAGATAACGGGTTTTTCCAATACGGAAGAAAAACTCGTTCGACTGGATGGGGAGGTGCCTTTTTTGCTTGAGGATGCTTTACGGCAGAAGACCGCGCTGTATAGCAAAAGTCTTATTCCGTTTCTACCCTACATTGAAGTAGACGAGCGATTGGTGACCGGACAAAATCCATTATCAGCCCGGAAAGTAGGTCGTAAAGTGCTGGAAGAGATGTACGAGAAGTGAGCCACAATAAGAGGGGTCAGATAGCCCCGGATGCCTTAAACGACCGACTGAGCCATTACTTCCCGCAGCGTCTTTAATTCCTGATCTTTCTCCGAAACGATAGGGTCTTTAATGCCCCAGTCGATATTCAGGTCGCTATCATTCCATATAATGCCCGATTCGGCCGCTTTGTTATATATGTTCGTGCATTTGTAGCTGAACACGCTGTCTTCCAGTGCCACGAATCCGTGCGCAAAACCTTCCGGAACATACGCCATGTTAGCCAGCCTGGCATCCAGCAAAAAGGTTTCGTACTGACCGAAGGTGGGTGAATCAGGCCGCAGATCAACGGCAATATCCAGGACCTGACCGCTGATGACCCGCACCAGTTTTCCCTGAGCAAAAGGTTCGTTCTGCATGTGTAACCCCCGCAAAACACCCTTAACCGAAAAGGACTGATTATCCTGCACGAAGTCCATCGGCAAGCCTAAGGATACGAACAGCGGTTTGTTATACGATTCGAAAAAATGGCCTCGTTCATCCTCAAATACGCGTGGAATCAATTCAATTAGGCCTTCAATGGCCGTTTGCCGGACTTGCATAGAAGTTAATTACGTGTCTTCAGGCAAATTTATGAAACCAATACCGTAAGTCGTACTTTTGGCCTCATCATTTTACGGGTTGATTACACGATTTCGCATGACTTACCAGGAACTGAGCCATCAGATTTTTCAAAAGCAGTCGTACCTCTGTGTCGGTCTGGATACTGACATTCGCAAAATTCCTCCTCATTTGCTTACGGAATCCGATCCCGTTTTTGCTTTCAACAAAGCGATAATTGATGCTACTGCCGATGTTGCTGTGGCCTACAAACCCAATATTGCTTTTTACGAAGCGCAGGGGCCTCGTGGTTGGGAAAGCCTTCAGAAAACGATAGACTATATTCCCTCAACCATCTTCACCATTGCTGATGCCAAACGGGGCGACATTGGTAACACATCGGACTTGTACGCCCGTACCTTCTTCGACCCCACGGCTGCCGGTTTAAGTTTCGATTCTGTGACGGTAGCTCCGTACATGGGGCATGATTCTGTACTGCCCTTTTTAAACTACGCCGGTAAGTGGGTTATTTTACTGGCACTGACATCAAACCCGGGTAGTGCAGATTTCCAACGGCAACCGGTAGACGACCGGGAGCTTTTTGAACTGGTTATTGAACGGGCTCAAACCTGGGCCGACCCCGAGAAACTTATGTTTGTAGTAGGCGCTACGCAGTCAAAAGAACTGAAGCGAATTCGGGAAATAGCGCCCAAAAATTTCCTGCTTGTGCCGGGCGTAGGAGCACAGGGAGGATCATTGGCCGATGTATCCCGTTATGGACTCACCCCCGACGGAGGACTGCTGGTAAACGCTTCCAGAAGCATTATTTATGCATCCAGCGGGCCTGATTTTGCCGAACAGGCCCGTGCAGAATCCCTCCGTTTACAGGCGGAAATGGCGGAACAATTGAAAATAATGAAGCAGTAGGAGTGAAAGATGGGTCATATAAAGCAATAATCTAATTAGTTGGTTTTGTGATTGTTATTATAGATAATTGTACATTATTCATTCGGGGGCGCCCGTGCGATTAATTATACATTGTCTACTCCGTGCCCGAATCTTTCCTTTATTTTATCTGGCAGTACCAGTACTTCAATAAGGCTAGCCTTGCCACCACGGATGGCGAAGTGGTACAGGTGTTGCACACAGGGTTCAGGAATTATGACGCCGGACCCGATTTTACCCATGCCCGTTTGCTCATCAACGGGGTGGAGTGGGTAGGTACGGTAGAAATGCACTGCCGTACGTCGGATTGGCTCGCGCACCGTCACCAGCATGATCGGGCTTACGATAACGTGATCTTGCACGTTGTGTGGCAGGACGACCGGGCCACCAATGGCCGTCGGGTAGATCGTACCAATGGAACACCACTACCAACACTCGAACTGAGCCCCCTTACCGACGTGGCATTACTGGACCGGTATCATGCCTTGAGGGATTCGGTGGACAGTATCCCATGTGCCGGGCAATTCAGGTCTGTATCACCCCTGCGTCTCACATCCATGCTGGATAAATCGATGCTGCAACGGCTCGAACGAAAAGCAATGGCTGTTCAACGCGTGTTCGAGCAAACAAATGGCGACTGGGAAGAAACGGCCTACCGAATGCTGTCCATAAATATGGGGTTTAAGATTAATGCTGATCCTATGGAACAGCTCAGTCGGGCAGTGCCGCTGAAAGCAATTATGAAACACCGGGATGCATTGCATCAGGTGGAGGCCCTGTTGTTTGGCACATCCGGTTTATTGAATATCGATGTGCCTGATGACTATATAACTACGATGCAAAGAGAGTATCGTTTTTTGGCTTCTAAATATTCTCTTGCCGATAAACAGGTGGAAGCGCACGCCTGGAAATGGGGACGGTTACGACCCGCTAACTTTCCAACGCTGCGTTTGGCTCAACTAGCCCGTTTATTGACTAATCAGGGTAGTTTATTCTCGCTTTTTGCGGGTACGACAGATACCGAAACACTTTTAAAGGCTTTGCAGGTACAGCCATCAGTTTACTGGCATTCTCATTATCGGTTTGGAAAAACGACGGAGAAAGCAGCACCTGCACTGGGGCAAACGTCGGCTGAGAATATTGTGGTGAATACTGTGGTACCGCTGTTGGCGGCTTAGGCGCATCACCGGGGAGAACCGGCTTACATTGACCGGGCTATCAGTTTGCTGGAGCAGTTGCCCGCCGAAAAAAACCACCTGGTTGACAAATGGACTACCTTGGGGCTGGGTATCCGAACGGCTTTCGATTCGCAGGCTGCCATTGAACTTCACAATGAATTTTGCGTTGTCAAAAAATGCCTGAGCTGCCAGATTGGGGCATCGTTGCTAAAGTCCTGAAAAAGCTAAGTGGTTGATACCTAAGAACGAGTCTGTTGGCATCAACCACTTAAATATTCGCTGGCTAAAATTTAGCTAATTACTATATCCTGCTTTGTGGCATCCCAGGTTACGCGCTTGCCCGTGTGTAGAGCCGTAGTTGCCATGATGTTGGCAACCGAGTGATTGAAGCCAACGCGGGCAGGGGCATTGGGCTGTTTGCGGCTCCGAACACAATCCATCCAGTTGCTCATATGCCCCGATGTCATGGGGTCGCCACCAGTATTGGCTGAGGTTTCCATTTTGGCTGCTTCACCCAGCGACATCTTCGGCAGCATATTGGCCTCCATCTTCATGTCTTTGGCGTATTTAGCTTCCAGGCCCCCCTCCGGCGAAATCTGGTTGGTATCTAAGTTAATCATACCGCCGTTTGAGTAGTAGTATTCCTTCACGCCCCCCGCTTCGTTGGTCATCCGCGACGAATACGTTACCTGAAAACCTTTGGTTGGGTCGTTCTGCGGGCCGTAGTCAAACACGGCGGTGAACGTGTCGGCATTCACGCGGCCATCTTTCCAGAGGTAAACGCCCCCGTTAGCTACCACCGAACGCGGATGGTCTAAACCACTAAACCAGTGTACGGTGTCAATCTGGTGCGACATCCACTGACCGGGAATACCCGACGAATAGGGATAGAACAACCGGAATTCGAGATACTTACGCGGGTCCCAGGCGGTTTTTGGGCGGTTCAACTGGTAACGGTCCCAGTCGGTGTCTTCCTTGCGAAGTTGTGCTACGGCTTCGGGCCTGCGCCAGCGACCGGGCTGGTTTACGTTCCAGGTCATCTCGACCATAACAATATCGCCAAACTTGCCCGATTTAATAAAGTCATTGGCCGCGTGGTAATTGGGAGCTGACCGACGCTGCGAGCCAATCTGTACAATCTGTTTCGAACTTTCAACTGCTTTCACTGCTTTACGGGCATCATCCAGGGCTTCGGCGAAGGGCTTTTCGCAGTAGGCATCCCGGCCCGACTCTACAGCGGCTGTGCAGTGCAGGGCGTGTTGAAAGTCAGCAGTGCTGATAATTACGGCATCAACGTCCTTACGGTCCAGCAGTTCGTCGTTGTTACGGGCTTTAAAGAATGTATCGTCGTTCCAGCCTTTGCCTTTCAGGTACTTCTCAGCCCCATCGCGACGGAGACTCCAAAGGTCCGACACGCCCACAAAAGCGAAGTTTTTAGCTTTGGCGTGTTCCATAAAAGCTGGGGCCAGCGACTGCCGAAACCGGTCTGAGAAGCCGATAATACCCACCCGAACCCGGTCATTGGCCCCAATGATGCGGTTGTAACTACTGGCCGAAATACCCACCGTTGGCAGGGCCAGCCCTAAACCGGCCACTGCCGATTTTTTTATAAATTCACGTCGATTTTCCATATGATTCAAGTTTGGTAGAAAGATGTTAGTATAGGCACAAAGGCAAAACACAGTTAATGTTGCCTCTACAATATCTTGATTTTCATATTTCGGAAATAAACCCGGTTGCCGTGGTCCTGAAGCAGAATATGACCTTTAGGAGCTTCGCCGAACCGTCCGCTTTTGTTATACGACGGTGCGCTGTATTTGCTCATGGCTACATCTTTCCGGAAAGCTTCACTCCCCCGCTCATACTCGACTACTTTTTTGCCATTCAGCCAGTGTTCGACGTGGTGTCCTTTCGAGACGACCCGCCCCGTGTTCCAATCGCCAATGGGATTGGCCTTTTTGCTGCTTGCCGGAATTAAATCGTACAATGAGCCAACAGTACGGTCGCCATTCCGACCTAGCTTGGCATCGGGGTGTTTGTCATCATCCAGCACCTGGAATTCCAGCCCGTAAGCTGATCCTTTGGGTTTGGGGCTTTCTTCGGCTACGAAATATTTAACGCCACTATTCGCACCATCCGTTAGTTTGAAGTCAAACATCAGGTCAAAATCACTGTACTCGCCATCCGTTACGATGTCGCCAAAACTGTGGGATTCTGAGCCATCTGACTGCTGAATGGTAAGCATGCCATTCTGCACATCCCACCCTTTCTCCGGGAATTTATCTTTATAAGCTCCCCGCCAACCGTTAGTCGTTTTACCGTCGAAGAGCAATTTCCAGCCTTCTTTTTTCTCTTTGGTGGTCAGCGTATTGGGGGGTTGTGGGGCAGTCGCGGCCATCAGACCCGATAATAGAAGACCAAAAGCAAGCAATTTTTTCATCATCATTGGTAGCAAAGCGTCACAGGGGATGCTTTAGTGTTTTGGTAATGTATTCTTTATTGATTTCAGCACACTGTTTTGGTGTTTTATCCTTCTCGGGAACGCCATCAAGTTCAACGATTCCCCAGCCTTTAAACTTGATATCGTCCAGTGCCTTAAATACTGCCGGAACGTCTACGTTACCACGCCCCAGTTCGACAAATTTGTACGCTTTAGGATCGTCTGCCTTATCGGGCAGGGGCGACATGGTGTCCTTTAGATGCAGCGCGTAAATGATGTCTTTGTATTGCTTTACTGCTTTTTCGGGCTGGCCACCACCCTGCTTATAATGAGCAATATCCAGTTCCAGCTTAACATACTTCGGATCCATAGCCTGTACAATCACGTCTACTTCCTCAGGCGTTTCACCAAGCTGGTGCATGTGATTATGATAAGTAGACTGAACGCCTAAATCGGCGGTTTGCTTACCAATCTCGTTCATAACTGTAGCCAACCGCTTCAACTCTTCCGTTGTTGGAAGTCGGTCTTTGGGTCGGGCCGAGTTAGTTAGCTGAATAGCCGAACCCCCCAGTGCCTTCACAAAACTGGCATGGGCAACGTGCATATCGATGGTACTCTGTTCTTTTGCCGGGTCAATTTCCACGTTGCCGCTTGAGAACATAGCCAGTGTCAGGTGATGCTGTTCGAGCAATGCTTTTAATTCGGCTGGTTTAGCCCGATAAGGCCCAAAGGTATTGGCCCGAATCTGAATACCGTGATAACCCAATGCTGCCAAATCAGCAATTGCCTGGGCATCGTTCCCTCCCCACGTAATAGAAGAATAGGCTATCTTTAATCCTGGGGCTATGACTGACCGGGCAAACACCTTATCAGCGGCAATGGCAAGAGCAAGGGTGGATAACCCCGCTGTGATCAGAAATTGGCGCCTGTTAACAGATTCGTTCATGATGTACTGAGAGAGTAATTAGTAGCAGTAACTCATTTGTATGGTTACTGACGTTTGTTAAGATGAACCGTTTTCTAAACGAGACTACTTAGAATAAGAACAATAAGTCGTTGTTCTACTACTGTAAAGAGCATAAGAACAAAAGAGTGAACGAGTTGAAACCCATTGGCTAGGTTTTCCACTCGTTCACTCTTTTATTATCTAATAGCCAGGATTCTGCGGGAAACCGGGGCTACCGTCGGTAGCTGGCTGGCTTCGGTCGATCTGGGCCTGCGGAATTGGACGTAGATTGTGAGTTTCTTTTACGTTCGGGGCCGCATCGGGATTGTATAGTTTATCTCGTTCAACTAGATTACCCCATCTTTTCAGGTCCATCCACCGCGTTTGCTCACCAGCCAGTTCGCGGGCGCGTTCCTGATAAATCATTTCCATGCTCATCTGCGCGGTTGTAATAGTCATAGCGGCTGCTTTGCCCGGCCAAGCTGCCCGCTGACGCACCATATTGATCACATCGACTGATTCCTGCGTTTTGCCTAACTTAAACTGTGCTTCGGCCAGCATCAGATAGGTTTCGGCCAGCCGGAACGCCAAATAGTCGCGACTACCTTGGGTATAAGTTTTGTCGGGGCGATTTGGATCAAGGAATTTTGAGAGCGTTGGGAACAGATTGGCGGCATACGCACTCGGCACCAGTACCTGATATGGCTTTTTGGCACGTTCGGCCAGCGTCATTTCGTAGCCTGGAATATAAATGGCCGTGTCGCCCGCTTTAAAGGTAACTTTCGCTTTCGAGTTATCAAACGCCGTGTTATAGGTACCGGGTGCATTGCTGAGCCAAGTATCCTGAAATGATTTTTTGTAGCGTGAATCGTTCACCCGATCTTTAAAACAAGTTTCCAGTAGGTAATCCGTCGGACGTAGTCGCTTAAACGGCCGGCCATTTAAGATATCCCGCACCATACCCGCCTGCACATCATACTGCATTCCAAAATACAGGTGTAGTGAGTTTCCGTCGCCATTCGTCAGCGGATCACTCGTATACTGCACGGCAAATATGACCTCATCGTTTATTTCGCCACCACCCTGCACAAATACGCTGGCAAAGTCAGGAAGGAGTTTGAAGCCATAGTTTTTGATGACGTTCTGAGCGTACTGCGCGGCTTTGGCGTAATCGTCAGCAGCTTTGGCCGACGAGGTAGCTTTGGTCAGATACACCCGCGCCAGCAGGTGTTCGGCAGCGGCTTTGGTAGCCCGGCCGTAATCGTTGGCCCGAATTTTGGGGTCCAAATCAGGAATGGCCGCTTCAAGATCGGCCGTAATCGCCTTGTAGATATCGGCTTCCGAAGCCCGGCTCGTTACTTTTGTTGGCCCCAGCGTTTCGGTTAGCCGCAAATCGACGGCCCCCCACTGCTGTACCAGAATGAAGTAATAATGCGCCCGTAGAAACCTCATCTCGGCCACCCTTGATTTTTTCACTGCGTCTGATACGGTTGCCGCTGGCGCGCGTTCGATTACAGCATTACAGGTATTGATACCCCGGTACAGCTCCGACCACATGTTGAAAAGTATATCTACGAAACTGTTCAATTGCGTGTCGTAAAAGTGGAACCCTTTGTAACTCCCGTCGGCTCCGGCCCGGTAAATATCCGTACCATATTCGCTCATGGTCAGGCCCGCTTCGGTGCCATAGAACGTTCGAAGTGTCGAATAAGCGGCTTTGCTGGCATCCTCAAAGCCCTTTGGCGTATTGATATAATCATTGCCAATGGCCGAGATTACGGTTTCGTCCAGCACATTCTTGCACGCCTGTCCACTCAGCAGGAGCGCAGTCAGTGCCAGAATACGAATTGGTTTTACTGAAAATATTGGTTTCATATTTTTTGAAATCTAAAAAGTTGTCAGCACTGACGCGAAGGCCCATGCTTAGAATTTTACGTTTAAACCGAAGGTAACTACGCGGGTAGCGGGTGTAACGCCGTTGTCAATCGTACCGTTGGCGGTTTCAGGATCGACACCGTTGTACTTCGACCGGTATGACGAGAAAATGAATGGCTGCTGAATGCTGCTGAACAGCCGCAACGATTGCAGCCGGAGTTTGTTGGCGATGGCTTCGGGGAAGGTGTAGCCAAAGTTGATGTTCCGGATTTTTACGAACGAACCATCGAAGTAGACAATGGCTGAGTTATAGACTGGAAACTCTTGATTGGCGTTTGGGCGTGGAAACTCATTTGTTGGGTTATTGGGTGTCCAGTAGTCAACCTTAATTTGCTCGTACCGACCGGCCAACTGGTTAACATCCCGGTGAAACCCGCTCAAAATAGTCTGACCAATACGAGCGTAAACGAAGACGGATAAGTCGAAGCCTTTGTAGCTGAAACGGTTGGTAATACCACCACTCCAGGTCGGAATGTCGGAACCTAAGAATACCCGGTCGTCGGCCGTGATTTTGCCATCACCATTGGTATCCTGAACTTTAATCTGCCCCACCGCACTTTGGTACGACTTGGCCGCGTCAGCTTCTTCCGTTTGCCAGATACCCGCTTTCTTATAATCGAAAAACTCGGTCAGGGGTTTGCCAATGAACCGCTTGTTACCCACGTCATCAATTGGACCATTGAAGAGCGAAACAATCTTTTCGTTGTTCTTCGTGAACGTCACATCGGTAGACCATTTAAAGCCGCCCCGTGTATTGACGTTAACCGAAGACAGACTCACCTCAAGACCCTGATTCTGGGTTTGACCAATGTTGCGGGTTACGTCATTGAAACCGGTCGAGGTGGGTAGTAGGTCAGACAGCAGTAGGTCGGTGGTTTTGGTCTGATACAATTCAACGGCCCCCGTCAGTCGACCACGCCACAGACTAAAGTCAATACCGACGTTAGTACTAGTTGAGGTTTCCCAGCGCAAATCAGGGTTACCAATGGTGGCAGGCCGGTAGCCATAGGCGGGCGTAGTGCCAAAAGCATAGACCGTGCGGCCCAGCAGTCCCTGTGTCTGATAAGGAGATACCGCCTGGTTACCTACCGACCCCCGGCTGGCCCGGATTTTCAGCAGGTCAACCCAGATAGCCCCTTTCATAAAGTCTTCACTAGCAATGTTCCAGGCAACGGCAAGGCCGGGGAAGTTACCATACTTGGTATTGACACCAAACCGGCTTGAGCCGTCCCGACGCAGCGTGGCCGTCACTAAGTACTTGTCTTTGTAGCCATAGTTAACCCGGCCCATGTACGAGTTAATGGTCCACTGCACCAGCCCGCTGTTTACGCCGAGTACCAGACTGGCATTTCCTACATTCTGAAACTGTTGTGTCTCAGCCGGAACGCCCTGCACATTGATACCACTACCGTCGAAATTATTGCGCTGAATGGATTGTAGCGCCGTAATACCGATGGTGTGATCGCCAAACGTTTTGTCGTACGTCAGGACGTTCTCCAGTGTGTAGTTGAAGTTAAATCCGTTGCTGACGGATGCTTGCGGATCGCCCCCTTTGCGGGAATTAGTTTGCGAACCAACAAAACGCCCCGACCGGTCGATGGTGAAATCAGGACCGAAATTGACCCGGTAATTCAGGCCGTCCATTATTTTTACCTGTGCGTAGATGCTGTTAAAAATGCGGTAGTGTTTTTGTTCATCAATTTGCGCCCCCGGCACGATTTCGGCGAGTGGATTGGTCAGCAGTGCGTCATTGGTTGGTGAAAAAATCAGGTTGCCGTTATCGTCGTAGGGCCTGCCGAGCGGGTTTTGCTGAAGTGTCAACTGATACGGATTCAGGCTGTTACCATTACGCACACTGTACATCATGTAGGCTGAAAGCCCAACCTTGATGAACTTGTTAAGCTGATGGTCGACGTTGGCGCGTAGTGTATACCGAGTGAAATCCTGTGTGGGCTGAATACCTTTATCCTGAAAAAATCCCGCCGATAGATAGAACTGCGTTTTATCGGTGCCGCCCTGAATACCAAGCGAATGGTTAGTCTGGAAACCCTGCTTGAGTATTAACGACTGATAGTCGCTGTTTCGTCCGGCCGCAATGCCAGCAGCCACGTTTGGGTCGCCACCTAAAACGGCGACTTTCGAGTCGGCATAGGTGTCAGCTACGCCAGTGGGTACCGGATTGCCATTGGTATCGTTGTATTTGCCAACAGCCCGGTAGGCTTCCCGGACATATTCGGCAAACTCGGTGCCATTGAATAGGTGAACCTTATCTAAGGCATTGGTAAACCCGGCGTAGGCATCGTAGCTAATTGTCGTTTTGCCATTCGCATTCCCGCGTTTGGTGGTAATCAGAATAACCCCGTTGGCACCCCGTGCGCCGTAAATAGCGGTGGCTGTTGCATCTTTCAGTACCTCCATTGAGCCAACGTCGTTCGGGTTAACGTCCTCGTAGCCACCTGCTAGTGGAATACCGTCTACTACATACAGCGGGTCGTTACCCGCGTTGAAAGAACGCCGACCCCGGATACGAATAGTTGGTACCGAACCAGGCTTACTGCCCGACTGCGCTACGTCCACCCCAGCAACCCGACCCTGCATGGCTTGGCCTACGTTAGTAATGGGCTGTTCGGTAATCTGTTTGGGCGTTATGGACGAAATGGCACCCGTCAACTGGCTTTTCTTCTGCGTACCGTAACCCACTACAACCACTTCATTCAGAGCGCGGGTATCGGTTTCAACTTTAACATTAACAGTTGACTTGTTGCCTACCGTAATCTCCTGGGTTATAGAACCAACTGATGAAAACACCAGAACGGCCTGTGCGTTAGGAACACTAATTGTATAGTCTCCGTTGGCATCGGTGGTAGTACCGCGTGTGGTACCTTTAACGGCTACGTTTACGCCGGGTAATGGCGTATTGTCGTCTGATGAAAGGACTTTGCCCGAAACGGAGCGATCCTGGGCAGGATTTTCGGTCATTGGTCGGCCGGTAGGTGGCGCGCTGAATGCTGGCTGACCGACAAGCGTGAGCGCTGTCAGACCAAGCATTGGGAGCCACGACCGCCGTGAAAAGTTAGTAATTGTTGTCTGCATTGTAGGTATAAGTAAGAGTTGATTTTTACGGTAAAGATTTGGTTAAATTACTGGCTACTTCAATCGAATCGCCCGGGTTGAGTTGAATTGATTTTTGTTTTTTAAGTAGTAAGTTCAATTGCCCGGAGGCCAGTGCTACACAGGTGCCCGTTGGATTCTGCCGTACCCGGAAAGCGGTACCCACTGCTTCTATGGTAAAGTCGGGCAGATGCACCCGAAACAGCCGGGAGGAGGAGGTGTCGTTTCGGTGTGTAATCGAAAAGTCAGCTTCTCCCATTAGCCATACTGCCCTGGGGGTTTCATCGGCCCATCGGCGTGCGTACCGAACCGTACTGTTCGGATGCAGGGTCATGAGTGAATTGTCAGGCAACCGTATCTCTCTGGTTTGATTGGCCGGTGTACTAATCGTCCAGACGGTTTGGTCGGGACCATACTGCATCCAAAGTGCCCAGCCAACCAATAGTATCACTCCCAATAAGGCCGCTACCGTCCGGATAAAATACCACCACCCAATAACTGCTCTTACATCGGCTTGTAAAGGCCGCAAATCTTCCAGCGTTTGTAGCGATCCCCGAATGCGGCCCCAAAGTGACGAAACTTCATCTATTGATAAGGCTGGTGATGCTGTCCTGCTTCCTGCGTTAATCAGCCTGCGAGCCGTTTCAGCCGTTTCAGCACAATCTGGATTTTGGTACAACCAGTTTTGCCAATAAGCCTCTACCTCGTCGTCGTCGGGATGTTGTACCCAACGAACAAAAAGGTCATCGAGAGCAAGCTCCTCAACGTTATAGGCAGAGTATGGCTTATTTGACACGGCGTATGACTGGTTCGTGTAAACTAAAGCCACTATTCTAAGGGTTTCTACTTACTATGATCTTTATCCTTCCTCGAAAACTACCACTAGTAAAAGGCGTTTAATTATGGACAATTCTTCGATGCATTCTTTGGCTACATTACTGGACTTTATTAAAATGCAGTTATAATATTGAGTAAAAAATTAGATATAACGAACATTTTATCAGGTTTTTTTTATGCAAGCGTTGCCGGTAACGTTGCCGGATAAGAAAAGTGCAAGAATTAATTGTGCAAAGTGGGTAAGTGATCACCTGCTGAAAATTAGTTGGCAGGCAGTAAGATGCAAAGTACTGTGCTAAAAGATTGTATTTATCTAAGGAAAGAGCACCAGATAAAGAAGTGGATTCGGATACATGTTTGAGAGTAGGTAACCGGCAATAAAGCGGCCATGGCTAACCATTCATCCTATCCCTTGTTGATACTATTGTAAATAATAGACAACTCATGCAATTCAAGTGGATTTTAGGCGGACTCTGTATAAGTTGTCTCTATCTGGGTTCTGGTACGGGTGCTTCTGCCCAGTCTGGTGTGGATGTTGAAACACCTACTACGCCGACCGCTGAAACGACTCGGAGCAGTAATCCCAATTCACTAACATTTACGGCTTCGACAGACCAGCGGTTCTTCTTCTTCAATGACACCCGCACGGAAGACAATCGACGGGTTCCCGTGAGTGTTTATGGGTTGCGCGCTGGTTTTCTGTTTCCCGCCCAGCGTGAACGCCCGGCTCTTGGGAATAATCGGGTAGCCAGTTTTAAGGCGGGGGCAGGGTTCTATTTTGTCAACCAGCGTCTCGACATACCAGGGTTATTACCGGGCACATCAGAATCAGTTACGCGCCATTTACGCATTGCTACGGTTTACTATGAACGCTACCTGTTGCGCCGGAAAGCCTTCGAAATAAGTATGCCAATTGAGTTTGGTTATGGCCATTCGCGCTACGAACGCATTGATGACCAGGCCAATAAGTACGAAGTGGCACGAGGAATATTTCTTCCCCTGGGGGTAGGGTTATCTGCCAGTTATCAGTTTCCACCCATTCGCTGGTTTCAACCGATACACTGGTTTGGGGTGAATGTGCTCACAGGTTATCGATTCATCCTTAAAAGGGATATTCCTGATAGTCAGATTAACTACACTGGCTTGTATATATCGGTTGGACCATCCTTCTTCCTCGAAAACCTGGTAGCGGATGTCAAGCAATGGCATAAAAAACGAAAAAAGAAGTCGGCTACTACTCCCTGATGTGCGGCCATTCTGATGAAGAGAGTTGTCAGGCTATTACGCCTTCTTCCCAACGAAGACTTATTTTCTGTTCAACGTCAGGGTGGAGACTAATCGCAACGGGGCAGGTGTGAGTAATGGTCTCCAACCGGGTTCGAATGGCTTGTTCGGGAATAAAAGGATTACCGTTGTGACTGGCACGTAGAACCAGGTCTATGTCAATACGGGCAATGCGCCGGGGTAGTTGACTGGTCATTACTTTCGTTACTTCTAACTGACTACCTTTTAAGTCGATGTTTTCCCGTTGGGCAAAAATAGCCATTGTTGTTATGATGCAGGTGCCAAGAGCATTGGCTACCAGATCAGTAGGCGAAAAGGCCTCGCCTAAGCCCTGATTATCCGTTGGAGCGTCGGTGTTCAGGTGTGTGCCGGATTGTAGGTGTACACAATCGGTACGCAGCCCACCCAGGTAATCAATGTGGATTGTTGCCATAGAAATTAAACTCAGCCGCCGAGTCGCCCCGGCGGCTGGTCTTCAGAACCGTGCGTGAGATTTTCACCTCACACGGCTCCTCGTTGTCTGGCAGCTATACCTGTGCCGACTTAACCACATTTTCCCGGTCGGATGCAGTTT